>JBHHXI010000039.1:0-20656 GCA_046756945.1 Rhodospirillales bacterium
TAATGTAATCCAGAGTCACTGTCAACACAAGGATTGGACGACGGGCCGGGAGATTATTTCCGGGGGGTTCTAGTGGCCTGTACCGGAAGATATCTGGGCCCGCGCATCAGTTCGCCACCACGCCGCCAAGGAAAAACAGATCCAGCGGCGTGACCGTCAGATCGTAGGCCAGCTTTGCGCAGACACCCACAACCAGGAGTCCCAGCAGCCCGCGCAGGTGCTCACCCTGCAGCCGGCCGCTCACCCGGGCGCCTATCTGCGCCCCGATGACGCCGCCGGTGAGCAAAAGCAGCGCCAGGACCACATCCACCGTCTGGTTGTTGACGGCCTGCAGGATGGTGACATTGGCGGTCACGAATATGATCTGGAACAGCGAGGTGCCGACAACCACCACCGTCGGCATGCCGAGCAGGTAGATCATGGCCGGGACCATGATGAAGCCGCCGCCCACCCCCATGATCGCCGACAGTACGCCGACCAGGAAGCCGATGCCGATCGGCAGCAGGGTGCTGATATACAGGCGCGAGCGGCGGAAACGCATCTTCAGGGGCAGGCCGTGGATCCAATAGTGATGGTGCCGCTTGCGGCGAACCTGGCGCTTGACGCGCATCAGGGTCCCTACGCTCTCGGACAGCATCAAGACGCCGATGACGCTCAGGAAAATCACGTAGGAGAGCTTGATCACCAGGTCGATCTGCCCGAGACCGCGCAGAATCGTGAACAGCCATACGCCAAAGGAGGACCCGACGATGCCGCCCGCCAGCAGGGTCATGCCCATCTTGATATCGACGTTGGCGCGTCGCCAATGGGCGAGGACGCCGGAAACGGACGACGCGACGACCTGATTGGCCTCGGTGGCCACCGCGACGGCCGGTGGAATGCCGATGAAGATCAGCAACGGCGTCATCAGGAAGCCGCCGCCGACTCCGAACAACCCGGAAAGAAACCCCACCCCGCCTCCCATGCCGAGAATGAGAAACACGTTTACGGACATCTCGGCGATGGGGAGGTAGATCTGCATCGGTGGCGGTGCCTTATGTCCGGACGGCCAGGTGGCAGGCATATTGCCGCCCCGCCCGGACGGCGTATCCGGGCTATCGCCCGGCGACGGTGAATACGATGTTCAATGTGCTTCCCGGTCCAGAGGGACCTCCGGACCGTGCGGAATTTCCGTTTCGGAATAATACGTTAGGGGCTTCTAATGTAATCCAGAGTCACTGTCAACACAAGGATTGGACGACGGGCCGGGAGATTTTTTCCGGTGGCTTCCAGGCCCGTGCCCGGAACCGGAATCGGCAAAGGGCCGGGCATCCGGGCGACGCCCGGCACAGATTACAAGGCCCGATGGTTATTGTAGAATGGCCGCCCTATCGAGGCCGGTCCGGGGCGCGGTTCGCGTTTGTCCGGCCCGCCCGACCAAGAATGGGGTACACGCCGTGACGACGGTGCTCGACACCAAGGGACTGAACTGCCCGTTGCCGGTCCTCAAGGCCAAGAGGGCGCTCAAGGACGTCGCCGCCGGGGATACGCTGACGGTGCTCGCCACCGATCCCGGCGCCGTGCAGGACTTCGAGGCCTTCTGCCGGGCCACGGGCGACGAACTCGTCGACAGCACCGAGGAAAACGGCGTCTACACGTTCCTGATCAGGAAGCGCGCCTGAGGCGCCGGTTGACCCGCGTCAAGGTGGACGGGCGCAATCTCGGCTAACCTTTCTTGATATGGAAGGAGATAGCGGGAGGGCCGGCAACGGCCGCGGGACGTTGCGGAGGTCCGGATGATCGACAAACACGCTTACGCCCTGGCCACCGAAAGCACCGCGTCCGCCGATGATTTCCTGGCCCGCATCCGCGCCCTGAACAGGGATGTTCTCAGGCTTCTTTTGAAGAAGGCGTGGAGCGTGTTCGTGGGCGGGGACGTCAAGTACCGGCGGGAATACCAGGCGCAGATAGCGGTTCTCCGGTCCCAATTGACACGCTACTGGCTGGCCTGGACCTACGTATTTTGGAAAAACCGGGGGCGCGCCGCCTGACGGCCGGCCCGTGGTCACGCCGCCGGGTCGGTGTCGAAACCGTACAGGCGGCGGCAGTTGTCCCACATGATTTTTTCCTTGCTCGCCCGGCCGACGCCGGGGAGGCCGAGGAAGGTCTTCACCCCGTCGGGGAAGGGGCCGTCGGCGTGGGGATAGTCGACGCTCATGACGATATTGTCGTCCCCGAACGCATCGACGACGACCGTCAGAAGGTCCTCGTCGGCGTCGGTGGCGATGAAGCACTGGCGGGCGAAGTACTCGCTGGGAAGGGCGGACAGCGTGACGGTCTCGCCGCCGCCGTACTTGCGCCACTGGTCGTCCAGCCGGTTGAGCCACCACGGCAGCCAGCCGCAGTTGCCCTCGAGAAAGCCGACGCGCAGGTCGGGGAATCTCTCCAGCACGCCGCCGACGAGCATGGCGCCCATGGCCAGCATCAGTTCCATGGGAAAGGCGCTGGCATGATTGAGGGTGCGGAAATTGGCCAGTCCGCGGAACCGGTTGGAGGCGTAATCGGCGCTCGCCCCGCCACTGGTCCCGTGGAAGACGAGGGGCACGCCGAGGCGCGCGATCTCCGCCCACAGCACGTCGTATTCACGGGCATGGACGTAACGCCCGTTGCACGGCATGGGCAGCACCACCACGGCGACGTGGCCCTTTTCGTCGACGGCGCGGCGGGCCTCGGCGGCGGCCAGCTCGGCGTCGTGCAGCGAAACGATGGCGGCGGGCCTGAGCCGCGCCGGGTCCCGGGCGCAATACGCCGCCAGCCAGTCGTTGAAGGCGGCGCAGCAGGCGGTGGCGTACGCCGGCTCCAGATCGTCGATGGAGACCACCATGTGGGCGAAGGTACGGTAGACGACGCTGACGTCGATGCCTTCCCGGTCCATGGCGTCGAGAGTCGACTGGGCGTCGTAGCCACGCCGCAGAACGGGCTTGTACAGGGCATCCGTGCGGGCGTGGAGAAACTTCTGCGGGCCGATCACGGCCTCGGAGGCCGCCCACGGGGGGATCATCCGGCCCTGTACATCCCAGTGCGGCATGTCGGCCGGACTCCAGCCCAGGTAACGGGGCCGCCGGTCGCGATGGGGGCCGGTGAAGTAGGTCTCGTACACGTCCTCCATCTCGATGACGTGGAGATCGCTGTCCATCACCCGGAGGCCGTCTTTCATGGCGTTTCCCTCCCGTTCCTGTCCGCTGTTCCCGGCATGACAGGACACTACTGTAACCCAATATTTGCCCGGCGCGTAAACGGGCCATGCGCCGGCACCGGCGCCTAAACGGGCCGCTGAACCCACATTCGGCGCGGCCGCCCGGGATCGGGATTCCCCGGACGCAGGGCGCGCGCCTTTTTAATTTATTCATATTTTGCGGTTATGGGGAAAGGCGGCGGTGGACAGGAAACAGCCGGCACCGATCCGGCTCGGGCCTGGCGCCGGGGCACGCCTTTTGGGCTGGCTAAAGGCAGTAGGTGGGGGAGGAGATCCTACAATTCGTGATTTTACCCACACAATTCCGCAGTCCGGGGCCCGGCGCGCGCGTCCGGCCGGCCGGGACGTGGAGATACGGGACCGGCGATGACAAACCTGGCTGTGAAAAGGTCCGCCGGCACGGGCCCGCTGCGCCCGGCGACGTGCAGCGCCGAGATGCTGCAGGTGTCCGCCAAGGTGATGGACACCATGCGCGAGGCCGTGGTCATCATGGATGCGACGTTCCGGGTGACCGACGTCAACCCGGCGTTCACAGACATCACCGGCTACACCGCGGTCGATGTCATGGGCAAGCGCCCGCCCTTCCACGCCGCCCTGAAGAAGAAGGGCGGCGGGTACGCCGCGATGCTGAAGGCCTTGAAGACCCATGGTACGTGGCAGGGAGAGGTGTGGAGCAAAGGCAAGACCGGCGACGACTACGCCGAACGCCTGACCGTTTCGGCCATTACCGGGGACAGCGGCGAGGTCGAGCAGTACGTCGCCGTGACCGGGGACATCACCCGGCACAAGGAGGATGAGGAGCGCATCCACTACCAGGCCAACTACGATGCCCTCACCGGGCTGCCCAACCGCTTCCTGTTCCTCGACCGCCTGGGCCAGGCCATGGCCAATGCGGATCGCGCGGGCGGAAAACTGGGGCTTTTGTTCGTCAACCTGGATGGGTTCAAGCTGGTCAACGACACCCTCGGCCACGCCTTCGGCGACCTGTTGCTCAAGGAGGCGTCGGCGCGCCTGGATGCCTGCGCGCGCGTCAGCGATACGGTGGCGCGGCTGGGCGGCGACGAATTCACCATCATCATGCCCAACCTGAAGGACGCCCGGCACACCGCCCGCCTGGCCCAGCGCGCCCTCGATTCCCTGGCCCGGCCGTTCGATCTGGACGGCCACGAGGCGTACGTCTCGGCCAGCATCGGCATCACCGTCTACCCGGACGATGCGACCGACGCCGGCGACCTGCTGAAGAACGCCGACACCGCCATGGACCGCGCCAAGAACGAGGGGCGCGCCAGCTACCAGTCCTTCACCAGCGCCCTGAACGAGGAGTTCAGGGAACGCCTGGTCATCAGGAACGGCCTGAGCAAGGCCCTGGAACAGGGCGAATTCACCCTCCATTACCAGCCCAAGGTGGATATCCCGAGCGGCCGTATCACGGGCGTCGAAGCGCTGATGCGCTGGGACTCCGCCGACATCGGCCGGGTGCCGCCCAACCAGTTCATCCCCGTCCTCGAGGAAACCGGCCAGGTGGTCGAAGTGGGCGAGTGGGCGATCAGGACCGCGTGCCTCCAGCACAAGGCGTGGTGCGAGGCGGGGTTGCCGCCGCTCTGCGTCGCCGTCAACCTGTCCGCCCGCCAGCTCCGCGAATCGTCCTTCGTCTCCGTCGTCGGCAAGGTGCTGCGGGAAACCGGCGTCGACGCCGCGGGCCTGGAGCTGGAGATCACGGAAAGCATGCTGATGTCGGACACGGCGAAAAGCGTGCGCGCCCTCGGCCAGTTGCACGAGATGGGCATCCGGCTGTCCATGGACGATTTCGGCACCGGCTATTCCTCCCTGAGCTACCTCAAGCGCTTTCCCATCGACACCATCAAGATCGACCGTTCCTTCATTGCCGACCTCGCCACCGACCCGGACGACGTGGAGATCATCAAGGCGATCATCATGATCGGGCACAGCCTCAACCGGAAGGTCATCGCCGAGGGGGTGGAGACCGCGGAGCAGCTTGCCATCCTGCGCGAATACCGGTGCGACGAAATGCAGGGCTATCTCTTCAGTCCGCCCCTGCCGGCGGAAGAGATGACCGAATTTCTCAAGGGAAAGATGCCGCGGTCCGCCTGAGGGCGGCTTTTGCCCGCCCCGCAGGCGCCCCTCACTAATCCGCCGCTTAATAATACAGGGCAGGGTCGAGGACGGCCCAGGGCAGGAATCCGGCCATGGTCTCGGCGACCTCGTGGGGCCTGCCGGTGAACCTGAGGCCCACCTGGTCTTTGTCGCGCCACGCCACCTCGACGCGGAGCCCGCATCCGGCGACGTCCTTTTCCCGCCCGCGGAACCCTCCGACGCGGGCAATCTCCAACGTCGCCGGCGACCCCTGTGCGGGCGCGTTGGCGACACTGATCATCGCACCGTTCACCGACAGGTCGCGGACGACGCAATCCTCGATGCCGTCACGGTATAAAAGGACACCGGTCAACAGGATGGAAATTCGGCTGGAATTCCGCCGTTCGGTTTCTCGTGGAGCTCTCCTTGCCGGGATCTGCATGGAATCGTCTTCCTTCGAAAGTCGGTGCGATGGGACAAAACGGAACCGTACGCAACCCCTCAAAAGGGACACTTTTGCCGGCGTTCCCCCGATGGATTCGCCGGTTGCCGCATGCCCTTAAAAACGATGGTTGCCGGCGAATGTGGTCATGCAGCGGATGCGTGTCATTCGCCGTGATTTTGCCTTCGTTCGGCGACCGGCGAAATTACCCATCGGTATAATCGCCTATTTCCAACGGATAGGTTTCGCCCCGTCTTTCGCCCCTGGACCGGCGGTGCCGGGCTTTACACCTCTTCCCAACGGCACGACAGGCCCAGCTCGCCCGCCGTATTGGCGACGGTGGCAAGGCAGGAGCGGGCGCTGGCGTCGGGAATCCACACCGACACGTTCACCACGTACCCGTCGGTCTGCGGCCCCGGGATTCTCTCCGCGTTCAGGCGGACGACATTGGCCTCGAACTGGACGAAGACTTCGCACAGGCGGGCGATCAATCCCGGGCGGTCGCCGCCGCTGACGGTGATCCGGTGCGTGACGTGGCCCGACGGCGCGTGCACCGGCGCCAGATCGAAAGAGGAGACCGCGACGTCGGCGTCCTCGAGCTCGGGCAGGCCGCGAAGCTCGGCCTCGATGGTTTCCAGTGCAGCGCCCTCGGAAAACTCGCAGACCGCCGTGAACTCGGCGCCGCCTCCGAGCACCGCAAACGTGGCGTCGGCAAAATTCCCGCCAAGATCGAACAGCCGGCCGGCGATCGCCGCCACCAGTCCGATGCGGTCGGGACAGTGGATGGAAATTAACGCCGTGGTAGCCATGGAACGACCTTCAGGCACTCTTTCAGGGCGGCCATGATAGAGGAATTTTCCGCCGAAACGAATGTCTGTTGGACGGAGGCGTGGTCCGCGTCCCCGAATCTTCATCGGCCGTGGTACCCTGTCGGCGGAAACGGCATCGAAATCCGGAGGAACGCATGGGCCGGGCATTGGCTGGTCTGGTGGCGGCGGCGCTGGTTCATTCCGCCATTGCGGGCGCGGCCGGCGGAAATCCCGCCGGCGATCCGGGAACCTACGTCCATCCCCTGAAAAAGTTCACGTTGCGCGTGCCGGTGGGGGCGCGGGTGATCGAAAGGGGGAAAAATTCCGATGTCGTCATTCAGTCGCGGAGCGGGTACGTCATCAGCGTGCAGACGGGAGCCGTCAACGCCGGCGTGGGCCTCGGGGGCATGACCGCCAGGCTGGAAGCAACCTATCTGGGCGACGGAAAACGCTGGTCGCGAAAGCTGGAGGAAGGGCCGGCCACCGTGGGCGGCCTTTCCGCCCGCGCCGTGCTCTATGAGGGCGCCGGCATACGCACGCGGGTGGTCGTTGCGCGGGGGCGGGAAACCGATTTCGTATTCATGTTCATCGCCCCGCCGGGGGCCTTCGACGGCTTGGTGGCGGTGTTCGACCGCGTCCTCGCCAGCTTCCGTCCCGCCGCCGCCGAGGTCGCGGTGAAGCCCGGTCCTCCGCAACGGGCCGCGCCGGCGCGCCCACCTGTTGCGCCGGCCGCCGTCGTCCCACCGCCGCTCGCCGCCGCGCGGCATTTCGCCGACCCGGAATTCGGCTTTTCCATCGATTATCCGCGCCAGTGGATCGTCGCCAGGCCGTCCGCCCACACGGTGACGTTCAGCGGCAGGCAGGGGACGGAAACGTACTACGCCGTCGTCAGCATCCAGAACGTCGAGCCGCCCTCGGCGAAAGATTCCGCACAGGCCACCGCCGCCGTGGTCTCCGACCTGAAGTCCCAATGGGCCGCCGGCGCCACCGACGTGGGCTACTTCGGCGAGGGGCCCATCACGTACGAGAACAACGGCTTGCGATTGCGGGGACACCAGTTCCTGGTCGCCTACACACAAGGGGGGCAGCGGTTCAAGCAGTGGACCGTGGTCGTTCCCAGGCCCGCCGGAACCGTGGTCCACGTGTGGTCCTATACGGCACCCGACGGCTTGTTCCCGGTGTTCCGGCCGGTCGCCGAGGCCATGCGCAAGACCTGGGCCATTTACGTGCGGTAGGCAGGGGCGCCGCCGCGGTGGGGGCCGCGCCGGTCAGCCCGGATGCCGGCGGGCGGTCAATTTTCCGTCCCTGGCGACCCCGGACGCCGCGCCCTCAGCGCCGTCCACTTCTCGTGCGCAAGGGCGATGACGCGTTCCGTCTCCGACCACAAGGGCGGCAAGGCGTCGAGGCCGGCCCAGGCGACCTCGGCGGCGTCGTCGTCCGCCGTCGCCTCGCCGGCCCGCCAGGCGGCGAACACGTCGACCAGGGTGTAGTGATAGCGGACCCGTTCCCTGTCATCCCGCTGGATGGAATCCACCACGTCCACGAGGCCGAGGACGTCGACGGTGATCCCGGTTTCCTCCAACACCTCCCGCCGGGCCGCGTCGAAGACGGTCTCGCCCACTTTCTGGGCGCCGCCGGGCAGGCTCCACTGGCCCTGGCGCGGCGGTTTGGCGCGGCGGATCAAAAGCACCTCGTCGTCGCGCCAGACGACGACGCCGACGCCGACGAAGGGGCGATCGGGATAGGTACGCAGCATTTCTCCCCCCGCCAAAGACCCTGCCCGGGCCGATCCCCGACCCGGGTTCCCGGGGCTTTCCGCGGTCACGGTTTCAGGCGCGGCAACGGCGAAACGCGCCCCCAGCGCGGATGGCCGGAACAGGCGTTCGGTCGCGTCGGATTATCGCCGCTGGCGGCGCCAGCGGTCGACGATCTCCTCGAGGAAGGTATCCGATTGTTGATCTTCCTGCCAAGCGGCCGCGAACCCGGCGGTTCCGCTCAAGGGCCGCCGCTCCTTGGACAGATCGTTGAAGCACATGCGCATGGGCACCGAGACTCCTTCGCCGACGACGATGGCCTCGGTGTTGAGAAGCGAGGGCAGGGAGTCGATGAGGCCGACGGCGGATTCCGACATTGCGCTCTGCACGAACTCCTGGTCCTTCTGGTTGCTCAGGCGGAGCGCGAAAATCGTGTTGCACTGGGAAAGGATGTCGGTGGCCAGCTCCGAGGGCCGCTGGCTGACGACGCACAGGGACACCCCGTACTTGCGGCCCTCCTTGGCGATGCGCGACAGGGCCCTCTTCGTGGGCTCGAACCCAAGCGCGGTGTCCTGCGGCGCATAGCGGTGCGCCTCCTCGCACACCAGCAGGGTCGGCACGGCGCGGTCGCTCCACAGCGCCAGGTCGAAGGTCATCCGGCACAACACGGAAACCACCACGTTCAGGATTTCCGAAGGCACGCCGGACAGGTTTATGATTGAGATGGGCCTGCCGGACACGGGCACCCGGAAGATGCGCGAAAGGACTTTCGACATGTTGTCCCGCACATTCAGGCCCTCGAACATGAAGGCGAAACGCTTGTCCGTCTCCAGGGTTTCGAACCGGGCCTTGAGCCGCTGGTACGGCGCCAGGGCCTCGGGCTTACCCCCCAGCTTGCCCATGGCATCGTTGATAAGCCGGGTAAAATCACCCAGCTTGTAGGGAACCGGCGTGTCCACGGTCAGGGTCTCGGCGATCTCCGCGTTGCCGGGGAATTCCTGTTTGCATTTTTGGATGAGTTCGCTGAGGATCGCGGCGTCGCCCGCCCTTTCGTCGCCCTCGCTGCCCAGCGCGACCTCCACCATTTCCTCCAGGGTGAGCAGCCAGTAAGGGAGCTCCAGGGTGTCGGGGTCGATGACCTCGGCCACGTCCCCGAAGGCATTCGCGTATTCATTGTGGGGGTCGAGAACCACCACGTGGGCGTTGGGATTCTGCTCGAGGAGCGCGTGCAGGATCAGGGCAACGGCGCAGGACTTTCCCGACCCGGTGGTGCCGAGGATGGCGAAGTGCTTGCCCAACAGATCGTCGGTGATCAGGAACGCGGGCAGCGACCGGTCCTGGTGGACGGTGCCGATGCCGATGGTGGGCACGGCGGGACGGGCGTAAACGTGGCCCAGGTCCTCCTGGGTCGTCGCGAAGACGTCGTCACCCAATTCCGGGAAAATGGAAACGCCGCGCCGGAAGGAGACTGGGCTGCCGTTGGTGCCGTTCAGGCACTCGCCGATGGCTTCGAACTCGGCGATCTTCAGTTCGTCCGCGTCCTCGTCCTGCGCCGGGATGGGGACACTGAGGCCGCTGACCATGCCGTATACGGTGGAGGCGGAGGTGACCATCTTGACCAGCCTGCCGATCTGAGTCGCCGGCAGGTCCGCCGAACCGTTGCCGCTATTTGGGCCGTCGAGCAGGGCGATGATCTGCGCCCCGGAAACGGAGACAACGCGGCCGATCCTGCCGCCGTTTGCAGCCATATTCAGGTACTCCGTCCCGGCCGGTGACCCTGGGGGGGTTCACCTGACTTCGCGCGAGCGCGAAACCTTACGACGGGAATTGTTAACCAACCGTTGAAAAAGTCCACCCGGCGCCGTCCTGTCGGGGGCCGGTTTCCCGGCCCATTCCAGGGCCAGTATCGGGGCCAACCGTTAACCATTGGTTAGAGCCTGGTCCGCTAGGTATGGGACAGCGTTTCAGCCCTGCTTCACGCCGGTCATTGCACAGAGGCGCCATGTTCGACTTTCGTCGCCGACGGAGAAAACGAGACA
Source organism: Rhodospirillales bacterium (assembly GCA_046756945.1). Classification (GTDB taxonomy): domain Bacteria; phylum Pseudomonadota; class Alphaproteobacteria; order Rhodospirillales; family 2-02-FULL-58-16; genus JACZQZ01. Next base: position 10,374 of record JBHHXI010000039.1, read on the forward strand.
CCCTGTTGCACCGCTATGGGTCGCAATTGGGCCGGATCGTGGAACGCAACGCCGTCGAGGCGGCGCTTCTGGCGGCAAAGCAAGAGGCGGATTCTTCCGCCGAGACGGCGTGTGCGGCATTGGTGGAGACCCAGGCCGCCAACCGCGCCATCCGGGAGGGCGAGGAAAAGCTGCGCATACAGGCGAGTTATGATTCGCTGACGAAGCTGCCCAACCGCACGCTGTTCATGGACCGCCTGTCCCATGCCCTGTCCCGGAGCCGCCGGGACAAATCCCGGATCGCCGTCCTGTTCCTCGACCTGGACCGCTTCAAAAAGGTCAACGACACCCTGGGCCACAACGCCGGTGACAAACTGCTCCGCCAGGCCGCCCGGCGCCTGACCGACTGCGTGCGGGAAACGGATACGGTGGCCCGCCTCGGCGGCGACGAATTCACGGTCATCCTGCCCGACCTTCACAACGCCCATAACACGGAACTGGTGGCGCGCAAGATGCTGCAGTGCCTGGCCGAGCCCTTCGTCATCGACGGCGCCGAGATGCTGGTTACCGGCAGCCTCGGCATCACCATCTATCCCGACGACGGCGAAGACGCCGAAACCCTGCTCAAGAACGCCGACACCGCCATGTACAAAGGCAAGGAGGCCGGCCGCAATACCTTCCGCTTCTTCACCGCGAAGATGAACGCCGAGGCCCTCGAATACCTGGAACTGGAGAACGCGCTCCGCCACGCGATCGAACGCGAACAGTTCGTCCTCTACTATCAGCCGATCATCGATCTGAAGACGGGGCGGGTGACAAGCGCGGAGGCCCTGCTCCGGTGGGACCATCCCGAGCGCGGCCTCGTGGCGCCCACCGAATTCATCTCCCTGGCAGAGGACACGGGGATGATCGTTCCCATCGGCGAGTGGGTGTTCCGCACCGCTTGCGATCAGATGGGGGTGTGGGGCGACATCGGGCTGTCCTCGCTGCACGTGTCGGTCAACCTGTCGGCGCGCCAGTCCCGCGACACCGCCTTCAAGGACATGATTCACCGGATCCTGAACGAGACCGGCGCCGATCCGAAGAACATAACCCTGGAAATCACCGAAAGCCTGTTTATGGAAGAGGATCATCGTGCGCTGGCCATCCTCAGCGAATTCAGGAAGATGGGGATCAACCTGTCCCTGGACGATTTCGGGACCGGCTACTCCTCTCTCGCCTATCTCAAGCGCTTTCCCGTCAACATCCTGAAGATCGACCGTTCCTTCGTCGTCGATATCGGCAAGGACACGGCAAGCCAGGGCCTGGTGGAGGCGATCATCGCCATGGCCCACAGCCAGAACCTGAAAGTGATCGCGGAGGGCGCCGAGACCGAGGAACAGGTGGCGTTCCTGCGCTCCCGGGAGTGCGACGAGGTGCAGGGCTTTTATTTCAGCCATCCCCTTCCGGCGGAGGAGTTCGCGGCCTATATCGGCGAACAGGCGGCGGCGTGAATTCGCCCGCCCGGGCCCGGCAGGCGGCCCTTCGCCGTATGGCCCCGGTCAACCGGTCTCGCCTCCCGGCCGCGCAGGGGGTGGCGGATCGTCGGGGTAACTCCCCGGTGTCCCGCCCGGCGCCTCACCCGCCGGGCAAGTCCGCCGTTGCGTTTGGCGGGGGCCTGGACGATGCTGGTCCCGCCGCGGCAACCCAGGGACCCGACGTGAAATGACCACCACAGCGCCCGACAGAACGCCGGCGACCGGCGGGAACCCGGCCGGCCGGCCGAAACTGGCCAAAAAAATGACCCTGAGCGGCCGGTTGCGCGCCTACTTCCTTGCCGGCATCCTGGTCACGGCGCCCATTTCCATCACCATTTACCTGGCCTGGCTGTTCATCAGCTTTGTCGACCGCCAGGTGACGCCGCTGATCCCCGAGGCGTACAACCCGACCACGTACCTGCCGTTCGGCCTGCCCGGGCTGGGGCTGTTCGTCGTGGCCGTCGTCCTGACCCTGATCGGGGCGATGACGGCGGGCATCCTGGGCCGCCTGTGGGTGCGCACGAGCGAGGGGTTGCTCGCCCGCATGCCGGTGATCCGCAGTATCTACGGCGCGGTCAAACAGATCTTCGAGACCGTCCTCGCCCACCAGTCCACCGCCTTCCGCGAGGCGGTGCTGGTGGAATACCCCCGGCGGGGCATCTGGGCCATCGCCTTCATCACCGGCCGTACCGAGGGCGAGGTCCAGAACATCACCGAGGAAGAGGTCATCAACATCTTCCTGCCGACCACGCCCAACCCGACGTCCGGATTCCTGCTGTTCGTGCCGAGGAAGGAATTGGTGCCCCTCTCCATGACCGTGGAAGAGGCCATCAAGATGGTAATTTCGGGCGGCATCGTCACGCCCCCCGACACCCGGCCCCTGGAGGAGCAGAAAATCCCCAAGGTCGCGGCGGCGACGTACGAGGACCTGGACGTCCTGCGCGAGAAGGACCGCGCCCCGGTCCTGGTCACCAAGAAAAACTGATTTACCCCGAGCGCAGGTACTTCACCGCCGCGTCGCGCTCGAACAGGTAAAGGAGCGTGCGCAGCGCGCGGCCGCGGGCCGAGGTGAGGTCCGCATCCCTTCCCAGGATCAGTCCGGCGTCGTCCCGCGCCGCCGCCAGCAACCCGGCGTGGGCGGCGAGGTCGGCGAGGCGGAATTCGGGCATGCCGCTCTGCCGCGTGCCGAGCAGTTCCCCGGCGCCGCGCAGGCGCAGGTCCTCCTCGGCGATGCGGAAGCCGTCGTTGGTCTGGCGCATGATGGCGAGCCGTCCCCGCGCCGTCTCGGTGAGGGGCGCGCCGTACAGCAACAGGCAGGTGGACGCCGTGTCGCCGCGGCCGATGCGGCCGCGCAGCTGATGGAGCTGGGACAGGCCGAAGCGCTCGGCGTGCTCGATCACCATCACCGTCGCCGCGGGCACGTCCATGCCCACCTCGACCACCGTCGTGCAGACCAGGATGTCCACCGGGCCGGCGGTGAAGGCGTGCATGGCGGCGTCCTTGTCGGCGCCTTTCAGGCGCCCGTGCAGCAGCCCGGCGCGCTCGCCGAAAATCCGCGCGAGTTGGCCGTGGCGCTCCTCGGCGGCGGCCGCGTCGAGGGCTTCGGATTCCTCCACCAGGGGGCACACCCAGTAGACCTTGGCGCCTCCGTCCACGGCCCGGGCGACGGCGGCGATCACGTCTTCCAGGCGTTCCAGCGGCATCACCCGGGTGTCCACGGGCGGCCGCCCGGCCGGCTTTTCGAGGAGCCTGGATTCGTCCATGTCGCCATAGGCGGTGAGCATGAGGGTGCGGGGGATGGGGGTCGCCGTCATCACCAGCACGTCCGCGGCCCGTCCCTTGGCGGCCAGGGTCAGGCGCTGGTGCACCCCGAAGCGGTGCTGCTCGTCGATCACGGCGAGGGCCAGATCGTGGAAGGCGACGTCCTCCTGGAACAGCGCATGCGTGCCCACGGCCAGCGCCGCCTGGCCGCCGGCCAGGTCGTCGAGCAGGGTCTTGCGTGCGCGCCCCTTCTCGCGCCCCGTCAGCAGCGCCACGGTGACGCCGGCCGCCTCGGCCAGGGGTTCGATGGCGGCCAGGTGCTGGCGGGCGAGGATATCGGTGGGCGCCATGAGCACCGCCTGGGCGCCGCATTCGACGGCATTGAGCATGCTCAGGAACGCGACCACGGTCTTGCCGCTGCCGACGTCGCCCTGCAACAGGCGCAGCATGCGGGCGTCGGCGGCCATGTCGGCGGCGATGTCGTCGAGCGCCTTCTCCTGTGAGCCGGTGAGGCGGAAGGGGAGGGCCTGCGTGACCTTGCGCCGCAGCCGCCCGTCGCCTTCGAGGCCGCGGCCGGCGACGCGCCGCATGTTGGCGCGCACCAGGGCCAGGGCCAGCTGGTTGGCGAGCAGCTCGTCGAAGGCGAGGCGCTGGCGGGCCGCCGACGTGGGCTCCAGGGCCGCCGCGTCGGCCGGCGCGTGGGCCTCGGCAAGGGCCGCGTGCCAGGGTTTCCAGCCGTGGCGGGCGAGGAACGCCTTATCGATCCATTCGTCCAGCTCGGGCGCCTGTTCCAACGCGCCCCGGATCGCCTTGCCCAGGACCTTCAGGGTCAGGCCGGCGGTCAGGGGATAGACCGGCTCGACGGCCTGCAGGCGGTCGAGTTCTTCGAGGGTGCCGATGTGGTCGGGGTGGGTGATCTGGATTTCCCGGCCGAAGATTTCCACCGTGCCGCTGACCACCCGGGTTTCGCCCTCGGGCAGGACGCGGCGCAGGTAATCGGGCCGGGCATGGAAAAAGACCAGCGCCAGGGTGCCCGAATCGTCGGCGCAGTACACCTTGTAGGGCCGGCGGGGATTGCCCGGCTTGTGGTGGCGGACCACCCGCACGGTGATGGTCGCCACCACCCCCGGCGCGGCGTCGGCGACGCGGGGCGCGTGGCGGCGGTCGATGATGCCGTTGGGCAGGTGCCAGAACAGGTCCACGATGCGCGGCCCGGCCACCTTCTCGATGGCCTTGGCGATGCGCGGCCCGACGCCGGAAAGGGACGTCACGGGCGCGAACGGGGGATAGAGGATTTCCGGGCGCATGTGGGACGGCTACGTGGCTGACATCGGGGCCTCGACACTTTATATCCTAGGGCATCCGAAGACGGCCCGCGAGTACGCACCTGTTGCGTCTCCGGGCATGGGGAGAGAAAGCCGTGGATTCCCGCCGCAAGCGCCTGCTGTTCCGCAGCCGCCACCGGGGCATGCAGGAGACCGACATCCTGCTCGGCGGTTTTGCCCAGCGCCACCTGAACGACATGAGCGGCGAGCAGGTGGAGCAGTTCGAAACCCTGCTCGATGAGAACGACAACGACCTCTTCGACTGGATCACCGGCAGGACGGCGGTGCCGCCGGCCCTGGACAACGGCGTCATGAAGTTGCTTCAGAATTTTAAGAATAGCCTGTAAGAAATTGGAATTGCTAACGAAGAAGCTGGAACGCCCCGGCCGGCTGCTGATCTCCGGGGCGCCCGAGGGCTTCGACGCGCTGCTCCTTGCGGAGTTCGCCCGGGACGCCGGGACCGGCCTCGTGTTCGTCGCCCGCGACGACGTGCGCCTGGCGCGCATGGCCGAGGCGCTCGCCTTCTTCGCGCCCGGGACCGAGCGGCTGGAATTCCCCGCCTGGGACTGCCTGCCCTACGACCGGGTTTCGCCCAACGGCGAGATCGTCAGCCGCCGCATCGACACCCTGACCCGGCTGCTGGAAGCGGCCGGGGACGAAGCGGCCGGGCGGGTGGTCCTGACCACGGTGTCGGCGCTCCTGCAACGGGTGCCGCCGCGCGCCGTCTTCGCCGGTGCGACCCTGCACGCCGCCCGGGGCCGGCCGCTCGACCCCGAGGCGCTGGTGGCGTTCCTCGCCGGCAGCGGCTACGTGCGCTCGGCAACGGTCATGGAGCCCGGCGAATACGCCGTCCGCGGGGGCATCGTCGACGTCTTTCCGCCGGGCCGCGACGAACCGGTGCGCCTGGATTTCTTCGGCGACGAGCTCGAGGGCATCCGCGCCTTCGACCCGGTCACCCAGCGCACCACCGGCACCCTGCGGGAGACGGCGCTCAAGCCGGTGAGCGAGATGCTGCTGGACGAGGCGGCGATCGCCCGCTTCCGGTCCGGCTACCGGGTCCTGTTCGGGGCGCCGGCGCGCGACGATCCCCTGTACGAGGCGGTCTCGGCCGGCCGCCGGCACATGGGCATGGAGCACTGGCTGCCGCTCTTCCACGAACGCCTGGAAACCCTGCTCGACTATGTGCCCGGCTGGGCGCTCATCCTCGATCACCAGGCGGAGGCGGCGCGCGACGCCCGGCTCGATCTCATCGCCGAGTACTACGCGGCGCGCACCACCATCGCCGGAACCGGCCTCGCCGCCGCCGGCACCATCTACAACCCGGTGCCGCCGGACCGGCTGTACCTGGACGGGGCGGCGTGGGACACGGCTCTGGAAAGCCGCTCCGTCGGCCTGTTGTCGCCCTTCGGGGCGCCCGCCGGGCAGGCCGGCGCGGTGGACGCCGGCGGGCGGCCGGGCAGGGACTTCGGCGACGCCCGCGCCCAACCCGGCGTCAACGTCTTCGACGCGCTGCGCGACCACGTCGCCGCCGAGCGGGAGGCGGGCCGCCGGGTGGTCATCGCGGCGTTCACCCGGGGCGCGCGCGACCGCCTGGGATCGCTGCTCACCGAGCACGGGGTGGCCAACCTCAGGGAGGTGGACGGCTGGGCCGGGGCGGCGGCGCTGGGCAGGGGTGCCGTGGCCCTGGCCGTGGTCGGCCTGGAGCGCGGATTCACCGCGCCCGGCCTGGCGGTGATTGCCGAGCAGGACATCCTCGGCGACCGCCTGACCCGGCCGGCCCGGCGCAAGGTCCGCCCCGAGGCCTTCATCGCCGAGGCCGCGTCCCTGCAGCAGGGCGACCTGGTGGTGCACGTGGATCACGGCGTCGGCCGCTACGACGGGCTCGACACCCTCCAGGTGGCCGGCGCGCCGCACGATTGTCTGCGCCTGATCTATGACGGCGGCGACAAGCTGTTCCTGCCGGTGGAGAACATCGAGGTCATCTCGCGCTACGGCTCGGAGCAGGCGGAAGCCCAGCTCGACCGCCTCGGCGGCGCCGCCTGGCAGGCGCGCAAGGCGCGGCTGAAGAAGCGCATCCGCGACATGGCCGAAGCCCTGATCGCCGTGGCGGCGGCGCGCAGCCTGCGTCCCGGCGCCGTGATGACGCCGCCCGAGGGCCAGTTCGACGAATTCTGCGCCCGCTTTCCCTACGCCGAGACCGAGGACCAGCAGAACGCCATCGCCGATATCGTGACCGACCTGGGCGGCGGCCGCCCGGTGGACCGGCTGATCTGCGGCGACGTGGGGTTCGGCAAGACCGAGGTCGCCTTGCGCGCCGCCTTCATCACCGCCTTCGGCGGCAAGCAGGTGGCGGTCGTGGTGCCGACGACCCTGCTTTGCCGCCAGCACTACCACACGTTCTCCGAGCGCTTCGCCGACCTCCCCGTGCGCGTCGCGCAGATCTCGCGGCTGGTGTCCGGCGCCCGCGTCAGGGAGGCCAAGGCGGGGCTCGCCGACGGCACCGTGGACATCGTCATCGGCACCCACGCGCTGTTGGCCAAGGACATCCGGTTCCGCGATCTCGGCCTGCTGGTCGTTGACGAGGAGCAGCACTTCGGCGTCGCCCACAAGGAGAAGCTGAAAAAACTGAAAGCCGACGTGCACGTGCTGACCCTCACCGCGACGCCCATTCCGCGCACCCTGCAGATGGCCCTGAGCGGCGTGCGCGAGATGAGCCTGATCGCCACCCCGCCGGTGGACCGCCTCGCGGTGCGCACCTTCGTGCTGCCCTTCGATCCGGTGGTCGTCCGCGAGGCGATCCTGCGCGAGCACTACCGGGGCGGCCAGACCTTTTACGTCTGTCCGCGCATCGAGGACCTGGACGCCCTGGCGGCGCGGCTCGGCGACCTGGTGCCCGAGGTGAAGATGGTGATGGCGCACGGGCGCATGGCGGCGCGGCAACTGGAGGCCGCCATGGCGGCCTTTTACGACCGCGCCTTCGATCTGCTGCTGTCCACCAATATCATCGAATCGGGCCTCGATCTGCCGGCGGTGAACACCATCGTCATCCACCGCGCTGACATGTTCGGCCTGGCCCAGCTCTATCAGCTGCGCGGCCGGGTCGGGCGCTCCAAGGTCCGGGCCTATGCCTATCTGACCCTGCCGCCGCGCCAGAAGCTGTCGCCGGCGGCGGAGAAACGCCTTGACGTGATGCAGACCCTGGACACCCTCGGCGCCGGGTTCTCGCTGGCCAGCCACGACCTCGACATCCGCGGCGCCGGCAACCTTTTGGGGGCGGAGCAGTCGGGCCACATCCGCGAGGTCGGCATCGAGCTCTATCAGCAGATGCTCGAAGAGGCGGTGGCCCAGGCCCGGGGGTCGGACGGCGCCGCCGACGGGGAGTGGAGCCCGCAGATCAGCATCGGCATGCCCGTGCGCATCCCCGAGGACTACGTCGCCGACCTCACCGTGCGCCTGGGGCTGTACAGGCGCATTGCCGGGCTTCGCGGCGCCGAAGAGATCGACGCCTTCGCCGCCGAATTGATCGACCGCTTCGGCGCCCTGCCTGCGGGCGTGGAGAACCTGCTCAAATCCGTCGCCATCAAGGGCCTGTGCCTGGACGCCGGCGTCGACAAGGTGGAGGCCGGACCGAAGGGCGCGGTGGTGTCGTTCCGCAACGCCCAGTTCGCCAACCCGGCCGGGCTGGTCGACTTCATCACCGCGCAAGGAGGCACGGTCAAGCTGCGCCCCGACCACCGGCTGGTCTACGGGCGCGCCTGGGACGACCCGGACGCGCGGCTCGCCGGCGTCCAGCACCTGCTCGGCGAACTCGCGGCAATCGCGGCGGGGTAGGGGGCTTCAGGGGGAGCGGAGGGCGCGGGCGGCTCAGACCAGATCGTCCAGGTCCACGTCCAGGGCGGCGGCGCAGTCGCGCATGACCTTCAACGAGCCGTTCTTCCTGCCGGTTTCGATCTGCGACAGATAGGACTTGCCGACACCGATCCTGTCGGCCAACGCCTGCAGGGTGAGTCCGCGGTGCTCGCGGTACACGCGCAGCGGGCTTGCGCCGTCGAGGATGCGCCGCACCCGATCGGCGGGCAGGAAAGTGCCGCGGCCGGCGGCGGCGTCGGTTGCCCGGCGGTCATCCATGTCCTCGAGCTCCTCGCGGAGCATCTTCGCGGTTCCCATTGGCCGCGCCCCTCAACCCCCGCCGCCCACCGCGTGCGCCGCGTCCAGCATGCGGGCCAGGATCCGGGGCTCCTGGGCGCCGGAGATGACCATGTCGCGGTTGAACACGAAGGCGGGCACGCCGTTGATGCCGAGGCCGTGGGCGCGGGCGTTTTCCTTGTGGATCAGGGCCGCGTCCTCGTCGCCGGTCAGGTAGGCGCGCAACGGGCCGGGGTCCAGGCCCAGGGCCTCGCCGATGCCTGTCAGCACGCCGCTGTCGCCGATATCCTGCCCGTCGACGAAGTAGGCGAGGAACAGGGCCTCGACGGCGTCCGTGGCCTTGCCCGAGCGCTCGGCGAAGCGGACCAGGCGGTGGGCGTCCACCGTGCTCGGCGTGCGCCGGATGCGCTCGAACGCGAAGTCGATCTCCACCGATTGTCCGGCCTCGCCGATGGCGCCGTAGACATGGCGCACCCGCGCCTCGCTGCCGAACTTCCTGATCAGGTAGGCGGTGCGGTCGATGCCTTCGGGCGGCATCTCGGGGTTGAGCAGGAAGGGGCGCCACCGGGCCGTCGCCCGGATATGGGGGCGCAGCGCCAGCGCCTTTTCCAGCCGGCGCTTGCCGATGTAGCACCACGGGCAGACGGCGTCGAAAACGATCTCGATGTGCAACGGCCACCTCTCCCGCCCGGGTTCCCGATCCGCGGTTTCGCGCCCCCGCGCCGTTCAGCGGGAAAGGATGCACAGCCGGGCGGCGAAGGTCAATTTTCGTCCGATGGTGGAATTCATGGCCGGGGTGGTGTATAAGGAAGGGGAAACGCGACTTATTCCAATTCGCATGGGAGGTTCCATTGATTAAACGCACACTCGCCGCCGCCGCGGTGCTCGCATTCGTCAGCGGGCCGGCGCTTGCCGCACACTGCCCCAAGGACGTCAAGCGCATCGACGCGGCCCTTGCCAAGAGTCCGTCGATCTCTTCGGCGCAGATGTCGGAAGTCAAGAAGCTGCGCGACGAGGGCAACGCCCTGCACAAATCGGGCAAGCACGGGGCCTCGCTGGAGGCCCTGCACAAGGCGATGGGCATCCTCGGCATCAAGCATTAGCAGGCTGCTGAAAAACCACCCATGTGCCGTCCTATCCTTCGAGACGCCGCCCTTTGGGCGGCTCCTCAGGATGAGGATTCTCATATAATCAAACACTTACCCCTCATGCTGAGGAGGCGCGGAGCGCCGTCTCGAAGCATAAGGCACCAGCAACGCCCTTTTTCAGCAGCCTGTTAGGGCCACGGCGCCCGCAACGGCCCGCCCCGTGCACCGCGCGGGGCGGGTTTTTTCCTGGCAACGGGTCCGCCTTCGCCAAGGCTTCGGCGGACACTCCTACGCCTAAGCGCCTTCGCGCGCCAGGCCACAAGGGTGGCCTGCCACCCGAAGCCGACCTGCCTTCGCCGAAGCGAAGCTCCGGCTTCGCGCAGGCAGGAGGCGTAGGGTGGCGGATGGGGTGGGATTCGAACCCACGAGGAGCGTTAACCCCTGCCGGTTTTCAAGACCGGTCCCTT
>JBHHXI010000040.1:0-20636 GCA_046756945.1 Rhodospirillales bacterium
GCTAAGCCCCGGCTCCGACGCCAACGCTTTTCATGGGCCCACGCCCCGGAAGCTCATCCATAGCGGTGCATGGATTCCCCGTGCCGCCTGATCCACGCGCGGGCGCCGTCCGGGTCGTCGGTCAGCCGCGCCACGGTGCCCCAGAAGCGCGGTCCGTGGCCGCGGTAGGCGAGATGCGCGACTTCGTGGGCGACCACGTAGTCGAGCACCCCTTCGGGCATCATCACCAGACGCCAGGAAAACGACAGGTCCCCGCTGGCCGAGCACGACCCCCAGCGCGAGCGGGTGTCGCGGATGGTGACGCGCCCCGGCGTGCGGCCGAGGCGCGCCGCCTTGTCCGCGACGCGGGCCGTGATCTCGCGCCGCGCCGCCTGGCGCAGCCAGTCCGTCAGCCGCCGGGCCAGGTGCTCGGGACGGCCGGCGACCAGGATTTCGCCGTCCTCGCGCCACACGGCGCCGCGGCGCCAGGGACAATGGCGCACCCGGTGATCGACCCCGCAGAAGGGCACGATCGCGCCGTCGGCAAAGGGCGTCCTCGGCGGCAGGGCGTCCAGGCAGCCCAGGATCCACCCGGCCTTGCTGCGCGCCAACTCCACGCCTTCGCGCACCGCGACGCGGCTGGGCACGGTGACGACGACGCCGCCGGCGGCGGTGTCGATGGTCAGGACCAGGCGCCGGGCGCGCGCATTCCGCCGTACCCTGAGCGGCACGGCGCGGCCCTCCAGATCCAGGGTGAAGGTCTTGTCGCGGCTTTTTCCGTCCCCCGGCGACGGCCGGACCCCGGGCCCCCAGGTCATGGCGCGGGCGGCAGGGTAAAGCCGGTGCCGGCGAGCGCTTCCATGAGCGCCGCCCCTTCCGCGTCGTCCAGGCGCGTCAGCGGCGGGCGGACGGTGCGCCAGGCGTCGTCCCCGGTATGGCGCGCCATGATCTCTTTCAACGCCGCGCTCAAGGGGTAGGCGGCGATCACGTGGCGCACCGTCTCCAGGCGCCCGTGGGCCGCCTGGGCGCCGCCTGCGCGCCAGCCCGCATAGACTTCGGCGGCCAGGGTGCTGGCGACGTTGCCGACGGCGGTGATGCACCCGGCCCCGCCGGCCTCGAGCAGCGGCAGAAGCAGGTCGTCCCAGCCCGAGAACACGGCGAAGCCGGGCAGCGCCCGGGCGATGCCCGTCATGTTGTCGAGCTTGCCGGAACTGTCCTTCATGCCGGCCACCGTGCCCGGGTAGCGCTTGAGCAGCCGTTCGATCAGGGCCTGGCCGATGGGCACCGCGGACATCTGGGGGAAGTGGTAGAGATAGACCCGCAGCCGCGCGTCGCCGATGCGCTCGATGACCTCGGAATACGCCGCGAACAGGCCCTCGTCGCTGACGTTCTTGTAATAAAAGGGCGGCAGCATCAGCACCCCGGCCGCCCCCAGCTCCACCGCCCGGCGGCTCAGGGCCACGGTGTCGGGCACGGCGCAGCAGCCGGTTCCGGGAAGCAGCGTCCCGGCGGGGATGCCGGCCTCGGCCAGCCCGTCGAGGATGGCCAGGCGCTCGTCCACCGAGAACGCGTTGGCCTCGCCGGTGGTGCCGAGCACCGCCAGCCCGTCGCAGCCGTGGGCCAGCAGCCAGCGGCAATGGCGGGCCAGGGCTGCGTGGTCCGGGGATACAGCCGCGTCCAGCGGCGTCAAACCGGCGGCAAAGACGCCGCCCAGGGTGGGGGGGGTATCGTTCAACGTTTCACTCCCTATTCGGGCCAACGGACGATGTGGTCCTCAAGGTCGCCGGCCACCGCCTGGGGCACCGCGCGCCCGCGCACCGAGACGCCGGCCCGGTGGACGGTTTCGGGATCACCGGACACCAGCGGGTGCCACCACGCCAGGTCCTTGCCTTCGCTGATCAGGCGGTAGGCGCAGGTCGACGGCAGCCACGTGAGGCGGGCCACCGTCCTCGGCGCCAGGACCACGCAGTCGGGCACGAACCGCGTGCGGTTGGCATAGTCGGTACAGCGGCAGGTGCCAAGGTCCAAAAGGCGGCAGGCGACTTCGGTGCACCGTATTTCCCCGGTGTCGTCGTCCTCCAGCTTGTCCAGGCAACATTTGGCGCACCCGTCGCAGAGCGATTCCCATTCGCCGCGCGTCATCTCGGCCAGGGTCTTGCGCCGCCAGAAAGGGTCCTCAGCCATCGCCTTCCCCGTCGATCAGGTGGACGAACGAGCCCATCACCCGGCCCCCGGTCAGCCCCGCCGGACCGAGCCCCAGCCCCGACGCGTCGGCGCACTCGAAAAGCGGCGCTCCGGGTCCTTCTTCGATAATACGCGCAAAATGGAATTCGTGCCCGCGGAACCCCGTCCCCGCGGCCCCGAGCGGTCCCCCGGCGGCCAATGCGGCGCGGCGGTAGCCGTTCCTGTCGACCAGGGCGCGCCCCGGCACCATGTAGCCGCCGCATTCTCCGAAGACCACGGCGCCGCGCCCGGCGATCAGCCCGACCGCAGAACGGCCGGTCACGCCGGGGCTCCGCTCACAGGTATTCCCGGATGCGTTTCGCCATGGCCTCGGCGCCGGTGCCGTGGTCGAAGTGGGCGCGAAACGCGCCGTCGGGACCCATGAGGTAAATGCCGGATGAGTGATCCATGAGGTAGTCGTCCCCGGCGGCGCCGCCCTGCGGCGCCTTGGCGTAGTAAATCCGGTACGCCCTGGCGGCGGCGCCCACCGACTGGGGCGTGCCGGTCAGGCCGACCAGTCGCGGGTGGAAATAGTTCACGTACATCTTGAGGTGTTCGGGCGTGTCCCGCTCGGGGTCCACGGTAATGAAGACGGGCACGATGCTCTCGCCGTCGCCGTCCAGGATGTCGATGGCATCGGCCATCGTCGTCAACGTGGTCGGGCAGACGTCGGGACAGTAGGTGTAGCCGAAGTACAGCAGCATGAAGCGGCCGCGGAAATCGCCGGCGGTGACGGTCCTGCCGTTCTGGTCGACCAGGGTGAACGGCCCGCCGATGGTCGAACCCGCCGCCGCGGCGGGCTCCAGGGTCACGCGGGAGGCGCGTGGCGGGCCCACTTCGTGGCGCCAGAGAAGGGCGACGGCGACCGCGATCATGGCCGCGCCACCCCATGCAAAAAGGCGATTGACCGGATATTTCATGGTGGATGCCTCCGCTCTTCCCGGACCCTCTTCTTCCGCGACGTGACCTCCCCCACATGTATATATCTTATTTAAAGCGGCGCCGGCGGCCATCAAGAGGCCCTGGGACTCGCGCCCCGCCGAATGCCGCCGGGCTTGTGCGCCGCGCGGCCCGCCGGGTGGCGGTCCCGGCCCCGGCGTCTGCTACTCGGCCGCCACCTCCGTGCGCTTGGGCGCCAGCACCGCCGCCCGCGCGTCCAACGCTTCCGCTTCCTCGACGCGATCGAGGACGCGCAAGAGCGAGGCATAATTCATCAATCCCGAGATCAGGGCGGGGTGACCGGGCTCGAAGGCCTTTTCCTTGATTTCCAGGGCCCGCTTGAACAGGGGTTCGGCGGCCTCGAAGTTTCCCTGTTTCTTGTACAAAAGGGCCAGGTTGTTGAGGTCCGTGGCGACGCCGGAATGATCCGGCCCAAGGGTCTTTTCGTCGATCGCCAGCGCCCGCTCGTACAGGGGCTCGGCGGCCTCGTAGTCGCCCTGGGAGTAATGCAGCAATGCCAGGTTATTGAGGCCCGTGGCGACGTCGGGATGATTCTCGCCGAGGGTGGATTCGAGAATATCCAGGGCCTTGCCGAAGGACGCCGTGGCCGACGCGTGGTCGCCGGCGTGATAGGCCGCGGTGCCGTGCTTGTTCAGGTATTCCGCCAGCAGGTCCTCGCAACCGCCGGGCAGCGCCTCGACGGCCTCCTGGTAGCACCGGGCGGCCTCTTCATAGGCCAGTTGCGCCGATTGCAGGTCCCCCGCCGCCACCTTGGCCGTCGCCGCCGTGCGCAGGCGTTTCTCGGCCGCTTCGCGCAACTCGCGCCCGGCGGCCGCATCGCTTTCGCCGGCCTGGCCCAACAGCGCCACCACGCGGCCGAAGTCCCCCACATCCAGCGCCGCCCGCGCCTCCTCCACCAGGGCCTGAACCGCCGGATCATCGGCGAAAAGCGCGTGCAGTTTTTCCCGCAATTCACCGAATTGCCGGCCGAACTCCCGCATCTTGGTGTCCAGGTCCTTGGGAGAGACGTCCTTTTCCTCGAGAATCTTCCTGTAGTTCCGGAGCGCTATGTCCTCCGGCGAGGGTTTCTCGATCTGGGGCGGCGATACGTGGGCAATGGACTCCGCTTCGCGCGCGCCGCTCCGCGGACGACTCAGCCATGCGCCGACCAGCGTTCCGAAAAAGGCGGCGCTACCCGCGACCAAGGCAATTTTGACCCACTCTTCTGCCAAGGCGATGCTGATCCACTCTGCCACAGTGACGCCGCCCAGCTACGAAGACGTCGACAAACCCGGGCTCATAATCGCACAGCATGCATCCGGCGGCAACCACGCCGCACGCATTTCCGTTGACGGAGCCGTGCCGGCGCTTTCATTCTCGAACCATGTATACGTTCGGCCTTTCCGGCGGCGCCGGGGCCTTTGACTCGCTGGTCCTGCTGCTCATCGCCCTGGCCCTGGAAACCTACATCGGTGAGGCGCGCTTCCTTTTCAAGGCCGGCCGCCATCCGGCGCAGGTGTTCCACCGTCTGGTCGCGGCCCTCGACCGCAAGCTCAACCGGGAGAGCCGCAGCCAGGCCGACCGGGCCCTGCGCGGGTTTCTGGTGGTGGTTTTCGTTGTCGTCCCGTGCGCCGCAACGGGCTGGGGCACCGCCTGGCTGACCCAGAACCATGCCTTCGGCTGGATCGTCGAGCTGGTCTTTCTTGTCATGCTGCTGGCGCAGCGCCGCGTCTACGACAACGCGCGCGCCGTCGCCCACGCGCTGTCGGAACACGGGCAGGAACCGGCCCGCCGGGCGCTGTCCAAAATGGCCGGGCGGAACGTCGCGCACCTGGACGAACACGGCGTCGCCCGCGCGACGATCGAACGGGTGGCCGAAAACATTTGCGCCGGCGCGGTGGCGCCCGTGTTCTGGTACGTGCTGTTGGGGTTTCCGGGCATCCTCGTCTACAAGGCGGTGAATTTCATGGACGCCATGATCGGCCAGTCCACGCCCCGGTACCGCGCCTTCGGCATGACGGCGGCGGGGCTGGACGATGCGCTGAGCCTGATCCCGGCGCGCCTCGCCGGCCTGTTCATCGTGCTCGCCGCCGTGATCGTGCCCACCGCCCGTCCCGGGCGCGCCTGGAAGGTGATGCTGAGGGACGCCGGCAAGCATCGCACGTTCAACGCCGGCTGGCCGGCGGGCGCCATGGCCGGGGCGCTGGACCTGGCGCTCGCCGGGCCGCGCCGGTACGCCGAGCGCACGGTGAAAGCGCCGTGGATCGGCGGCGGCAGCGCCCGCGCCACCGATCGCGACATCGGCCGGGCCCTCCATGTTTACGTCATCGCCTGCCTGATCAACGCCCTCGGGGTGGCCGCCATCGCCTCTGTCCGCCTCGGCGTGCAGGGATAACCACGGGCAAGGAGTCGGCGGCGGCCGGCCCGTGCCGCGGCTTTTCAGGGCACGGCCTAGGGTGCGGCGAGGGCGGTCCGCAACGGCGCGGCCTTCGGGTTGTTGTACTTGTTGTCGAAGACGATGGCGCGCGGCACGGCGCCGGGCGCGTAGAAGGCCTCGTTGAGGTCCGTGCGCCGGACCAGGACAGCGCCCTCCAGGGACGCGCCGCCATAGAGGCCGAGAATCGAGTTGGCGAAGGCCAGGACATCGGGGCCGAGGGCGGTGGTGGTCGATGCCTCGACGCCCATGCCGGCCATGCCCACGGTGATGCCCGTATCGGCGCCGAGCTTGGCCTGGTGATCGAGGACGGCCGTCAGGGCCTTGTCGCTGCGCAGGACGAGAACGATCTCGGTGTCCTGGAGGCCGATCTGCACGCCGAAGCTGGCGCCGGCCAACGTGTAAAAGGCGGGATGGCTCCACACGCCCTCGGCGCCGCGGACGGCAAGGACGCCGTTGCCGCCCTCGCCGCCGAGGAAGTATCCGGCCTTGAACACCGAGGGCAGGACGACGATGGCCTTGGCGGTGGCGATTTCGTGTTTGAAGTCGGCCATCTGGGGGAGCGTCTTGAACCGTTCCACCGTGTCCGCCGCATGGGTCACCAGGTTTTCGGCGACGGTGGGCGGTGCATGGCGAAAGTCGGCGCAGGACGAAAGCCCCACGGCGGCAATGAAAACAGCAGCGAGGAATGGAACCCTTTTCATTCCGGAAACTCCCTGAACGCCGAAAGAAAGCCTGGGCGGGCGCACGGTACCACAGTGCCCGGCGCCAAATCCAGCGAGGGGGAACGTTGGTGGTGTCTCGGTTTGAAATCGTGGCGAACCAACGCCGTGCGGCCATCCAGGGGGCAGGCAGCGCGACAGCCCCCCCATGCCGCCAAAGTCACTTCTTAAAAAGGTCCCCCGTCGCCAATTGAACCAGGGCCGGCCATGGCGTCGTACGCCATGGCGCAAACATCCCGTCCCCATGGCCGTGAAGGGGGAGTGCCAAAACCCATGCGTTCGGAGTTTATAAGCGAACTATGTCCGTTTCACCCGATACCCCATTCGCGGGAAGTGGACGCAGATTTGCCCGACCTTTTCGTCTTCGCGCAAAATGGCGAGGTGGTTGGCCGAAAGGCTGTGCAGGGTTCCGCCTACCCGCGGGCCGCCGGTGACGGGTTCGATGGTGATCCTGTCCCCCACATCGAGGCCCAGCGGGTCTCCGGGATCGGCCTGTTCCGATGTTCGCGGGTCGGCGTTCCTGGCGATGTCGAGAGCGTCCAGATCGCTCATCCCTTGCGGGGTGCCGTGGCCGATGTCCTTGACCCGTTGTTCCCAACCCGCCAGATTTTTGAACTGCAGCAAAAACCGATCGCCTTCCGCCATGCGGTCGCGAAGGAACCAGACCAGATAATACGCCAGCGCATCGGGCAGGCCCGGTTCGGACCCAAGCATGAAATCGCGGGATTCAAGGCGCTCGTCCATCCAGCCGAACTGGGTGCGGACGTTGGCCAGACATTCCGTATATTCGGCTTTAATGTCTTCCAGGGAAAAATCCGGGCCGAAATAGAGGGGGCCACGATCGGCCAGGAATTCCGGCGGCATGTTGGGGCTCATCTCGACCATCGCCACGGTGACCACGTCGTGGAACAGCGGTCCGTCGGTCCATTGCCCGACGCCCCAGGCCATGCCCGCGGCCCCGCCCGGAAACAGGGTCGGATCGGGGAAACGGCGCTCAAGCTCGCGGATGATGCATTTCGTATCGCAATAAACATCGGCGCCGACCTGCATCACCGGGGTCAGGCGGTAGCCCCCGGTCAGCGGCATCAAATTCGGTTTCGGCGGCAGGCGTGGAATCAGCACGGACTTCCAGGTCAAGCCTTTCATGCCAAGCACGACCCGGACTTTTTCACTCACCGGGGATTGGGGGTAATGATGGAGTATGACCTGGCCGTCGCTCATTTACGTTTTCCTTGATTTATTCCGGTATTTCCCCAGCGATCATCAATTTCCCGGCCAGCGTATCTAGCCCTCGAAGCCGTAAAGTCTTGCCGGGTTATCGACCAGTATCGCCCGCTTGAGGTCGGGCTCGGGCGCGTAATCGTCCAGGGCATCGAGCAGGTCGCCGTCGTTGGGCATGACATCGTTGAGCGCCGGATGGGGCCAGTCGGTGCCCCAGACCATGTGTTCCCGGGCGGCCTCGATCAGCGCGCGGGCGAAGGGTATCGCATCGGCGTAACGCGGGCTTTCGGCGGAAATCCGGTAATTTCCGGAGAGCTTGATCCAACTGACACCGTCGCGAACCAGATCGAGCAGGGCCTGGAAACCGGGATGATCCATACCATGGGCGACGTTCATATGGCCCATGTGGTCGACCACCACCGGCACCGGCAGCCGGCGCAGCCGCGGCGCCAGCTCTTCCATGATGCGGGCGTCGAGAAAGAGTTGGATGTGCCAGCCCATGTCGGCAATCCGCTCGGCCAGCGGCTCGAGTGCGTCGAGGCCCACGCCGCCGCCGGACAGCACGTTGAGGCGGAGGCCGCGCACGCCGCCGTCGTCGAGTCTGGCGATCTCTGTGTCATCGACCGTTTCGTCGACGACCGCCACGCCGCGGCAATCCGGCCCGTATCCCGCTATGGCCTCGAGTGTCACCCGATTGTCGGTGCCGTACACCGACGGCTGCACGATCACCGCGCGCTCGATGCCCAGCACCCGATGCAGGGCCTGGTACGCCTCGATCGTGGCCGGCGGCGGCGTATAGGAGCGCTCGGCCACATAGGGGCAGACCTCGGGCGCGGCAAACACGTGCGCATGGCAGTCGCATGCGCCCGGCGGCATCGGGAACTTCGGCGGCCTGGGGTTCGCATCCGGGCCGAGGCAGGGTTTGGTCACGTGTGCCTCCTGGCGTTCTTTATCGACGTCGATATGTCCGCGCCGCGGGAGCGCGCTGCGCTGGTTGGGAAACACGAGCCGCCGAAGCACCGTGAAAGATCGTCCGTGCCGCGGCGCATCGGGCCCATCGCGCCCGATCAGGATATGTTGGACGCAACGGAACGGCTACTCAAATGCCTTCGCTCTTATCCGACAGCCTCTTCAACACCCTCGGCGGGTTGCGGACCTAATCACCGCACCGGAACGTTGACCCCGACCACCCGCCAGGCGCCGCCGCGCCGGGCCGCCACCGCATCGCCGACGTGGTTGATCCGGGTCAGGGAAAGGTTGTCGACCTTGATCGATAGCGCCTGTCCGGGATCCAGCTCCAGGGCCAGGGTCAGGGCGCCCCGAATGGTGCCGCCGTGGGTGACGGCGACGATGTCGGCGCCGGCGTGCTCGGCGGTAAGGCGCCCCATGACGGCACCGACCCGCCGGGCAAGGTCGGCGAAACTTTCGCCCCCCGGCGGCGCGTTCAGCGCCGGGCTGCGCCAATACGCCTCATACGCGGGATCGGCGGCGGCCTCGATGTCATCCCACCGCCGTCCCTGCCACCGGCCGAAGTTCTGTTCCGCCAGGTCCTTCTCGACAATGGACAGCCGCGCCGGCACGCCGGCGGCGGTGATCGCCTTTGCCGTCGCCACGGCGCGCGCCAGGTGGCTGGTCACCCACACCGCGTCGGCGGGCAGCACCGCCGCCAGCGCCTGGAACGCCCGCCTGTCCGAGGTGTCGCAGGGAACGTCGTTGTGGCCGTGGATGCGGCCTCCATTGCCGACCACGGGGGCATGGCGCACCCACCACCACCGAGTCACGCCGGTCATCGGCCTGTCCTTATCTCACTCGCCCTGCTGCAACAGCAGGCCGCGCTGGCGCGCCACGTGGGCCATGTACAGGAAGAAGGCGCCGGCGAGCGCCATATAGAGCACGTTCAATGCCAGCGCGCCGAAAAAAAGGTCGACGCGGAAGATACCGTCGAACAGCACCGAGCGCATGCCCTCGAATACGTGGGCCGACGGCAGCGCCCAGGCGAGCGGCTGGAGCCAGCCGGGCAGCGAGTCGATGGGATAGTAGATGCCGCTCAGCGGCGCGAACAGAAAGACGCCGAGCCAGCACAGGCTCTCCGCGCCCAGGCCGTAGCGCAGCACCAGGGCGGACGCCACCAGGCCCACGGACCAGCCCATGACCAGAAGGTTGGCGAAGAATGTGATCAGCGGCGGCCCCAGCTTGAACACCCAGACGTCGTAAAGGGGCAGGGCCAGGAACGCCGCCGGCGTGACGCTGATCAGGGTGCGGATGAAGCTCATGATCAACATCGACGCCACCATCTCGTGAACGCGCAGCGGGCTGACGAACAACTGGCCCAGGTTGCGCGCCCACATCTCCTCGGTAAACGGCAGCGATACGCCCAGGTTCGCCCGGAACAGGACGTCCCACAGCAGCACCGCGCTGATCAGGACGCCGGCCGCCTGGGCCACCCAGGAACTGTGCTGGACGAAGAAGACGGTGATGAACCCCCACAGCAGCATCTGCATCAGGGGCCAGTAGGCGAGCTCGAGAATGCGCGGCCACGAGCGGCGCAGGACATAGAGATTCCTGAGGATCATGGCACCTATGCGCCGCCACGAGAACAGCACCGCCGGCGCGTGGATGTCGCGGGCCGCCCTCACCGGGCCGCCGGCAGGACGTTTCCGTCCCTGCCGTCCCCGGCGGCGCGGCGATTCCGGGCGCTTCTTCGGTCCCGCGCGATGTCGAGGAACACTTCCTCCAGGGTGTGGCGGCCGAAACGGGCAATCAGATCCGCCGGCGATCCGCGATCGACGATTTTCCCTTCGTGCAGCATCACCACGTCGTCGCACAGGCGTTCCACCTCGGCCATGTTGTGCGAGGCCAGCAGAATGGTCGCCCCCGTCCGCCGCCGGTAGCTTTCCAGGTAGCCGCGCACCCAGTCGCTGGTGTCGGGATCGAGGGACGCCGTGGGCTCGTCCACGAGCAGCAGCCGGGGTTCGTTCAACAGGGCCTTGGCCAGCGCCACCCGGGTGTTCAGGCCCGCCGACAGGGTGCCCGTGGGGCGATCGAGAAACGGCGAGATTTCCATGTCCCGGGCCACCCCCGCCACGCGCTCGGCGATGCGGTCGAGTCCGTAGAGATGGGCGTAAACGGTCAGGTTCTCGGCCACGCTCAGGCGCTTGGGAAGGTCCACGTAGGGCGACGAGAAGTTCATGCGCGGCAGCACCCGATAGCGGTGCCGCAGCATGTCTTCGCCGAAGACCGTGACCGAACCCGAGGTCGGCAGGAGCAATCCAAGCAGGATGGACAGGGTCGTCGTCTTGCCGGCGCCGTTGCCGCCGAGCAGCGCCGTGATCGAGCCTTCGGCGACCGAGAAGCCGATGGAATCGACGGCGGTGACCTCGCCGAAGCGTTTGGTCAGATTGTCGACGGTGGCGACGGAGGCTCCCGAAGATCCGGTCATGGACGGGTTTCAGCCAGGGCCGGGACCGCGGATGGCGGGACGGCCGGACCGGACCAGGACAAAGCGGAACGACGCACGCGAACACTCCCTCGGCATCGACTGTGGAACGGGCATGGTACGGGGAATTTAACAGAATCCCGGGCAAGGAGGGGCGTTATTGCGGGCGCCCGATCACCGCGGTTCGGGGACGGGCGTCAATAGGCGTGTTCGACCCGCCTTTTCAGCCGCAGGAGTTCGCGCCTGCGGTTGTTTTCGGTGATGAGGCTCTCGATGTAGCGCCCCTGGAACAGCGTAATCCCCACCGCGTGGCCGAAGTCGACCGCTTCGCGGTCATCCACGTGGCACAGGACGACCCGGGACTCACCGGAGAGACCGACCATGGCGCGGAGTTCCTCGTGCATCTCCTCGGCGCCGTCCGCCAGCTCGGGATGCCAAAGCAGTTTGACCAGGTCGACGCCCAGGCGTTCGCGGTCGATCATGGACATGGTGTGGTGGGTGAGGCCGTCGAGACAAACGCGATACCCCCTTTCCTGCACGAATTCACGGGCAAAGAGAAAGGCGTTGAGATCGGAGAATATATCCATCTCCTGCACCTCGATGATCATCGTGCCGCGCCGGCCGGCGGTGATGCTGTCGTCGAAGGCCGTGAACTCCGGGGACAAGAGCGTGGAGATGTTGAGATTGACGCTGATTTCGCTTGACACCGTGACGGTGTCGTTTCTGGAAAGCATCGCCAGCATGCGCTTGTCCAGGGTCTCGGTCAGGTGCCGGAACAGCCACCGATTGGACAGCAGGTTGACCCCGGGCAGCAAGGTCTCGCGCAAATCGCGGATAGAGATGAACAGCTCGCTGAACACCGCGTCGGGCACCATGTGTCCGTCGACGCGGCAGATTCTCTGCCGGCGCACCAGGTTGGAAAGGTCGGCGCGCTCGAGGGCTGCCTCGACCCGGCCCAGCATCTCCGGCGTCAAGGGCTTGCCTTGGTCCTGTCTGGCTTTCAGCGATGTCCGGGCGTCCGGCCGGCTGTCGCCCTCGCCCGGCCGCCCCTGATCCGCGGTCACCAGCCCCTGGGCCAGATGCAGGATTTCGCCGAAATCCGTTTCCACGTGGTACCAGGTGGCGAAACTGCGGCCGTCGGTTTCCTCTTCCACAAGCGGGTCGTCGCTGAACAGGAAGCGCACCTGCTGGACCGCGGTCTCGACCTGGGGCTGCGTCTCCCCCTTGTAGATGAAGACAAGGTCCGAGCTTTTGAGAACGAAGAGCTGCCCCATCACATTCCGGATCAGGGTCTCGAAACTGTTGGCGGCGGTGCGGATGTGTTGGCGGCGGCGGTTGAACGGCCTGAGACCCGAAAGATGGATGTGAACGGCCCGGCGCCCTTCCTTGCGCTTCTCGAGGCGGTGGACGTAATCCAGGAACAGGTTCTCCTGGCTGGGGAGCCGATTCTGGGATTCCTGGAACGACACCATGGCTACATGTGTACTCATGACCGGGGCCTGGGCGGCCCGCCCGTCAGATGATCCCCTTGGCGGACATGGCGTCCACAAGCTTGTCTATGAAGTGGCCCTGAAACCGGCTGATGCCGACGCCAAGCCCCCATTCGACGGCTTCTTCGCAGTCGACGCGGGCGAGGACAACGCTGTCCTTG
This sequence comes from Rhodospirillales bacterium, assembly GCA_046756945.1. Classification (GTDB taxonomy): domain Bacteria; phylum Pseudomonadota; class Alphaproteobacteria; order Rhodospirillales; family 2-02-FULL-58-16; genus JACZQZ01. The sequence continues at coordinate 12,606 of JBHHXI010000040.1, forward strand.
CCGGCATGATCCACGATGTCGCGCAATTCCATTTCCATGTCGTCGGACAGGCCGCCATGAAGGTCCGGCCGCCAGCCGATCTTGACGAAATCGGCGGCCAGGGAAATGGGATCGAAATACTGAAGCGAAAGCGGCGTCAGGCCGTCGATGAGGACCCGGTAGCCGTGATCGCGCAACGAGTCCCGGGCATGGGTGAATGCCTCCATGTCGGCGAAGATATCGACGACCTGCATCTCGACGACGACCTGGGACGCGTTGTCGCCGAGGGTGCGGTGCAGGATCCGGAAGCTCTGCGAAAGGACGGTGCTGACGTTGAGGTTGACGCTGACGGCACCGTCCAGGCCGGCGAAGTCCGTGCCCGCGAGCACCGTCAGCATCCGCCGGTCCAGGGTCTCGGTCAGGTACTGGAACAGCCAGGGGCTGCCCAAAAGGTTGACCTCCGGCGCCACCCGCTTTTGCAGATCGGCCATGGAGATGTAATGCTCCTGGAACACCACTTCGCCTCTGCCGCCGGCGTGAACCTCGATCGCCGATTGCCGGCGGATCATATCGCCAAGGGGTATCCCCTGCAGCTTGACGCCGATGGTGGCCAAATGGCCGGGCGTCAGCGGCGTGCCCGGCAGGGCCCCATGCGTCCCCGCCATCCGGCGCCCCGCCGGCAGTGGCGTCCGCATCGCCGCCGCGGCCGCCAAATCCTCGGCTATGGCGCAGAAAGCGGAATAATCCTCTCCCCGGGAAAGATCGTACCAGGTGGTGAAACGATCCTCGAGCGTGCCCCCGGCAGCGGCGGTCAGCGGATCCTCGTTGAACAGGCTGCGCACCCTGGAGATGGCCCGGTCAATGGCATCGACCGGCGCGTCCCGGCACAGCAGCACCAGATCGGCATTGGCAAGCACGAACAGGGTGGCTTCGTAGCGGTTGACCAGGGTTTCGAAGGTGAGCGCCGCTATACGGATGAATTCCGGCTTGCGGTTGTCCCGCCGCAGCTCGGACAGGTGCACGTGAACGGCATAGGATCCGCCCCGGTTTCCCTGAATGACCCGAAGACAATCCGCCAGGGCGCTCGCCGCGCTCGCCGCCCTGGGCACTTCCACGAGGGTACTAGAGAGGCCACTAGAAACGGCCATGGTCAATCCGCCCGGTTTCTGCTTCGGGTCACCCAGTCGTCGATCTTCGTGGCGAACCGTTAAAATATGCTTAGGGTAGCGCGCCCCGGGCGGGGAGCATCCTGGCACCTTGTGGCGAACACGGTACTTGCGCCATCATGTTCCCGCACATGTTTTGGAGAAAAAAGAGGGCCGGGCGGGATCGCGCCGGAACGCCGCCCCGGGTTCCGGACGATTGCCGCGTGTACGCCGTCGGCGACATCCACGGCCATGTCGATCTGTTGGCGTCCCTGCACGACCGCATCGTCGACGATGCGGCGGCGGCGGCGGTGGGGCGCAAGGTGCTGGTTTACCTGGGCGATTACGTGGACCGCGGCCCCTGTTCCTGCGATGTCGTCGACCTGTTGATCGAGGCGCCGCTGCAGGGGTTCGAGGTCGTGCACCTGAAAGGCAACCACGAGGATTTCCTGCTGCGTTTCCTGGACGACGACCCGGGGGAAAGTCCGGAGGAGGCCCTGGAGGAGGCCGAGCTGTGGTTCATCAACGGCGGCGATGCCACCCTGCACAGCTATAACGTTCCCCTCCTCACCCGGTCTTTCGGGCTGGCCGAGCTGGAGACGGCGCGCAGCGCCTTCCGCGGCGCCCTGCCGCCACGCCACAGGGAGTTCTTCGAGGGCCTGAAAATGTTCCACGTGGAAGGGGATTACCTGTTCGTGCATGCCGGAATCAGGCCCGGCGTGCCGCTCGACGAGCAGGAGGACGGGGATCTCCTGTGGATCCGCGGCGAGTTCCTGGACTCGGACGCGGACTTCGGCCACATGGTCGTGCACGGCCATACGCCCGAGTTGGAAGTCGACGTGCGCCCCAACCGCATCGGCATCGACACCGGCGCCTATTTCACCGACCGCCTGACCTGCCTGGTGGTCGAGGGCGGCGGCACGCGCTTCCTGCACACCTGAACGCGTCCGGGGAAGCGCCGGCGCCGCGCGGCCGAGGGGGCGATACCCCTTTGTCGGCCCCGCCCTAAGATGATAGCTTCGGCGCGCGGTTCCGGGCGGGCGGGGTAGGTATGGTTTCGATGAAACGGGTGCTGATCACGGGCGGCGCGGGGTTTCTCGGCTCGCACCTGTGCGAACGGCTGCTCGCCGAGGGCCATGACGTGCTGTGCGTCGACAACTTCTTCACCGGCGCCAAGGACAACATCGCGCACCTTCTGGGCGATCCGCACTTCGAGCTCATGCGCCACGACATCACCTTCCAGCTGTATGTGGAGGTGGACGAAATCTACAACCTGGCCTGTCCGGCCTCGCCCATCCACTACCAGTTCGATCCCGTGCAGACCACCAAGACCAGCGTCCATGGCGCCATCAACATGCTGGGGCTGGCCAAGCGGACCAAGGCCAAGATCCTCCAGGCCTCGACCAGCGAGGTGTACGGCGACCCGGAAGTCCACCCCCAGACCGAGGACTACCGGGGCAGCGTCAACACCATGGGTCCGCGGGCCTGCTATGACGAGGGCAAGCGCTGCGCCGAGACCCTGTTTTTCGATTACCAGCGCCAGCACGGCCTCAACATCCGCATCGCGCGCATCTTCAATACCTATGGCCCGCGCATGCACCGGGACGACGGCCGGGTGGTCTCCAACTTCATCGTCCAGGCCCTGAAGGGAAAGCCGATCACGATCTACGGCGACGGCACCCAGACGCGCTCGTTCTGTTACGTGGACGACCTGGTCGAGGGGTTGATCCGCCTGATGAACGCCCCGGACACGGTGAACACCCCGGTCAACCTGGGCAACCCCGACGAGTGCGCCATCCGGGAACTGGCGGAGAAGATCATCGAGATGACCGGCTCCGGCGTGCCCATGGAGGCCAGGCCGCTGCCCGCCGACGACCCCGCCCAGCGCTGCCCGGACATCGGCCTCGCCCGCCGGGCCCTGGACTGGGAACCGGCCGTGCAACTGGAAGACGGCCTGAAACGGACGATCGCCTATTTCCAGGGAATCCTGTGAGGTGAGCACCCCGGCACACCACCGAAGGGGTCCAGGAGTTTAACCCCTGGCGGGGGTTAAGGGGGCGGCCTGCCTTCGCCGAAGCGAAGCTCCGGCTTCGCGCAGGCAGGAGCCCCCCAATGGCCGCAAGGCCACCACCCGGTAATCACCGGGACTCGTCGGTCGGGGGCAATACCGGGCCCTGCGGGTCGAGCTCCCGCTCCAGCTCCTCGGCCGTCACCGCCTCCACCACGCGGCGCGCGATGTCATAGGCGAACCCGGCCCGGGCGAGGGACGCCAGGTCCTTTTCGCGCATGGATTTGCGCGCCGCCGGCGGGCGGTAGGGGCCGAGCCGCCGCCTGCGGGCGCAGGCCAGCGCCGCCGCCAGTTCGGGCTCGCCCGGTCCCTCGGCAAGGGATCCCAATGCCGCCTCGATGAGGTCGCGGTCCACCCCCTTCTGCAACAGCCTGGCGCGGATGGCGCGGGCCGAGGCGCCGCGCCGGTGCAGGGCGGCGGCCCGCGCCTCGGCGTAGGCGCGGTCGTCGAGAAGGCCGCTTTCTTCGTACCGCGCGATCAGCCGGTCGACCACGGCCGCGCCGGCGTCCCGGTCGGTGCCGTGGAAGCGGGCCGAGCGCTCGACCTTGCGCATCAGCACCCGGCGCAGGTTCGAAGAAGACGTGGCGTAGCGTCCGAGGTAATGGAGCGCCGCGTTGGCGAGCGATGCGTCCGTCGCCTTGCGCGGGGCCCGGCGCCCGCGCCTGCGCCGCCCCGGCGTCCCCGCCGCGGCCGGGTCCTTGCCGTCGGGATCGGTCATGGGGTGTATAGTCCCACGGCGGGCGCGGGCTGGGACGTTTTTTTTTCAGGTCGGCCGCGGGTCCTGTTTTTTCCTTCGGCGCGCACCCCGCACGCGGCTATAAGACGCCACACGCAATCGGCAGAGAGGTCCCCCATGACCGCCATCGGCGCCTTCAAGTGGATCGGGCTGTGGACGCTGTATGCGCGCGAGGTGCGCCGGTTCCTCAAAGTGTATACCCAGACCATCATCGCGCCGATGGTGACGACGCTGCTGTTCCTCGCCATTTTCGCGCTCGCCATCGGGCCCGCCGTGGGAAACGTCGGCGGCGCGCCGTTCCTGGAGTTCCTGGCCCCCGGCCTGATCATGATGGCGATCGCCCAGAACGCCTTCGCCAACACCTCGTCGTCGATCCTCATCGCCAAGGTGCAGGGCAACATCGTCGACACCCTGATGCCGCCGTTTACCGCCCATGAGCTGACGCTCGCCATCGCCTTCGGCGGGGTGACCCGCGGCGTCCTCGTCGCCGTGGCGGTGGGCGCCGCCATGGGCCTGTTCGTGCCGCTGCACATCCAGCACTTCGCCTTCATCGCCTATCACGCGGTGGCGGCGGCGCTGATGCTGTCCCTGCTCGGCACCATCGGCGGCATCTGGGCGGACAAGTTCGATCACATCGCGGCGGTGACCAATTTCGTGGTCATGCCGCTGTCGTTCCTGTCGGGCACGTTTTACTCCATCCAGCGCCTGCCCGAGGCGTTCCAGGTCTTCGCCCACCTCAATCCGTTCTTTTACATGATCGACGGCTTCCGCTACGGCTTCACCGGGGTTGCCGACGGCTCGCTCGGTGCCGGGGTGGTGGTGATGGCGGGCGTCAACGGGGGCCTGTGGATGCTGTGTCAGTGGATGTTCGCCAGCGGATACAAACTGAAGGCGTAAGCGTCCGGCGCCGTTGACATCGGTGCCGGGATGCAGATACTGGGCCGCTTTTCCGGGACAGGGCCGGTGCCCGGCACCGGCCCCAACCGTTTCAGGAGGGCGCCCGTGATTCCTCCGCTCATGCCCACCTATGCGCGCGCCGACGTCGCCTTCGAGCGGGGCGAGGGGGCGTACCTGTTCGCCGCCGACGGGCGGCGCTACCTGGACTTCGGGGCGGGCATCGCGGTCGTCGCGCTGGGCCATTGCCACCCGCACCTGGTCGACGCGCTGGCGCGCCAGGCGGGGGCGCTCTGGCACTGTTCGAATCTCTACCGGATTCCCGGCCAGGAGCGCCTGGCCGAGCGCCTGGTGGAGAACACCTTCGCCGATTCGGTCTTTTTCGCCAATTCGGGCGCCGAGGCCGTCGAGTGCGGCCTGAAGATGATCCGCAAGCATTTCGACGACACCGGCAGCCCGGAGCGCTACCGGGTGATCACGTGCGCCGGCGGTTTCCACGGCCGCACGCTGGCCACCATCGCCGCCGGCCGCCAGGAGAGGCACCTGCACGGCTTCGATCCCGTGGTCGACGGCTTCGACCAGGTGCCGTTCGGCAACCTCAACGAACTGCGCGCCGCGATCACCGACGAGACCGCCGCCATCCTTATCGAGCCGGTGCAGGGCGAAGGCGGCATCCACCCGGCGGCGCTGGAGTACCTGCGCGGCCTGCGCGCGGTCGCCGACGAATACGGGCTTCTGCTCTTCTTCGACGAGATCCAGTGCGGCCTGGGCCGTACCGGCAAGTTGTTCGCCCATGAATGGGCGGGCATGGCGCCGGACATCGTCGCCGCGGCCAAGGGCCTTGGCGGCGGCTTTCCGGTGGGGGCCTGCCTGGCCACGGAAAAGGCGGCCGCGGCGCTGACCGCGGGCAGCCACGGCTCCACCTTCGGCGGCAACCCGCTGGCCATGGCGGTGGCCAACGCGGTCCTCGACGTGGTGCTGGCGGACGGCTTCCTGGACGGCGTGGACGCGGTCGCCAGGCTTCTGTGGCGGCGGCTGGAGTCCCTGGTCGAGGCCCATCCCAAGGTTCTCGGCGGCCTCAGGGGCGCCGGCCTGATGATCGGCCTGGCGTGCGTCGGCGACAACGGGGCCCTGGTCGAGCGCCTCAGGGACAACGGCCTGCTCGCGGTCACCGCCGCCGACAACGTGGTCAGGCTGCTGCCGCCCCTGGTCATCGACGAGCGCCATGTCGACGAGGCGATGGCCATCCTCGAGCGCAGTTGCGCCGAACTGGCGGATCGGGCGGCGTGACATGGACGCGCCCAGGCATTTTTTGGATATAGACCGCTTCGACGAAGCGACGCTGCGCCACATCCTGGACACCGCGGCGGCGCTGAAGCGGGGCGACAGCCCGGGCGGCGACGGCCGGCCCCTGGCCGGCCGCACCCTGGCCATGATCTTCGAGAAGCCGTCGACGCGCACCCGGGTCTCCTTCGAGGTCGGCATGCAGCAACTGGGCGGCCATGTGGTGGTGCTGAGCGAGACCAACACCCAGCTCGGACGCGGCGAGACCGTCGCCGACACGGCCCGCGTGCTGTCGCGCTACGTGGACGCCATCATGATCCGCACCGACGACCCCGCAAGGCTGGACGAGCTGGCCGCCCACGCCACGGTGCCGGTGATCAACGGGCTCACCGACAGGTCCCATCCGTGCCAGGTCATGGCCGACGTGATGACCTTCGAGGAGCACCGGGGCCCCATCGCCGGCCGGGTGGTGGCCTGGAGCGGCGACGGCAACAACGTGGCCGCGTCGTGGATTCACGCCGCCGTCCGCTTTCGCTTTACCCTCAGGCTGGCCTGCCCGGAGCCCCTCGGCCCGCCGGCGGCGCTGCTCGACTGGGCGACAGCCGCGGGCGGCGACGTGACCCTGGTGCGCGATGCGGCCGAGGCGGTGGCCGGCGCCGACTGCGTGGTCACCGACGTGTGGGTGTCCATGGGCGACGAAGACGCGGACAGCCGCCACCGGCTGCTCCAACCCTACCGGGTGGACGAGGCCCTGATGGCGGAGGCCGCCGACGGCGCCGTTTTCATGCATTGCCTGCCCGCGCATCGGGGCGAAGAGGTCACCGGCGCGGTCATCGACGGGCCCCGCTCGGCGGTCTGGGACGAGGCGGAGAACCGCCTGCACGCGCAGAAAGGCATCCTCGCCTGGTGCCTAGTGGCCTCTATCAGCTAAATTGTACCCCTACGACGGCGTTGCGAGGTTTCCGGCTAGGAGCGCGTCGCGCCGTGGTGTGCATGCACCACAAGCGGCGCGCGACGACGTCCGGAAGCCTCGCAACGCCGCCCTTCGGGTCGCTTTTCCCGTCCCCTCGGGGCGTCGGGAAGGCTTGCCGACCCGTCCTCCGCAGCAGCGGCGCTGCCGCTGCGGAGGGTGGATGGCCCCCCATCGCCGGCGCCTCCCCTCCTACCGAGGAAACGGGAAAAGCGATCGTAGGGGTGCACTTTAGCTGATAGAGGCCACTAGCACCCTCTATCATAAAAGGATGACACGTGTGACGGCCATGGGTGGTCAATCGGCCAGGCCCTGGAAGGCACCGCCCTTCACCCCTTGACCGCACCCCGCGCGTGGGTTTGAGTGTGCACGGCCCGGGGCGCGGAAAGGGCGGGAGAAAATTTTGGATTTCCGACCGGTTTTCCTGGTCGTCGGCATCCTGCTCACGACCCTCGCCGTGGGCATGGTCATCCCGGCCGCCGCCGATGCCGCGGCCGGCCATCCGGACTGGCAGATGTTCGCCGCGTCGTCCGCCGTGACCATGTTCGTCGGCGTCTCCATGGCGCTGACCAGCCGCGCCGGCGGCGCCTCGTTCACGGTGCGCCAGGCCTTCCTCATGACGACGCTGAGCTGGATCGCCATCACCGTCTTCGCCGCCCTCCCGTTCGCCTTTTCCGAGCTTGACCTGAGCTTCACCGACGCCTTCTTCGAAGCCATGTCGGGGATCACGACGACGGGATCGACGGTGATCACCGGGCTCGATTCGGCGCCGCCGGGCATCCTCCTGTGGCGGGCGCTGCTGCAGTGGCTGGGCGGCGTCGGCATCATCGTCATGGCCATCGGCGTGATGCCCATGCTGCGCGTCGGCGGCATGCAGCTGTTCCGCATCGAGGCCCCGGAGCAGTCCGAGAAGGTGATGCCCAGGGCGGCCCAGATCGCCAGCGCCATCGGCGTC
>JBHHXI010000041.1:0-20522 GCA_046756945.1 Rhodospirillales bacterium
TAGCCAGTTCCGCCCATTCCGGCTATGGTCTCACGGGGTATAATTGATCGCCGCACGTGACGGCACCGTTCGCGGTCAATTGAATTGATTCACATCCTCCATGGTCGCGACAGGCATGACACCAACAAAGAAATACGAGCAATTCAAAGCCCTCCATGAGCGGCCAGGAGTCTTCGTTATCCCGAATCCATGGGATGCGGGCACGGCACGGATGCTGACCGCTCTGGGGTTCGAAGCCCTGGCGACAACGAGCGCGGGCTATGCATTTTCTGTTGGCCGTCGCCACTCGGCTGCCAGATTAACGCGCGACGAAATACTCAGAAATGCCCAGGAGATCGTAGACGCGACCCCTTTGCCCGTCTCGGCCGACCTTGAGGACGGGTTTGGCGGCTCGCCGGAAACCTGTGCTGAGACCATCAGGTCAGCGGCCGACGTTGGGTTGGTTGGCGGTTCGATAGAAGACGCAACCGGCAACCCGGATGACCCGATCTTTGCGTTCGGACTGGCTGTGGAACGTGTTGCCGCCGCTTGTCAGGCGGCTCGCGGACTACCCTTCGTTTTGACGGCGCGGGCAGAAAATTTCCTGCAAGGTCGTCCCGATCTTGATGACACGATTGGGCGATTGCAGGCTTTTGCAAAGGCCGGGGCCGACGTCGTCTACGCGCCCGGACTGCCCAGCCTCGATGCCATTCGCACCGTTTGTGAGGCCATCGACAAACCAGTGAATGTCCTGATGGGCCTCGACGGGCCGACAATCTCAGTCGAGGAACTGCAAGCCGCGGGAGTGAAAAGGATAAGTGTGGGAGGCGCTTTCGCCAGGGCGGCTCTGGGCGCGTTTATGCGTGCCGCAAGAGAGGTCAAGGAAAACGGAACCTTTAACTTTGCGGCAGACGCGATCACGAACGCCGAAGCCAGCAGCTATATGGCTGACACCAAGCGCTCCTGACCCGTCACGACGCATGCGCATGCGACAGGCGCCCGCCCGCCCGCGCGCCTCAGTAGGCGTATTCCCGGAACACCGGATCGACGCTCTGGTTCCAGCGCCGCCGGTAGGCGCACAGCAGTTCCTCGGCCGGGGTGAATCCCGACTGGGCGATGTGGAAGAGCGGGTTGAGGAAATGGGCCTCGTCGCGCCCGACGTCGTCCAGCCGCGCCCGGCGGCGCAGTCCCTCGTGGGCGATCTCCAGGGCGTCCATGGCCAGGTCGCCGACGGAGCGGTTCCTGAACGGCGTGTTCAGGGCCAGGCGCGGCACGTCGCGGCGCAGGGTCTCGTGCTCCTCGGCGGTCCAGTCCTCGACCAGTTCCCAGGCGGCGTCCCTGGCCGTGGCGTCGTAGAGCAGCCCGACCCAGAACGCGGGCAGGCCGCAAAGCCGGTTCCACGGCCCGCCGTCGGCGCCGCGCATTTCGAGGAACTGCTTGAGCCGGACCTCGGGAAAGGCGGCGGTCAGGTGGTCCGACCAGTCGGCGATGGTCGGACGCTCGCCGGGCAGCGCCGGCAGGGCGCCGGCCATGAAGTCGCGGAAGGACTGGCCCGCCGCGTCGATGTAGCGGCCGTTCCGCTGCACCAGGTACATGGGGACGTCGAGCATGTAGTCGACGTAGCGCTCGAACCCGAAGCCGTCCTCGAAAACGAAGGGCAGGATGCCGCACCGGTCCGGGTCGGTGTCGGTCCACACGTGGCTGCGGTAGCTCAGGTATCCGCTCGGCGTGCCTTCCTTGAACGGCGAGTTGGCCCACAGCGCCGTGGCGATGGGCTGCAAGGCCAGCCCGATGCGGAACATGCGCACCATGGCGGCTTCCGAGGCGAAATCCAGGTTCACCTGCACCGTGCACGAGGCCAGCATCATCTCCAGTCCCAGCCTGCCCTTCGTCGGCATGTATTTGCGCATGATGGCGTAGCGGGCCTTGGGCATCCGCGGGGTCTCTGAGATCGGCCATTTGGGCTGGTAGCCGAGGCCGAGGAAGGCGATGTCCATGTCGCCGGCCAGGGTCTTCACCTGGGCCAGGTGGTCGGTGACCTCCTTGCAGGTCTGGTGGATGGTTTTCACGGGCGCCCCGGACAGTTCGATCTGCCCGCCCGGCTCGAGGGTGATGGAGCTCTGGTCCGCCTTTCTGAGCGCGATGGGTTTCCCGGCCTCCAGCACCGGTTCCCAGCCGAACCGGGTAAGCCCCTCGAGGATGGCGCGGACGCCGCGCTCGCCCTCGTAGTCCAGCGGCCTGAGGTCGTCCCGGTGATAGGCGAACTTTTCGTGCTCGGTGCCGATGCGCCAGTCTTCCGCGGGCTTGCATCCGGCCTCCAGGAATTCCACCAGGGGCCGCTTGTCGGTGATCGGATCACCGCTATCGGGGATGGGCTGCGCCATGTCGTGAATTGTGCTTTGCTCTCAATGGCCGGCGCGCGGGAGACGGGGTCGCCGCGCCACCTCCCTAACAATGGGATGTTTATGCCGGGCGTCAAGCTCGGCGGGCGCAAAATCGCCCGCCGCGCCGGTCGGAATTCCCCGTGCCCGTCGCGCGGCCCCCGGCCGGCGCGCGGCGTTTGCCTGTGCCGGCCCGGATGGCGTATTAATCGCTGATGGACGAAACGGCCCGTTCCGCCGCCAGCGACATCCGTGCCGGGAGCCGGATGGAGCGGTTGGCGCCCAGGGGTATGCGGCCGTACCTGCGCCTGGCGCGGATCGACCGCCCCATCGGCACCTGGCTCCTCGTGCTTCCCTGCTGGTGGAGCGTCGCCCTGGCCATGTCGGCGTGGCCGGATGCGCGCATGTTCGCCCTTTTCGCCGTCGGCGCCCTGATCATGCGCGGCGCCGGCTGCACCCTCAACGACATCGTCGACCGCGACATCGACGGCCGCGTCGCGCGGACGGCCGCCCGGCCCATTCCCAGCGGCGCGGTGAGCGTGCGACAGGCCATCGTCTTTCTCGGCCTGCAACTGCTTGCCGGCCTGGCCGTGCTGACCCAGCTCAACGGTTTCGCCATCGCGCTGGGGACGGGCGCCCTGCCGCTCATTGTCGTCTACCCGTTCATGAAGCGCATCACCTACTGGCCGCAACTGGTGCTCGGCCTGGTCTTCAACTGGGGGGCGCTGTTGGGCTGGGCGGCGGTCAGGGGCGAACTCGGCGCGCCGGCCCTCGCCCTCTATGGGGCCGGGGTTTTGTGGACCCTCGGCTACGACACCATCTACGCCCACCAGGACAAGGAGTACGACAGCCTCATCGGCCTTAAATCGACGGCGCTGAAACTGGGCGACGCGACGCGCCCGTGGCTGTTCGCCTTCTATGGGGGCGTGCTGGTCCTGCTCGCCCTGGCCGGCCATCTGGCGGCGCTGGCGTGGCCCTTTTTCGCCGTTCTCGCCCTCGGCGCGGCGCACCTGATATGGCAGGCGGCGATGGTCGACACCGCCGACGCCCACGACTGCCTGGCCAAATTCAAGTCCAACCGGAATTTCGGCCTGATCGTCCTCGCCGGCGTGGTGGCGGGACAGGTGGCCGGCTGAGGGGCCGGCGCCGGCGACGGCCGGGCGGCGGCGGTTTCCGGGATATGGACGCCGCGGCGCGCCTTAAGATACGCTGGAACATTGTCCAACGGCGGGGAAAACCATGACGCGCACCGGTACGCTTTCCATAAAACGGTTGTCCTACGAAGGGGCCCGCGTTCTCATCGAAGGGGCGGAACGGAAGGCGGCCGAAATCGGCGTCCCCATGTGTCTCGCGGTGGTCGATGAATCGGGCACCCTGATCGCGTTCTCGCGGATGGACGGCGGCAAGATCGTCGGTGTCTCCATCGCCCAGGACAAGGCCTACACCGCCGCCGTCGCCCGCCGTCCCACCCATGAATACAACGAACTCTGTGTTCCGGGAAATCTGGTCTTCGGCATCCATACCGCCTGTGACGGCCGGTTCACCATCATCGGCGGCGGATTGCCGGTGAAGATCGACGACACCGTGATCGGGGGAATCGGCGCCAGTTCGGGCACCCCGGACGAGGACATCGCCTGCGCCCAGGCGGGCATCGATCACTTTCTGGCGCAGTGATGGCGGTGGGCGGCCCGATCCGCCTGCGTGTCCCGGTTTTGTCGGGGATGAACCCGGAGCGGCGCGCCCGCGGGCACCCGGTCAGCACGCCTTCCTGAGGACGGTCACCCGCATCGGCTGGTCGAAGGCCCAGCCGTCCCCGCTCTTCCTGCCCAGGCGCTCGAAGTTGGCCCGCATCATCGCCTCCTTTGCGGCGAAGGTCTGGCGCCGGGCCGGGTTGATGGTGATCATGCGCTCGTGGAACGCCTCGAAGCTCGGGTGCACCACGGCGTGGGTGTAGGTGAACTCCTTTTCCTGGTCGAGGCCGAGGGCGCCGGCGTCCCTGATCACCGCATAGGCCGCCGCCCGCACCCCGGTCTCGTCGTCGACGGGCATGGTCAGCCGGAAATGGGGCCCCTCGGCCACGGGCTCGGCGACATAGACCACGCCGCCGGGCCGGACCACCCGGGCCGCTTCGGCGAGCGCCGCCGCCTGCGCCTCCACCGCCACGTGATGCAGGCTGTTGAAGAACACCACGGCGTCCATGGAGGCGTCATCGAAGGGAAGCTTCTCGCCCACCCCCTCCACGTAGGCCTCGTCCCCCGCCGGCTCCCAGGCCCGGGCCTTTTGCAACTGTTTCGGATTGCATTCCAGGCCGGTCACCGTCGCCCCGCGGCGGGTCATCATGCGCGCCAGGCCGCCGTCGCCGCAGCCCACGTCGAGGATGCGGCTGCCCGCGAGGTCGAGGTTTTCCGCGACGACGTCGCCGTTGTCCCGTCGTGCGACGGCCGAGTTACTGGTCACGGCGTCGGCCTTTCGGCTAAAACCGGGGAGGGCCCACTTTTACCCGGATACGGACCATGATGGAAACCTATGAAGACATCCGCGCCTCGGTGCGCGCGCTTGTGGCCGGGTTCCCCGGGGAGTACTGGCGCGCCCTGGACCGCGAACGCGGCTACCCCACCGCGTTCGTCCAGGCGATGACCGAGGCCGGCTTCCTGTCGGTCCTGATTCCCGAAGCCTATGGCGGCAGCGGCCTCGGCGTCGGGGCGGCGGCGGCGATCCTCGAGGAAATCCACAAACACGGCGGCAACGGCGGCGCCTGCCACGCCCAGATGTATGTGATGGGCACCCTGCTGCGCCACGGCAGCGAGGCGCAGAAGGCGGCGTACCTGCCCGGCATCGCCTCGGGGGAGCTGCGCCTGCAGGCCTTCGGCGTCACCGAGCCGACCAGCGGCACGGACACCAGCCGCATCCGCACCACCGCCGTCATCGACGGCGACGCCTACGTGGTCAACGGCCAGAAGGTGTGGACCTCGCGCGCCGAGCACTCCGACCTGATGCTGCTGCTGGCCCGCACCGCGCCGCGCGAGGCCGGCGAAAAGCCCCACGACGGCATGTCGGTGTTCCTGATCGACATGCGCCAGGCCGTGGGCCACGGCCTTTCCATCCGCCCGCTGCGCGCCATGATCAACCACCACACGACCGAGGTCTTCTTCGACGGGCTGCGCATTCCCGCCGACAGCCTGATCGGCGAGGAAGGCAGGGGCTTCCGCTACCTCCTCGACGGGCTCAACGCCGAGCGCATCCTGATCGCCGCCGAGGCCATCGGCGATGCCCGCTGGTTCATCGAAAAGGCCCGCACCTATGCCGCCGAGCGCGTCGTCTTCGACCGTCCCATCGGCCAGAACCAGGGCATCCAGTTCCCCATCGCCCGCGCCTACGCGGCCACCGAGGCGGCCGACCTGATGGTCGGGAAGGCCGCCCAGCTCTTCGACGGCGGCGAGGCGTGCGGGGCCGAGGCCAACATGGCGAAACTGCTTGCCGCGGACGCGTCGTGGCAGGCCGCCGACATGTGCCTGCAGACCCACGGCGGCTTCGGCTTCGCCGAGGAATACGACATCGAACGCAAGTTCCGCGAGACGCGCCTGTTCCAGGTGGCGCCCATCTCCACCAACCTGGTCCTCGCCTATCTGGCCGAGCACGTTCTCGGGCTGCCGCGGTCGTTTTGAACCGGCCCCGGTCCCGTCACCGCGGGCCGCCCCCGGCCGCGAGCGGCGGGCGCCGGGCCCTTTACCGGGCGCCCCGCATGGGCGACCATAGGGGCGTCATGGACGGGACATTTACCCGATGACCGTGGACCTGGATCACCTGCGAGGCTGGATCGGACGCCGCGAGGAAGCGGTGGACGTCGCCGCCGCCGGTCCCCTGCACGGGCTGTCGGCGGCGCTCGACCGCGACGACGCCGAGCCCCGGCCCGGCGACGCCGTGCCGCCGGGCGGGCACTGGCTCTATTTCCTGCCGCGCACACGGGCCTCCGAACTGGGTCCGGACGGCCACGCGGAAAGGGGCGGCTTCCTGCCGCCGGTGCCGCTGCCGCGGCGCATGTGGGCGGGCGGGCGCCTGGAGTTCCTGAAGCCCCTGAGGGTGGGCGAGCGGATGCGGCGCGTCTCCGAGGTCAGCGACGTCACGGCGAAGGAGGGGCGCAGCGGGCCCCTTGTCTTCGTGCGCGTGCGCCACGAGATTTCCGGAGCCGACGGCCCGGCCCTGATCGAGGACCACGACATCGTCTACCGCGGCGCAGAGAACGCCCCCGCGCGGCCGCGACCGGCGCCCGGCGAAGCGGTCTGGCGGAGGACCGTCCGCCCCGATCCGGTGATGCTGTTCCGCTACTCGGCGCTGATTTTCAACGCCCATCGCATCCACTACGACCACCGCTACGTCACCGAGGTCGAGGGCTATCCCGGCCTCGTCGTGCACGGGCCGCTGATCGCCACCCTTCTGCTCGACCTGTGCCGCCGGGAACGCCCCCGGGCCGAGGTCAAGGTTTTCGACTACCGCGCCCTCGGGCCCCTGTTCGACGAGGCGGCCTTCACCGTCGCCGGCGAGCCGGCGCCCGACGGCGCCTCGGCCGGGCTGTGGGCCGTTGATGGGGAAAACGCCCTGGCGATGACGGCGGAAGTCCGCTTCACGGCATGACCAAGCGCCGTGCCGCCGCCCTGTGGAAGAGCCGTTTCCGATCACGGAACGCTCCCGATGCCGTGAGCGCGAAACCGTTGGCGGGCAAGGCGCGGCGCCCGGTCGCGGCGCTGTCGGGGCGGGCGGTCCCGCTTTCCCCGGGGTGAACGCGAAAGCGTCCTGTCATGACGGCGGCGGTGCGGCGGGCGCGGGATACTAAAATGACGGGAAAACACGACGCCATCGTCATCCTCGGCGCCGGCCTTGGGCCGGCGCTCAGGCGCCGGGTCGCCCTCGGGGCGCGCCTGTTCCACGACGGCAGGGCCGGGCACCTGATCGTCACCGGCGGCGCCATGGGAACCCAGCCCACCGAGGCCGAGGCCATGCGCGCGCTGGCGATCAAGCACGGCGTCCCGGACGAGCGGATCATCGTCGAGGACAAGGCGACGCACACCGTGGAGAACGCCCTCTATACGGCCCGCATCATGGAGGACCGGGGCTGGGCCCGCGCCCTGGTGGTGAGCGATCCGTTCCACCTGCCCCGGGCGCTGTTCCTCTTCCGCCGTTTGGGGATAGCCGCCTCCGGCGCCGCGGTCCGCGAACGGTGCGGAGAGCCCCGTTGGCGGTGGTACGGGAGCTATGTGCGCGAGGCCGGCGCCTATGCGACGACCGTGCTCCGCCTGCTCGGCCGCCGGGACAAGCGCATTGCCCGGGCCGGACGGGACGGGTAAAAGCGGACCCATGGGCGAAAACGGCCTTCCCCTCTCCGGTGTGCGCGTGCTCGACGTCGCCACGTTCATCGCCGCCCCCTACTGCACCGCCATCCTCGGCGAGTTCGGGGCCGAGGTGATCAAGGTCGAGCAGCCCGGCGCCGGCGATCCCTTTCGCCGCTTCGGCACGCCCACCGGGCGGGCCGATTCGACCCTCGCCTGGCTGTCCGAAGGGCGCAACAAGAGGTCGGTGACCCTGAACCTGCGCCACCCAGAAGGGGCGGACCTGTTCAAGCGCCTGGCCGCCAAGTCCGACGTTGTCTGCGAGAACTTCCGTCCCGGCACCCTGGAGAAATGGGGCGTCGGCTGGGACACCCTGAGCGCCCTCAACCCGGGGCTGATCATGCTCCGCATATCCGGCTACGGGCAGACCGGACCGTACAGGGACCGTCCCGGCTTCGCCCGCATCGCCCATGCCGTCGGCGGGCTGTCCAACCTTGCCGGCATGCCGGGCGAGACGCCGGTGACGCCGGGCTCGACGTCGCTCGCCGACTACATGTCGGGCCTGTACGGGGCCGTGGGCGTCCTGCTGGCGCTCAGGCACCGGGACAGGACCGGCCTGGGCCAGTACATCGACATCGGCCTCTACGAAGCCGTTTTCCGCATGCTGGACGAGATGGCGCCGGTCTACGGGCGCACGGGAACGGTGCGCGACCGCGAGGGCGCCGGCACCGCGAATGCGTGTCCGCACGGCCATTTCCAGACCAGGGACGACCGCTGGGTGGCCATCGCGTGTACCACCGACAAGATGTTCACGCGCTTGGCCGAGGCCATGGGACAGCCCGAGCTGGCGTCGGCCGGGCGCTACGGCCAACAATCCCGGCGCCTGGCCAGCCGCGACGCGGTGGACGCGCTGGTCGGCCAGTGGGTGGGATCGCTGGGCCTGGCCGACGTGATGGAGATATTCCTGGCCCACGAGGTGCCCGCGGGACCGCTGAACACCATTGCCGACATCTTCGCCGATCCCCACTTCAAGGCGCGCGGCAACCTGGTCTCGGTCGACGACCCCGAGGTCGGCGAAGTGGTCGTCCCCGCGGTGATCCCCAGGCTGTCGGAGACGCCGGGCCGGATCGCGCATCTCGGCCCGGCCCTCGGCGACGCCAACGACGACGTGCTGGGAAACCTTCTCGGCCTGTCGGCGGAAGAGATGGCGCGCCTGCGCGACGCCAACGTGATCTGAAATGCGTGGAAATCGCTAGTTGGGGATTTGGCGACATCATGGTTCGGCGTCTTCCAGGGAAACGGCTCAAATTATCGCCATCGGTGCGCAGCGTATCGAGGCCCCCGGACTTCCGGCAGGACCGTTATCGCGGACCTGTCGCAGGGACCATCCATCGCCTCACCGAGGCGGTGGTCCGACGGGAGATCTCGGCCGGGCAACTCCTCGACGAACTCCAGTCGACGTACGACGGGACCGACATGGCGGCGGAATTCGCCCCTTGGGCCGACGCTTGGCCATCGGGTGGAAAAGTCGATCGGTGGTTATGCCGCGGGACGCCCGGATACCTTCCGCGGGGCCCGCGGCACCAGGGCGGGACGCACGATCTGAACATGAGGCTTCAGCTTTTCTATCTGAAGCCCCATCGCAGCGAGCCTCCGCACTATCACACCATGTTGGCGTCGCTGCAATGCGTCGTCAGCGGACGCATCTACTGCCGCCAATATGATCGTCTGGCACGGACCGACGAGAACGTCGTCATGATCCGGCCGGTTTCGCAAAGGGAGCTGACGGCAGGTCAGACTTTTCGCACGACCGATCATAAAGACAACGTGCACTGGTTCGGCACCGAAGACGAACCGGCGGTGGTTCTCGACTTCTACATAAAAGGAAAGGCGCTCTATGAAACGCCTTTCGAATCCGACGCGAAGCGGCCGCACGGCCGGCATTATCTGGACCCCACGGGCCGACCCGACGCCGACAATCTGATAGCCGCGAGGGAATTGGGCGTCGAGGAAGCCTACAGGCGGTTCGCGTCGAAAGGCATTCTCTCGTTCGACTGGCACCATGCGTCCCCGGCTGTCGCGGCGGAGAACCCTGGAAGGTCCGCACGGGGGCCAGGCTCCGGATCGACCGCCAGGGCTCATTTTAAGTACCCGGCCTAGCCGTCCGCCGCCTGCAAAAGGCGGCTCAGTCCGACGAAGGCGGGCATCTTGCGGGTCAGCACGAAGGTGGGGACGGCGGCCAGGTGGGTGGAGAACCGTCCCTTGTTCTCGAAGCGCCGGCGAAACCCCGACTCGGCGAACGCCGTTCCCAGCCTGGGCACGATGCCGCCGGCCACGTAGACGCCGCCGCGGGCGCCGAGGCTGAGGCACAGGTTCGACGCCACCGTGCCGAGCATGGCGCAGAACATGTCCAGGGCCTCGGCGGCAAAGGGGGACGAGCCGTCCAACGCCCGCTCCGTCACCCCGGCCGGGGTCACGTCTTCGTCGGCCGGGGCGCCGTCCAAGGCGCGGATCGCCCCGTACAGATTGACCAGCCCGGCGCCGGACAGCACCCGTTCCGCCGATACGTGGCCGGACCGGCGCAGATGGGAAAGCACGGCGCTTTCACGGCCGGTGGCCGGCGCCATGGTCACGTGGCCGCCTTCCGTCGACAGGGGCACCCAGCCGTCGCCGGCCGGGATCAGGGCGGAGACGCCGAGCCCGGTGCCCGGGCCGAGAACGGCGATGGGGGCGCCGGGGGCGGCCGCGCCGCCACCCACCTGAAGACGGTCCCCGTCGGCCAGATGGGGGATGGCCAGGGCGATGGCGGTGAAGTCGTTGATCACCCGAAGGTCATCCAGGCCCAGGCGCCGGCGCACGTCGTCGATGGAAAACGACCACGAGTGGTTGGTCATGCCCACGTGATCGCCGCTCACCGGGGAGGCGACGGCCATCGCCGCGCGCCTGGGCGGCGCCGGCGGGGCGACGCGCGCCAGGAAGGCCTCGGCGGCGGCGGTCAGATCGGGGAAGTCCCTGCACGCCAGCACGACGGCGTCGCGCACCGAGCCGTCCGCTTCGCTGAGGGCGAAGCGCGCGTTGGTGCCCCCGATATCGGCGATCAGGCCGGGCCGGTGGCGCGCTTCGGGTCTTGCCGACATTTGGTCCCTAATACGGCCCCTCGCCGAGGGCCTTGAGGAAATTGTCGCGCCAGGTGCTCAGCGTGTTGACCCTCAGTTTTTCCATCATGGCGGCCCACCGTTCGCGCCTTTCGTCCAGCGGCATCTCGATTCCCCTGGCCATGGCGTCCGCCACCGCGTCGTAGTCGAAGGGATTGACCAGCAGGGCGGCATCCAGTTCCCGCGCCGCGCCGGCAAAACGCGACAGCACCAGCACCCCGGGATCACGGGCATCCTGTGCCGCCGCGTACTCCTTGGCGACGAAATTCATGCCGTCGCGCAGCGGTGTCACCAGGCCGATCCGGCTGACGCGGAAAAATCCGGCCAGGTTGTGACGCTTGAAGCTCTTGTTCAGGTAATGAATGGGCGTCCAGTCGAAATCGGCGAAGCGGCCGTTGATGTGTCCGGCCTCGGTCTCCAGGTTGCGCCGGATTTCCCTGTACTCGGGCACCTCGGAGCGGGACGGGGGAGCGATCTGCATCAACGTCACCTTGCCCCGGTATTCGGGACGGGTTTCCAACAGGCGTTCGAATGAATGAAACCGCTCGACCAGCCCCTTGCTGTAGTCCAGCCGGTCGACGCCGATGAGCCACATGCGCTCACCGACGCGATCGCGCAGGCGTTTGGTGCTTTCCGAGCCGGCCGCCTGCTTGGCGCTCTTGACGAATTCCTCGGTGTCGATGCCGATGGGGAACACCTCGACCCTGACCGTCCGCCCAAAAGCGCGGATCAGGTGGTCGCCCAGGATGCTGCCGCCGGCCTCGTGGACGATGTAGTCGAGAAAGGCGCGCAGGTCGTTCTCGGTCTGGAAGCCAATCACGTCGTAGGAACACAACGCCCGTACCAGGGCGAAATGCGAGGGCAGGGCGGTGAAGATTTCCATGGCCGGGAAGGGGGTGTGCAGAAAGAATCCCATGGGTTGGGTCACACCCTTCAGGCGCAGTTCCTCGCCCAACGGGATGAGGTGATAGTCGTGCACCCAGATCAGATCGCCGGACTTGAGCAGGGGCAGCAGCTTTTCGGCGAACATGGTGTTCACCCGCAGATAGCCGGAATAGGTCTGCTTGCTGAACGCCGTCAGGTCGAGGCGGTAATGGAACAGGGGCCAAAGGCTCCGGTTGGCGAAACCGTTGTAGTATTCGGCCGAGTTCTTGCGCGACAGGTCGACGGTGGCATAGGTGATGGGACCGTCCTTGGTGATCGTCGGTTCGGCCCGTGTCTTGGGCACCACCTTGCCGCTCCACCCGAACCAGACGCCGCCGTGTTTGCGCAACGCATCCTGCAGCGCGACGGCCAGGCCGCCGGCCCGTGTCTTGGTGACGGAGGTCACGGCCACCCGGTTGGAAACGACGACGAGACGACTCAAAACGCCTCTCTCCAGCTTTTGCTCAGTTGCATGGCGGAGTTGATGAACCCGACCATGGAATAGGTCTGCGGAAAGTTCCCCCACAGTTCGCCCGTGTTCGGGTCGAGGTCTTCCGAGAGCAGGCCGAGGGGATTGCGGCAGCGTAGCATGTTTTCGAAAAGCGCGCGCGCCTCGTCGCCCCGGCCGACGGCCGCCAGCGCGTCGATGTACCAGAACGTGCACACGTTGAACGCGGTCTGGGGAATCCCGAAGTCATCCTCCTGGGCGTAGCGGAACAGGTGCTGGCCCCGTGTGAGGCGACGCTCGACGGCCTCGACCGTGCCGATGAAGCGGGGATCGGCGGCGTCGATGAAATCGAGTTCCAGGAGCAGGAGCAGGCTGCCGTCCACCTCGCTGCCGCCGAAACTCTCGACGAAGGTGTTCCGCTCGGCGTTGAAGGCCTTTTCCAGGATCACGGCGCGCATCCTGTCGGCGTTGCCGCGCCAGAAGCGCTCGCGCTCGTCCAGCCCGAGGCGCCCGGCGATCTTCGCCAGGCGGTCGGCGCCGGCCCAGCACATGACGCTCGACAACGTATGCACCCGGCTCTTGGTGCGCAGTTCCCACATGCCGGCGTCGGGCTTGTCGTACAGCTCCAGGACCCGGTTGCCGATCGCCTCCAGGGCCTCGAACAGCCGCCGGTCGCCGGGGCGCATCAGGCGCTCGTCGAAAAACGCCTGGGTGGCGGCCAGAATGACGCTTCCGTAAACGTCGTTCTGGATGTGCTCGTGGGCCTGGTTGCCCGTGCGCACCGGCCCCATGCCGCGGTAGCCCGACAGCGTCGGCACGTCGCGCTCGGTCAGGCGCTTTTCCAGGGTGATGCCGTAAACGGGCTGAAGGTGGCCGTCCTCGGCGCCGGCGACGATGTTGGTGATGTATTCCAGGTAGTCTTCCATGGTCCGCGTCGCGCCCAGCCGGTTGAGCGCCTGGACGACGAAATAGGCGTCCCGGAGCCAGCAGAAGCGGTAGTCCCAGTTGCGCCCGCTGTCCGGCGCCTCGGGCACCGACGTCGTCATCGCGGCGATGATGCCGCCGCTTTCCTCGAAGGCGCACAGCTTGAGCGTGATGGCGGCGCGGATCACCGGCTCCTGCCATTCGAAGGGCACCGCCAGATAGCGCGACCACTCGCGCCAGTACTCGTGGGTCCGGTTGAAAAACTGTCGGCTGGTTTCATCGAGCGGGCTGGTCAGGCTCTCGTCCGGCCCGAGCAGCATGGTGAAGGGCTCCTCCACGACGAAGGGGATTTCGTCGAGCACGTAGGAGACCGGGGCATCGGTGGTGCAGCGCAGCGTCAGGTTGGGCGCCACATAGCGGATGTGGTTGCTGCCGCGCGTCAACTCCGGCCGCTCGGCGCCGAAGGTGCTGGCCGGACGCAGGCGCACGCGGATGCGCGGATGGCCGACGATGGGGGCCACATGGCGCACCATCATCATCGGCCGGAACATCCTCTCCACATGCTTGAAGCGCGGCGCGAAGTCGGTGACCTGGACCGCGGCGCCCTCGGCGTCGTAGAGCGTCGTCCTCAGGATGGCGGTGTTGTGCAGGTAGCGCTGCTCGCTGCGGGCGAAATTCTCCACCTGGATGTCGAAGAAGCCGAAGTCCTTCTCCGGATTTCCCCCGTGCTCCCCGCCGTGGAGCAGGCTGCAGAACACCGGGTCGCCGTCGAAGCGGGGCATGCAGGACCACACGACCCGTCCTTCGTTGTCGATGAGGGCGCCGAACACGCTGTTGCCGATGACGCCGAGATTCAGATCGCTCATGCCTTATGCCTTCATATCCTCATACCGTCGCACCGGGACCACGCTGCCGGGAGGCGCGCCGGCGCCGGCGTTCGCATCGGCGGGAGGACACCGGGAACACCGGCACGAGCAATAGGCGGGAATAGTAAATCGCCGGACCGGAAAATCCTACCGGTCATGTCGCGCCGCCGCCCGCGCGCGCCACGGCCGGGATAGCGCCAGCGCCGACTCCGGCGCGCGCGCCACGCCGCTTGTGCCGTGGTGAGAATGCGTCCTTGCTAGGACGGCCCGCGCCGCCACACGAGGGTTCGGCGCCAGCCGTCGAGCTGGGCCTTGCGCCGGGCGATGAACGCCGCGACGGGCTCCGTGGCGCGCCGGCCTGTTCGCCATTGGGTGCGAACGGTGTCCGCCGCGACCCGACGCCCGGTCGCCGGGCGGGCGTTTCCGGGCCGCCGTGCCCGCACCTGGCGCCAGGCGTCCGCTTGGCCGCGGCGGATGCGCGGCACCTTTCCGGGGACGGCGGCGCCGGCCGCGGCGCGGGCGGCCCTGAGGCGCGCGTTGAGGGCGGCGGTGCGCTCGATGTCGATGGGCGCCGGAGGCGCGTACGTGGCCCGGCGCACCCGCGGGCCGCGCTGCGCCGCCGCCGCGTCGCGGCGGATCTGGTTCCACAAGCGTATCACCTTGAGCTTGTAGGGGCGGTTGCGCTCCGGGGTCGTCGAATGGTAATCGGCGGCGGCCTGGGTCCACGACCGGGCGGCACCGAACAGGCCCTTGAGGTAGCGGGCGGCGTAGGCGACGTTGGTGGGGGGATCGAAGGCCTCCTCCAGGCCGGCGAACGCCCCGCCGTGGTAATACAGGTTCACCTGCATGCAGCCGACGTCGACGTTGCGCACGTCCCGCGCCAACAGGGACCGGACGTGATCCACCGCCTCGGCCTTGGTGGGGAAGAACCGGCCTTCGCCCTCGGCGGTCACGGTCCACGGCCAGGCAAAAGTTGCCTGGCGGGCGGCGTCCCAGCGCCCCGATTCGGCCACGGAAATGGCCCTCAGCAGGTGGCGCGGAATGCCGTCCAGGCGCTCCAGGCGGGCGGTCTGCTCGGCGCAAAGTTTGCGTGTATTGTCAAAGGGTTGCACGGACGCGGCCAGGGCCGGGCCGGCCGCGAAAAGGGCGGCGGCGGCGATGCCCATACAGGTCTTTCGTCCGGTCCACGTCAAACCACTGTCTCCGTCTCCGAAAGCAAGTGACGCAATGGCCGTGCCAGGATTTCAGGGGGGCGGGGGAAGCGGGCCTTGTCGGCGCGGGCCTACGCAAAACGAATTCTTGATAATAGTACTAATTCATAGTACCATATCGGCCTGTGAAAGCGAAATACCGCAAGACTCTCAAACAAGACTCTCAAAGCCGTCTTCTCCCGCCCCATCAGCGCCAATATCAGGTGGCGGGAGATCGAAGGTTTGTTTCAGGCGCTGGGCGCGGAGATAGAGGGGCGGGAAGGGTCGCGGGTTGCCGTGATTTTTCCGAACCAGCCGCCCGGCGTATTCCACAGACCCCATCCTAGCCCCAATGCCGACAAGGGGGCCGTAGCCGCGGTGCGCGATTGGCTTGAAAACATGGGCATAAAACCTTGAAGGAGCGGAATATGACGACCATGCGCTTTGGCCAGTACATTGCCAAGATCGAATACGACCCCGACATCGACCATTTCTGCGGCCGCGTTGTCAACCTGTCCTCGCCGGTGACCTTCCAGGGCAGGACGCCCGCCGAGCTTCGCCGGGAGTTCAACGCCTCGATCAAGACCTATATGGACATTTGCCGGGAACGGGGCATCGAGCCAGAGAAACCTTACTCCGGCAAATTCAATGTCCGCATCAGCCCGGAGACCCACCGCAAAGCCGCCTTGGCCGCATCGTTGCGCGGCACCAGCCTCAACACCTTTGTGGACGAAGTCATCTCCAAGGAAACGGCAACCGTCTTGAAGGAAAACTAATCGGGCCTCCACTCACAGGCCCCGCGGTCGCAGCCCGACCGATGGGGTGTTTCTTCCCTGCGGCAGGCCCCGGAAGGACGGCCCGGCCTCACCCGGCGGGCAGGGTCCGGTCGCCGTCGCCGAGGGGACGCTGCATGATCACGGAATCGACCCAGCGGCCGAACTTGAAGCCGACGGAGGTCAACGCGCCCATGGTCTGGAAGCCGAGCTGGGCGTGCAGGTTGATCGAGGCCTGGTTCGCGGAATCGCCGATGATGGCGACCATCTGGCGGTATCCGAGCGCCGTGCAGCGTTCGATCAGGTCCCCGAGCAAAAGCCGCCCCAATCCCAGCCGCGAGGCGTCGGACGCCACGTAGACCGAATTCTCCAGGCTGTAGCGGTAGGCCGGCCGGTAACGGTAGGGCCCGGCGTAGGCGAAGCCCAACACCTTACCCTCGCATTCGGCCACCCGGTAGGGCAGCCCCAATTCCACGACGGCGGCCCGGCGCCGGGCCATCTCGGCCACGTCCGGCGGCACCTCTTCGAAGCTGGCCAGTCCCTTGAGCACGTGCTCGGCGTAGATGGCCTGGACGGCGGCCATGTCCCCGTCGGCGGCGTCCCTGACGAGGGCCTTCCGGACCCTCGGCTTCATGCCGCGGCGAGGATCTTGGGATCGACGCGGACCATGGCCTTGATCAGGCGTGTGATGCGCCGGGCCAGGGACGGCAGGCCGGCGCCGCGCGCCACGGCCGCCTCGTCCATGTAGCGGGCGCGGTTGATTTCGATCTGCAGCACGTGCACGCCGTCCCTGGGCGCGCCGTAATGGCGCGTCGTGAAGCCGCCGGCATAGGGGTCGTTGCGGGTCACCGCGAAGCGCATGGCCTTGAGTTCCCGCTCCACCATGTCGGTGACGACGGGGGCGCACGCCGTGCCGTGGCAGTCGCCAAGCACCATGTCGACGCGGCTATGGCCGGGGTCCGCGTCCAGGGGTCCGCCGACCGAGGGCATGGAGTGACAGTCGATCAACAGGCAGCCGCCGAAGCGCCGCCGGGTCGCCGCCAGCAGGCCGCGCAGGGTCTCGTGATAGGGCACATAGCAGGCCTCGATGCGCCGTCTCGCGTCCTGGAAGCGCAGGGTCGTGCGGTAGATCTCCTCGCCGCTGGTGACCACCTTGGCGATGGTGCCGAGCCCGGCGGCGACCCGGACCGACCTGGTGTTGACATAGTCGGGCAGGGCGTCGGCGAACATCGCCGGGTCCAGCTCGAAGGCCTCGCGGTTGGGATCGACATAGGCCCTGGCGAAATGGGCGCGCAACAACGGCGCCCCGTGGTCCGGCGCGGCGGCGAAGATTTCGTCGACGAAGGCGTCCTCGGACCGCCTCAGGCGCACGGGATCGAGGCGGGACGCCGCGATGAAGTCCGGCGGATAGACCCGGCCGCTATGGGGCGAGGAAAATACCACGGGCACGGTCTGATCGGCCGGCGCCTGGACCTCGCAGGGTTGCCACGGCGCCGCAGCCTGGCGATCACCGTCGCGGACCCTGTGGGCGGTGTCGGGCAAAATGTCGTCTTTGGGGGGAGCCACGGCAATCTCCAAACGCGTCGTGCCCGCGCCAGCCGGCGGGCGCGGACGGTCGAAAGCGGCGCACCCTTTCTGTTAGCGTTCCCCGGCGCGTGGCGCAACGCTTAACTGCACTTCGTGCCCCCGAACGGGGGTCTGAGGCGAGGGTTGCCAAGGCCGGCGGGCGGGATTACAAAGCGACGCTTCCGGTCCCGATCGGCCGGCCACGTGAGGGCGCGTAGCTCAGCGGGAGAGCACTGCGTTGACATCGCAGGGGTCGCTGGTTCAATCCCAGCCGCGCCCACCATTTTCGGGCCCTCCGTCCGCAGGAAAAGCACGGGAGGATTGACCTGAATCAATTCACGCCGGATGGCCTACGTATAGTCTCCGTCACCGGACCCTGCGGAGCATCGAACGTACCCGGTGACGGACGAGCCCGATAAAGGCCGCCGACAGGATTGCAGGTGTGGATGAGGCAGGCGTGGACGAGGCGGGCGTCGGGGGTATGGGAAACTCTGCTCAAGGCCGTTTACAAGCATCCCGTGGCGGGGCTGTCCGCCGTGTTTCTGGCGGGCGCCATATTCTGGGGCGGGTTCAACTGGAGCCTGGAACTGACCAACACGGAGTCGTTCTGCATCTCGTGCCACGTGATGGAAGCGTATGTCTACAAGGAATACACGAAAAGCATCCACTACGCCAACCGCACGGGGGTCCGCGCGTCGTGTCCCGATTGTCATGTCCCCAGGGAATGGGTCTACAAGGTCGTGCGCAAAGTGCGCGCCACCAACGAGCTCTTCCACTGGCTGACGGGATCGATCAATTCCCCGGAGAAGTTCGAAGCCAAGCGGCCCGAGCTGGCGCGCCACGTGTGGGCGAGCATGGAGGCAACCGATTCGCGCGAGTGCCGCAACTGCCACGGCATCGGCGCCATGACCCGTCCGGCGCAGACGGTGAACGCCCGCATATTTCACGTCCTGGCGGAACAGTGGGACAAGACCTGTATCGATTGCCACAAGGGGATATCCCACACCTTGCCGCGCGGCTTCGACAAGAACGCGATGATGGACGCGCTGCACGACCGCATGGAGAAGGAAAAAATTGACTGCCGGCAATGCCATGAGGGCATCGCGGGGCCGCCCCCCGGCGAGGGTTGGTAGGGCGGAGGCCCCCGGCGGCGGCATGGATTCGGAGGACCAATCGATGATGATGGAGAGAGCACCATGGGCGCTCACAGGTATATAGTTCGCGGACTGGCGGGTTTGCTGTTGCTGGCGTTCGGACATCCGGGCCACGCCGAATCGGTTTCCCCGTCGATGATCAAAAAGGGCGAGGCGCTGTTCAACGAGAACTGCGTCGTCTGCCACCAGGCCGACGCCATCGGCAAGCCCGGCGTGGCGCCGTCGCTGACCAATCCGGAGTTGCTCAGCATTTCTTCCGACAAGTTCTTCATGAGCACCATCCGCGATGGGCGCGAAGACACCGGCATGGCGCCGTTCTCCCATCTGGGCCGGAAGAACGTCCGGGCCATCGTCGCCTACCTGCGCTCCCATGCCAAGGCACCGAACCGGGCCCGGGAAGTGGACTCCCAGCCCGACGCCCACGGCGACCCCCGCCTCGGCAAACAATGGTATGACAATATCTGCTCCACCTGCCATGGCGTCAGCGGCGACGGCTATGAGGCGGGCGGCACGGGCACCGCCATCGGCCTGCCGGGCTTCCTGGACAAGGTTTCCGACGGCTTCATCCGCGAAACCATCAAGAAGGGCCGCTCCAACACCCGCATGCTTGCCTTCAAGGGGGCGGCCGGGCTGGCCAATCTTTCCGACCAGGAAATCGATGACGTGATCGTTTATCTGCGCAGCCTTGCGCATAGATAAGAAGAGGTTACCCCCATGAAACGAATCAAGAGCAAGCTGTCGCGGCGGGATTTCATGAAGACCGGCGCCTTTGTCTCCGCCTCCGCCGCGGGGGCCGGGCTGATGGTCGGCGCCAACCCCGAGCTGGAAATCGCTTCCGCCGAGGCCGCCGAAACCGAGGAAGGACGCACCAACGCCATCGCGCAATGTCCCTATTGCGGGGTCGGCTGCGGCACCATCATCCAGGTGGAGAACGGCAAGATCGTCTCCATGCGGCCCGACAAGGACCATCCGACAAATTACGGCCTCCAATGCATCAAGGGCCTGACCGCCGCCGAGCCCATGTATGTGGACCGGATGGAGGGCGATTCCTACGTGCGCAAGGACGTCTGGAAGGAATGGAACAAGCCCGGCCACGGCGATCTGGATTTTGTCAGCAGGACGAAAGGCTCGTTCGACGAGGAACATTTCGTTCGGGTGCCCTATGAGAAGGCCTCCGAACTGGTCGACCACAAGATCGCCCATTTTGCCAGGAAATACGGCGGCAACTCCATCGGCCTCTACGGGTCCGGCCAGCTCACCATGGAGGGGCAGTATCTTGAAAACCTCTTCATGAAGGGCGTCCTCGGCTCCAACACGATCGAGGCCAATGCCCGCATGTGCATGACCTCGGCGGTCACCGGCTATTTCGCCACATTGGGCTCGGATACGCCGCCGCTCGCCTACGAGGACATCGAACTGTCCGACATGATCATGCATTTCGGGCACAATGCCCGCGAAGCGCACCCGATCATTTTCTGGCGCGCCGCCGATCACAAGAAGAAGAAGGACATCCCGACGGTGGTCGTCGACCCGCGCCGTACGGGAACGGTGATGGGCTACGAGGATATCAATCCCAAGAACACCGTCCACGTCCCGATCCTGAACGGCGACATCAGCTTCCTCAACGCCATCGCCCATGTCCTCTTGAAGGAGCACGATGACGTGATCGACTGGGAGTTCCTCAAGGAACACACCACCGGCTGGAAGAAATACGTCGACGGCGTGCTCAAGGGGTACAGCCCGGAACAGGTGCAGGACCGCATGGGCGGACCCAATCACGACGTCTCGCCCGCACTCATCCGCAGGATCGCCGGCATGTTCGCCGACGCCACCCGCAA
>JBHHXI010000042.1:0-20409 GCA_046756945.1 Rhodospirillales bacterium
AGTGGCCGTCGCCGCCGGCGGCGACTGATACCAGGGATCGCCGACCCCCTCATTGCCCGGTCGTGCGGTGATTCTCCTGGAACTTGCGCCAGCGGGCCACATTGCGGTTGTGCTCGCCGAGGGTGCGGGCGAACACGTGGCCGCCGGTGCCGTCGGCGACGAAATAGAGATCCTCGCTGGCGACCGGGTTGAGGACCGCCGCCATCGCCGCCCGGCCCGGATTGGAAATCGGACCGGGGGGAAGGCCGTCGATCAGATAGGTGTTGAACGGCGAGGGTGTTTTCAGGTCGGCGCGGCTCAGCGGCCGGCCCAGCCGCCCCACTCCCCCGGTCAGGGCGTAGGCCACCGTCGGATCCGATTGCAGCCGCATGCCCTTGCGAAGGCGATTGAGGAAGACGGCGGCGATGCGGCTTCGCTCCGCCGGCAAGGCGGTTTCCTTCTCGACGATGGAGGCAAGGATCAGCGCCTCACGGGGGCTCTTCAGGGGCAATCCGGGGACGCGGGACTCCCACAGCCGGGCAAGGGTCTCGTCCATCGCCGCGCGCATGCGGGCGACCATGGCATCCCGCCGCTCGCCGTAGGAAAAGTGATAGGTTTCCGGCAACAGGGTGCCCTCGCCGGGCGGTGACGGGAGATCACCCTCCAACCCCTCGGTCCGCTTCAGTTGGGCCAGCACCCGCGTCGTCGTCAGGCCCTCGGCCACGGTCAGCCGGCGGACGACGGTTTTGCCGCTTTGCAGCAGCGCCACCGCCTGACGCGGGCTGATGCGCGCCGCAAACAGGTACTCGCCGGCGCGCAGGCTCTTGTCCCTGCCCGAGAGCCAGGCGCCGACACGAAAAACCCGCCGATCCGGAAGCACGCCGGCGGCGGCCAGCTGGGCGGCGATGTCGTCCACGCCGGCGCCGCGGGGAATGATCACGGTCTTCGCCGCCGCCAACGGGCCGGGCCGCACGAACTGCGCATAGGCCCAGACGAACGCGGCGGTGAAGCCGACGCCGAGAAAAACCAGAACCAACCCGATGCGTCGCGCGACGGGGCCCATGCCGTCCAGGTCTAGGCCACCGCTTTAAAGACGAGGGAGACGTTGGTTCCGCCGAACCCGAAGGAGTTGGAAAGCACGGCCCGGACCTTGCGCTCCCTGGCCTGGTGGGGAACCAGATCGATGTCGCAGCCATCGGAAGGGTTGTCCAGGTTGAGGGTCGGCGGCACCAGCCCGTTCACCATGGCGAGGATGGAGTAAACGGCCTCCACGGCGCCGGCCGCCCCCAGCAGATGGCCGATGGCGGACTTGGTCGACGACATGGATATCTTCGACGCCGCGTCGCCGAACAGCCGTTTCACCGCTTCCAGTTCGATCTCGTCGCCGAGCGGCGTCGAGGTGCCATGGGCATTCACGTAATCGATGTCCTCGGGCGTCAGGCGCGCCCGCGCGAGCGCCGCCTTCATGCAGCGATAGGCGCCGTTCCCGTCCGCCGCCGGGGCGGTGATGTGAAAGGCGTCCCCGGACATGCCGTAGCCCGTGACTTCGGCGTAGATCCTGGCCCCGCGGTTCCTGGCGTGCTCCCGTTCCTCGAGCACCAAAACGCCGGCGCCATCGCCCATGACAAAGCCGTCGCGGTCCTTGTCCCAGGGCCTGGACGCCATTTCCGGCGTATCGTTGAAGTTGGTCGACAACGCCTTGGCACGGGCGAAACCGGCGACGCCGAGACGGCAGACCGCCGCCTCCGCCCCGCCCGCGACCATGACGTCGGCATCGTCCAGCATGATCATGCGGGCGGCGTCGCCGATGGCGTGCGAGCCGGTCGAGCAGGCCGTCACCACCGCGTGGTTCGGACCCTTGAAGCCGTAGCGGATGGCGACATGTCCCGATATCAGGTTGATCAGGCTGGCCGGAATGAAGAACGGACTCAGGCGCCGCACGTGGTGGTCATCGACGACCACCGCGCCCTTGGAGATCTCGTACAGGCCGCCGATGCCCGAGCCGATCAGGACGCCGGTGCGGCAACAGGCCTCGTCGTCCCCCGGTTCCCAGCCCGAGTCCTCCACCGCCTGCTGTGCCGCGGCCAGGCCGTAGACGATGAACATGTCCATGCGGCGCTGGTCCTTGGGCGGCACCCAGTCGTCGATGTTGAACAGCCCGTCACCGGGATCGCCGTCAGGCACCTGCCCGGCGATCTTCGACGGCAGGTCCGAAACGTCAAACGATTGGATGGCCCGGATACCGGATTGGCCGTTGATCAGGCGCTCCCAATTGACCCCGACCCCGCACCCGAGGGAGGTCACGAGCCCAAGTCCGGTGACAACCACACGTCTCATGATTCCCCGCGATCCGCTGACGGCCTGGTGAATCGGCCGGAACGCCCGGCAGCCGGGCGCCCGCGATCCGAATTCAGGCGCTCTGGGAAGTCTGGGCGCTGATGAAGTCGATGGCGTCCTTGATGGTCAGGATTTTCTCTGCGGCGTCATCGGGGATCTCGCAGCCGAACTCCTCCTCGAAGGCCATGACCAATTCGACCGTATCCAGGCTGTCCGCCCCCAGGTCGTCGATGAAACTGGCGCTCTCCACGACCTTCGCCTCCTCGACGCCAAGATGCTCCAAGACGATCTTTTTCACCCGATCGGCGACATCACTCATATTCTGTTCCCTCGACTCAAAGTTCCCTAGACTCAACGATTTAGGCGGTTTCCCACGAGATCTCACGGGCCGCGGCGGGCGGCAGAAAGTCCCGCTTCCTAACACACTTTTCAGACCATGGCCAGCGCCCAAGGGCCCGGTGACGGGCGGCTATATCATTGCCAGTCCGCCGTTCACGTGCAAGGTCTGGCCGGTGACGTAAGAGGCCTCGTCGCTGGCCAAATAGACGACGCCGGCGGCGACGTCGTCGGCCGTGCCCAGGCGGCCGGCGGGAACCGCCGCCAGGAACCGGTCTTTCCGGTCTTCGGCAAGGGACTCGGTCATGGCGGTGGCGATGACGCCGGGCGCCACGCAGTTGCAGGTGATGCCGCGTGACGCGACCTCGTGGGCGAGCGATTTGGTCATGCCGATCAGGCCGGCCTTGGAGGCGACGTAATTCGCCTGGCCCGGATTGCCCATCACGCCGACCACGGAGGCGATGGAGATCACCCGGCCCCAGCGATTTTTCATCATCCCGCGCAGGCACGCCCGGGTCAGCCGGAAGGCGGCGCCCAGGTTGACGTCCAGGACCCGCTGCCAGTCCTCGTCCGCCATGCGCACCGCCAGGCCGTCCCGCGTCAGCCCGGCGCCGTTGACCAGGATGTCGACGCGCCCCATGGCGGCCGCCGCGTCCCTGGCCAGATCCGCCTCGGCCCCCGCCTGGCCCAGATCGGCGGCAACCACGTGGGCGCGTTGCCCCAGGTCCTTTGCCAGGGCCTCCAGCGCGTCGACGCGCGTTCCCGACAGCGCGACGGCGGCGCCCCGGCCATGCAGCGCCCTGGCGATGGCGCCGCCGATACCCCCGGACGCACCGGTGACCAGGGCGCTTTTCCCTTCGAGATCGAACATGCCTGCCCTCCCCTTGCCCGCGGCAGCGGTGGAATACCACGCCAGACTATCGCGCCATTCCGCCGGTAATCATAGGACCACCGATATCGCGTCTCCGCTGTCGAAGTCCGTCTCCGATCCGGTACCGACTTTCCGACTTACAGGGTCCGGAGGAACGCCTCGATTTCCTCCGGCGTGCCGACGGTGACGCCCCCGAGGTCGCGGTCGATGCGCCGGGTCAGCCCGGTCAACACCCTGCCGGCGCCGATTTCGACCAGCGTGTCGACATCGTGGTCGCGCATGTACAGCACACTCTCGCGCCAGCGCACCATGCCCAACACCTGCTCCACCAGGCGCCGGCGGATTTCGTCCACGTCCTCCAGGGGCGCCGCGGTCATGTTGCAGATCAGGGGCACCACGGGGGGCGCCATGGGCGCCTCGGCCAGGGCCTCGGCCATGACCTCGGCCGCCGGCGCCATGAGCGGACAATGAAACGGGGCGCTTACCGGCAACATGACGCTGCGCCTGGCGCCCCGTTCGGCGGCGATCCCGACCGCCCGCTCGACGGCCTCGCGCGAGCCGCTGATAACCACCTGGCCCGGCGCGTTGTCGTTGGCCGCC
This sequence comes from Rhodospirillales bacterium, assembly GCA_046756945.1. Taxonomy (GTDB): domain Bacteria; phylum Pseudomonadota; class Alphaproteobacteria; order Rhodospirillales; family 2-02-FULL-58-16; genus JACZQZ01. Next base: position 4,124 of record JBHHXI010000042.1, read on the forward strand.
GTGCACACGCCGCCGGCGTCCTCGGCGACGGCGCGCGCCTCCGCCACATCGAATCCCAGCAGCGCCGCCATCGCCCCGTCGCCCACGGGCACCGCCTCCTGCATGGCGCGCCCGCGGATCTTCAACAGCCGCGCCGCGTCCGCCAGGGCGAAGGTGCCGGCGGCGGCCAGGGCCGAATATTCACCGAGCGAATGCCCGGCGACGAACCGGCAGGCCTTGGCGATGTCCACATTGCCTTCGTCCGTAAGGACCCGCAGGGCGGCGAGGCTTACCGCCATGAGCGCGGGCTGGGCGTTCTCGGTCAGAATCAGCTCGTCCTCGGGCCCTTCGAACATGAGGCGCGCCAGGTTCTGTTTGAGCACCTCGTCCACTTCCTCGAAAACCCGGCGCGCGGCGGCAAACGCCTCGGCCAGATCGCGGCCCATGCCGACCGCCTGGGCCGCCTGGCCCGGAAACACGAACGCGCGCGCCATGGAATCTCCCGCCTCCCCGCACGGACCCTGTCGTCGCAAGGAGTGATAGCGCCTCCGCCCTCCCTGTCAAGCGCGGCCGCCCGCCGCCGCGGGCCTGGGCCGGCGGACCCCGGAGAATCGCAGCCGCAAGGCCGCCCGCGGCGCCGCCGGCGGCGCCCCCAACCCGCTTGCGCCCCTATTGTAAGTGTGTATAGTGCGCGCCTCTTTGGCGCTTCCTGCCGGGGTGATCCCGGCTATGCCCCGCATTTGCGGGGTTGAGACAATCCGTAGGGAGACGGGAATGCCGTTTTACGAAAACGTGTTCATCGCACGCCAGGACATATCCGCGCCCCAGGTGGATTCCCTGGCCGACGACTTCTCCAAGATCATCACCGACCAGGGCGGCAAGATCGCCAAGCGGGAGTACTGGGGCCTGCGCGGCCTGGCCTACCGGATCAAGAAAAACCGCAAGGCCCACTACGTCCTTCTCAACATCGACGCGCCGGCCCAGGCCGTTCAGGAAATGGAACGCCAGATGCGCCTGCACGAGGACGTGCTGCGCTATCTCACGCTGCGCGTGGACGAGTTGGAGGAAGGTCCGTCGGTGATGATGCAGAGCCGGGGCGGCCGCGAGGGCCGTGAGGGCCGCGAGGGCCGTCCGCGCCGCGATGAACCTCGTGCGCCCCAGAAACACGTCAAGGCGGAGAAGGGAACGGACCGGCCGGCGAAGGCGGAGGCCCCGGACGCGGACCTGAAATCGGGCGACGATGGACCCGCCGCGACCGACGATACGCCGGCCGACACCACCGGGGACGAGGCCGCCGGCAAGACCAAAGCCGCGGCTGCGGCCAAGGCCAAAGCCAAGGACACCGGGCGCGGCACGGCGGCCAGGAAGAAACCGGCCAAGGCCAAGCCGGAGGGCGACGCCGACGCCAAGCCGTCCGCAAAGGCCAAGGCCAGGCCGGAGGGCGACGCCGCCGCCAAGCCGTCCGCAAAGGCCGCGTCCGCGGATGAGGACAAAACGAAAGGGGACGCGTGATGCCACCTGCACCGAAACAACGCCGCGGTGGCGGTGGCGGGAGTCGACGGCCGTTCTTCCGGCGCCGCAAGACGTGCCCGTTCAGCGGACAGGGGGCGCCGAAGATCGACTACAAGGATGTGCGGCTCCTTCAGCGCTACACGTCGGAGCGGGGCAAGATCGTGCCGAGCCGCATAACAGCGGTCTCGACCAAGATGCAGCGCAAGCTGGCGAAGGCGATCAAACGGGCCCGTTTCCTCGCCCTGATCCCCTACTTGGTCAAGTAGGCTACAACCGGAACACGGACCCCGTACCACGCCGGGGATGGGCGCGGGGACACATGCCGGTCCGCCGGGAGAGCGGGATGTCCAAGGATATGCTTATCGCCCTCGGCGGCGGCGGCCTCAGCGCGGCCGCTTCCATGACCTTCCTGATGGGATCGCCGGCGGCACTGGTGTTGGTCTACGTTGCACCGTTGCCTCTGCTGCTGGTGGGCCTGGGCCTGGGCGCCAAGCCGGGCGTGATCGCCGCGGTCACCGGGTTCATGGTCGCCGGCCTGACCGGAGGCGCCACGACGGCGGGCCTGTACGGGCTGCTCAATGCCCTGCCCGCGGCGCTGGTCGTCCGCCAGGCCCTGATGCAAAGGCCGACCGGCCCCGCCGGCGGCGTCCAGTGGTACCCGGTAGGCTCCATCCTCAGTTGGCTGACGGTCCTCGGCGCGGGCATCTTCCTGACGGCGGTCCTGGCCAGCCACGTCCTCGGATACGCGGGCATCGAGGACTCCGTATCCACGTACCTGGACCGGGCCTTCACGATCATGGTGCCGGCCCTCGGCGAAACCGAGCGCGCCACGGTGGTGGCCGGGTACACGCCCTGGTTTCCGGGTTTCGTGGTCGCCTCCTGGTTGGTGATGACGGCGGTCAACGGAGCCCTGGCCCAGGCCCTGTTGGTGCGCATGGGACGCGGCCTGCGGCCGCAAACAGCGCTGGCGGACCTGAAACTGCCCGAGTGGATCTCCCTGCTTCTGGTCGCCTCGATGGCCGTGGCGCTTTTGGGAAGTCTGCTCGGACCGGGGGAGGTGCAGTATATCGGCCGCAACCTGGCGATCATCATGGCGGTGCCGTTTTTCTTCATCGGCCTGGCGGTGGTCCACGCCCTGGCCCGCCGCGCCCTGCGCGAGGCCATGTTGCGGGCGGTGTTTTTTTTCGTGTTTTATGTCCTTTTGCTTTACACCGGCTTGGTCGCCATGACGGTGGTTGCCGGAATCGGGTTGATCGAACAGTGGGGTGGCGAGCTGCGCAGGCGCTTCGCCGGCCCCGACGAGAACCGGGAGAACGTGTAATGGAAGTCATCCTTTTGGAGCGCATCGAAACCCTTGGTCAGATGGGTGACGTGGTCAACGTCAAGCCCGGCTACGCCCGCAATTACCTGCTGCCCCAGAAAAAGGCGCTACGCGCCACCGAAGAGAACCGCCGCCACTTCGAGGGACAGCGGGTGCAACTGGAAGCCGACAACCTGGAGCAGCGCAAAGCCGCGGAGGAGGTGGGCGCGCGGCTGGACGGGCTGGCGGTGGTCCTCATCCGCCAGGCCGGCGACGCGGGCCAACTGTATGGTTCGGTCAACGCCCGCGACATCGCCAAGGAAGTCACCCAGGCCGGCTTCACGGTCGAGCGCCGTCAAGTCCAGCTTCCCCAGACCATCAAGGCCCTCGGCCTGTACTCGGTACGCATTGCCCTGCACCCCGAGCTCGTTGTCGGCGTGAGCGTCAACGTCGCGCGCTCCGAGGATGAAGCGGAGATCCAGGCCAAGACCGGCAAGGCCGTGGTCAACCTGGATTTGGAACAGGAACAGGAACAGGAACAGGAACAGGAGCAGAAACGGGAGCAGGAGCAGAAACAGGAGCATGAACAGGAACAGAAACAGGAACAGGAATAGGAATAGGGAAGACACGGGCGCGGCCGGTTCCACTCCAAATCCCGTCGTTTTATGATATACTAGATGTTGGTATCCGCCGTGGGGCGACCACCGGCCCCTGGCAGCCGCGACAAGACGGCAGCGGAATGGGAGGAGTGGTGCCGTGTTGGTGGCGAGAATGCTGAACCACCTGATTCGGGTGGGGACGCTGGGTGTCATTGATGTGGCCGGCCGGACGCATCGTTTCGGGACCGGATCGGCGCCGACGCTGACGGTACGGCTGCACAACAAGGGCCTGTACTGGAAGCTCTTCTTCAGCCCCGAACTGCACGCCGGCGAGGCCTACATGGACGGCACGCTGACGGTGGAGGACGGCAGCCTCTACGACTTCCTCGAATTGATAACCATGAACATGGGCACCGCCGGATACCATCCCTTCTACCGGGCGGTGGAGTGGGTGGCGCGGATGGTTCGGCACGTCCAGCAGTTCAACCCGATTGGCCGGGCGCGCGGCAACGTGGCCCATCATTACGACCTGTCGGATGCCCTTTACGATCTTTTCCTCGATGGCGGCCGGCAGTATTCGTGCGCCTACTTCGCCGACGGCGACGAAGACCTGGAGACGGCGCAGGAGAAAAAAATGCGCCACGTCGCCGCCAAGCTTCTCCTGAAACCGGGCCACAGGGTCCTCGACATCGGCTCCGGCTGGGGCGGGCTGGCGCTCTATCTGGCCCGGGAAATGCAGGTCGACGTCACCGGCATAACCCTGTCGTCGAACCAGCTCGAGGCATCGCGGACGCTGGCCGAGGAGGCGGGATTAGCCGGGCGCGCGCGCTTCTTCCTGCGCGACTACCGCGAGGAGACCGGCACTTATGACCGCATCGTCTCCGTCGGCATGTTCGAGCACGTCGGCATCGGCCACTACCACCGGTTTTTCACCAAGGTGCGGGACCTGTTGGCCGAGGACGGCGTGGCGCTCCTGCACACCATCGGACGGCGCTACGGGCCGCAGGTGACCAGCCCGTGGATCCGCAAGTACATCTTCCCCGGCGGTTACAGCCCGGCGCTTTCCGAAGTCGTCGCGGTGGTCGAAAAGCTGGACCTGTGCATCACCGACATCGAGGTGCTGCGCCTCCACTACGCCGAGACCCTGCGCCAGTGGCGGATGCGCTTCCTGGCTAACCGCGACCAGGCGAAGGCGCTGTACGACGAGCGTTTCTGCCGCATGTGGGAATACTACCTGGCATCCGCCGAGGCCGCCTTCCGGTACCTGGACCACGAGGTCCTGCAGATCCAGCTGGCCAAACGCCAGGACGCCGTGCCGCTGACCCGGGACTACATCACCGAGTTGGAGCGCTCCCTGGCCGAAACCGCGGGCGGCCGACACAGCCGGGCGGCGTGACGACGCGGCAAATCGGGACACCGGTTTTCCACTGATGATCCCCTTTTCCACAGGTCAATCGAAAGATACGGTTTTTTTCCCCGCTATAATTTTTGTTCGCGATTTACCCCAATTTCATAGGGCCGAGGTGGAGGTTTACCTTTCCGCCCATGCCCACCGCGCTGACCTCCCCGCCGCCCCAGGACCTGTCCCGCTCCGACGACCCCGCGCCGGCGCTGCGCACGCCGCCCCACAACATCGAGGCCGAAAAGGCGTTGCTCGGCGCCATCCTGGCGAATAACCGCGCCTACGAAAGGGTGTCGGAGTTCCTGCGTCGCGAGCACTTCGCGCTGACCCACCACGGCCGCGTCTTCGAGGCCGCGGCGGCGCTCATCGAACGGGGCCAGATCGCCGATCCCGTCACCCTCAAGCGATACTTCGAGCAGGACGAGACCCTGGCCGAGATCGGCGGGCCGGCGTACCTGTCCGAGCTGGCGAATTCCGCCGTCACCGTGATTAACGCCGGCGAGTACGGCCGCATCGTCTACGACCTCTATCTGAAGCGGGAGCTGATCGGCCTGGGCGAGGACCTGGTCAACAGGGCCTACGCCGGCGACGTGGACGAGACCGCCGTCGATCAGATCGAGCGGGCCGAGCAGGGCCTCTACGACCTGGCCACCACCGGCGAGTACGAAGGCGGTTTCCAGCCCTTCAAGGACTCCGTGCTCAAGGCCATCCAGATGGCCGAAACGGCGCACAAACGCGTCGGCGGGCTCGCCGGCGTGGCCACCGGGCTTTCCGATCTGGACAAGATCCTGGGCGGCCTGCACCCGTCGGACCTGATCATCCTGGCCGGCCGGCCGTCCATGGGCAAGACGGCGCTGGCCACCAACATCGCCTACAACGCCGCCTATTCCCACCATCAGACCGAGGGCGCGGTAGGCGCCGTCGTCGGTTTCTTTTCCCTGGAGATGTCGGCCGAGCAACTGGCCAGCCGCATCCTGTCCGAGCAGACCGACATCTCGTCGGACCGCATGCGCAAGGGCGAGCTGTCCAACGACGAGTTCACCCGGCTGGTGTCGGCCAGCCAGACCCTGCATCAGATCCCCATCTTCATCGACGACACGCCGGCGCTCACCGTCAGCGCCCTGCGCACCCGGGCGCGCCGGCTCAGGCGCCAGCACAACCTGGGCCTTGTCGTCGTCGACTACCTGCAGCTCATTACCGGGAGCGTGACCTCGCGCAACGACGGCCGGGTGCAGGAGGTTTCCGAAATCACCCGCGGCCTGAAGGCCCTGGCCAAGGAACTGGGCGTGCCCGTGCTGGCGCTGTCGCAGCTATCGCGCCAGGTCGAGCAGCGGGACCCGCCCAGGCCGCAACTATCCGACCTCCGCGAATCCGGCTCCATCGAGCAGGACGCCGACGTGGTTAATTTCATCTTCCGCGAGGAGTATTACCTGGAGCGGAAAAAACCCGCTCACCGCGCCGACGAAGATGACGCCTCGTTCGACAGGCGATACGCCAATTGGATGGAGAACAAGCGCAAGGTGGCGAACCTGGCGGACATCATCATCGCCAAGCAGCGCCACGGCCCCACCGGCGAGGTCAAGCTGATGTTCCAGGGCGCCTTTACCCGCTTCGGCAACCTGGACACGGACCACGTGCCCGACGGATGAGCCGGCGCCATGACCAGCGTGGAAAATTGCGGCGCCATCCTCACCATCGACCTCGACGCCATCGCCGCCAACTACCGGCTCTTGCGCGGCAGGCTGACCGGCGCCGCCTGCGCCGCCGTGGTCAAGGCCGACGCGTACGGCCTGGGAATGGAGCACGTGGCTCCGGCGCTCGCCAGGAGCGGATGCGAGACCTTCTTCGTCGCCCATATTGACGAGGGCATCCGGCTCAGGCGTCTGCTCCCGGACGCCGACATCCATGTGTTCAACGGGCTTCACGCCGGCTGCGAGCCGGTCTTCGCCGAACACCGGCTGGTGCCCGTGCTCAACTCCCTTGGCGACATCGAGGCCTGGGCCCGGTTCTGCGGCCGGGCCGGCGCGTCCCCGGTCCCGCCCGCCGACATTCACCTCGACACCGGCATGACGCGATTGGGCCTGCCCCCCGATGAAGTGGATGTCCTGGCCCGCGAGCCGGACCGGCTCGGGCCCATCGACGTGGCCTACGTGCTCAGCCATCTGGCCTGCGCCGACGCGCCGGGCCATGGGCTGAACCGCCGGCAACTGGACGCCTTGCGGAAGGCACGGGGCGCCCTGCCGGCGGCTCCGGCGTCCCTCGCCAACTCGTCGGGCATCTTTTTGGGCCCCGACTACCACTTCGATCTGGCCCGTCCGGGGGCCGCGCTGTACGGCGTCGCGCCGGTCCCCGGCGAGCCCAATCCGATGGCGCAAGTGGTTCGCCTACAAGGAAAAATCCTGCAAGTCCGCGACGTTGACACTCCCCAGACCGTTGGCTATGGTGCCACCCATCGCATCGCCCGGCGGGGGCGGATCGCCACCGTGGCCGTGGGTTACGCCGACGGGTACCTCCGATCCTTGAGCAACAGCGGCGGTGCAAATTTCGGAGACATCCGGGTGCCAGTTGTGGGGCGCGTGTCCATGGACCTCATCACCCTAGACGTTTCCGACCTTCCCCACCGCATGGCCCGCCCCGGCGACCTTGTCGACCTGATCGGCCCGCACAATCCGGTTGACCGTCTGGCGGCGGACGCCGGCACCATCGGCTACGAAATCCTGACCAGCCTGGGATCGCGCTATCACCGGGTTTACAAGGGTGGCGGTGTCTAGTCTCAACGCGATGAACGTCCTGCAGCCCATCGGCCGGATCTTCCTCGGCTTCCTGGCGACCGTCGGCCGCCTGACCATGTTCACCGGGTCGGCGCTGTCGCACTGCGTACGGCCGCCGTTCTACCCGCGCATCATCGGGCGCCAGATGATCGAGATCGGGTACTTCTCGCTGCCCGTGGTCGGGCTGACCGCCATCTTCGCCGGCATGGTGCTGGCCCTGCAAAGCTACACCGGCTTCGCCCGTTTCTCGGCCGAAGGCGCGATCGCCAACGTCGTCGTGCTGTCCATCACCCGCGAGCTGGGGCCGGTGCTGGCCGGCCTCATGGTGGCCGGGCGCGTCGGCGCCGCCATGGCCGCCGAGCTCGGCACCATGCGGGTGACCGAGCAGATCGACGCCCTGGGCACGTTGTCGACCAATCCCATGAAGTACCTGGTGGCGCCGCGGCTGATCGCGGGCCTGACCATGATGCCGGTCCTGGTGTTCATCGCCGACATCATCGGCGTCTTCGGGGGCTACGTGGTCGGCGTCTACAAGCTCGGCTTCAACGCGGCCAATTATTTGCAGCGCACCTATGATTTCCTGGAGGCCGAGGACGTGGTTTCGGGTCTGGTCAAGGCGTCGGTCTTCGGTTTCATCGTCACCCTCATGGGCTGTTACCATGGCTACCACTCCAAGGGCGGCGCCCAGGGCGTGGGCACGGCCACCACCTACGCCGTGGTCTCGGCCTCCATCCTCATCCTGTCGTCGGACTACATCCTGACCGAGCTGTTTTTCGCCAGATGAGCGACGCCCAACCCAAAATCCGGCTGCGCGACCTGCACAAGTCCTTCGGCGACAAGGTGGTGCTGAACGGCGTCGACCTGGACGTCGGCGTCGGCGAATCGGTCGTCGTCATCGGCGGCTCGGGCACGGGCAAGTCGGTGATGATCAAGTGCATCCTGGCGCTTCTGCCGGTCGGCACGGGCAGCATCCAGGTGGACGGGGAGGAAGTGGTCGGCATCGGGACCAAGGACCGCGAGCGCATCAACCGGAAATTCGGCATGTTGTTCCAGGGGGCGGCGCTGTTCGACAGCCTGCCGGTGTGGGAGAACGTGGCTTTCGGACTGCTCGCCGAGAAACGGGTGTCGCGCCGGGACGCCAGGGAAATCGCCGTCGGCAAGCTGGCCCAGGTGGGCCTGACGCCGGAAGTGGGCGATCTTTACCCGGCGGAACTTTCCGGCGGCATGCAGAAACGGGTCGCCCTGGCGCGCGCCATCGCCGCCGATCCCGAGATCATCTTCTTCGACGAGCCCACCACCGGCCTCGACCCGATCATGGCCGACGTGATCAACGATCTGATCGTCAAGATCAGCCACGAGGTGGGCGCCACGGCGCTGTCGATCACCCACGACATGGCGAGCGCCCGCAAGATCGCCCACCGCATCGCCATGTTGTATGAGGGACAGATCATCTGGGTCGGCCCGACCGCCGACATCGACAACTCGGGCAACCCCTACGTGGAGCAATTCATCAACGGCCGCGCCGTGGGCCCGATCAAGATGGCGATCCGGGCGTGAGGCGCCCGCACCCGCGGGGCCAGGCGCTCCCGGTGGCCCGGGGACCGCAATCGGTTGTCATTAAGGGTTTTTCCGGGTCTTTCGCGGTCCTGGCGATGGTCACATTTTTCTCCTTGGGCGGCCGGGATTCTGGTCTAATGCCGGCGCACCGTTTCACCATTGCCCCGTAGGGAGGGCCCGGGCCCTTGGCGCGCACCGCCGCACGCTATGTCTGCCAGGAATGCGGGGCCAGCTTCCCCAAGTGGGGCGGCCGCTGCGAGGCCTGCAACGCCTGGAATTCGCTGGTCGAGGAGGCGCCCGTCGCCGCGGCGCCCCGGGGCCTGGGCCGGAAACGCGGGCGCAAGCTTGCCTTCGCCGCCCTCGACGGCACGGCCGACCAGGCGCCGCGCCGGGCCACCGGGATCAAGGAATTCGACCGGGTCACCGGCGGCGGCCTGGTCGGCGGCTCGGCGCTGCTGGTCGGCGGCGATCCGGGCATCGGCAAGTCCACCCTGCTTCTCCAGGTCGCCGCGGCGTTGTCGGGAGAGGTCCGCTGCGCCTACATTTCGGGCGAGGAATCCATCGATCAGTTGCGCTTGCGCGCCGGTCGCCTGGGTCTGCAGGGGGCGGCCGTGCAACTGGCCGCCGCCACCTCGGTGCGCGACATCGCCGCCTCCCTGGCAGAGGCCGGCGGGCCCGGGATCGTGGTCATCGATTCCATCCAGACCATGTTCGTGGACACCCTTGACTCCGCCCCCGGCACGGTGGCCCAGGTGCGCACCTCGGCCCAGGAACTGATCCGCCTGGCCAAGCAGCGGGGCTTCACCGTGTTCCTGGTCGGCCACGTCACCAAGGAAGGGCTGATCGCCGGCCCGCGGGTGCTCGAGCACATGGTGGACACGGTGCTGTACTTCGAGGGCGAACGCGGCCACCACTTCCGCATCCTGCGCGCCGTCAAGAACCGCTTCGGTCCGGCGGACGAGATCGGCGTCTTCGAAATGACCGATGGCGGACTGATCGAGGTGCCCAACCCGTCGGCCCTGTTCCTGGCCCAGCGTCAGGGCGAGGTGAGCGGCGCCTGCGTCTTCGCCGGCATGGAAGGCACGCGCCCGGTGCTGGTGGAGATCCAGTCCCTGATCGCGCCCTCGGCCCTGGCCACGCCACGGCGCGCCGTGGTCGGCTGGGACTCGGGCCGCCTGGCCATGATCATAGCGGTGCTGGAGGCCCGTTGCGGCCTGGCGCTCGCCGGCAGCGACATATACCTGAACGTCGCCGGTGGGCTGAGGATCGGCGAGCCGGCCGCCGACCTGGCGGTGGCGGCGGCGCTCGCGTCGGCGGCCAGCGGCGTGCCGGTGGCCCCGGAGACGGCGGTGTTCGGCGAGATCGCGCTGTCCGGCGAGGTGCGGGCGGTGGCCCACACGGACACCCGGCTGAAGGAAGCGGCCAAGCTGGGATTCCGGCGCGCCATCACGCCCGAGCGCCGGCGCCGGCCCGCCCGGCGCCGGGGCCGGGGCAAGGACAGCGGACTGGAGGTTCAGGAAATCGCCGAGCTCAGGGACCTGCTCGCCATGTTCCGCGCCCCGGGCGCCGGGGGAATTCGGGCGGCCGCGGGACGACGGCGCGACATGGCTCCCCTGGCCGGCGACCGGGGCGGCCATGGATAGCCTGCCGGTCAATGTCACGGACATCGGCGTCGGCGTGGTGCTGCTGGTCTCGGCGCTGTTGGCGTATGCGCGCGGATTCGTCCACGAGGTGCTGGCGGTGGGGGGATGGATCGGCGCCATTTTCACCACCATCTACGGCTTCCCCTATGCAAAACCGTTTGCCCGCGACCTGATTGAGCTGCAGTGGGTCGCCGATCTGACCACCGGCACGGTCCTTTTCATCGTCAGTCTGGTCATCCTGTCGATCATCACCCGGACGATTTCCAACCGGGTCCAGGCGAGCATGCTGAACGCCCTTGACCGGTCGCTCGGTTTCCTGTTCGGAATCCTCCGCGGCGCGGTGCTCGTCAGCCTCGCCTACGTGGGCGTGGAAATGGTGCAGCCCGTGTCCGAGCAGCCTCCGTGGCTGCGCTCGGCCCGTTCCATGCCGGTGATCGAGGCCGGGGCGCGGCTGTTGCGGTCGCTGATCCCCGACGACGAAGACGACGCCGCTGCCACCGATGCCCGCGAAAAGGCGCAAAGGATCCTTGATGCGGAAAAGGCGATGCGCCAAATGTTGAGTACGCAACCCAAGGCCAAAGACACCGGCGCGCCCGGCGGCTACGGTCCCAACGAACGCCGCGACATGGAACGGCTGATCGACAGCAGCCGATAAGCCGAGTAAGTACTAGGTATGCCGAAAACCCATCCCTTCGACGGCGACCACCTGGGCGAGGAATGCGGCCTGTTCGGGATCTTCGGCTATCCCGACGCCGCCGCCCACACCGCCCTCGGCCTGCATGCGCTGCAGCACCGGGGCCAGGAGGCGGTGGGTATGGTCACCTCCGACGGGGAACAATTCCACAGCCACCGGGCCCTCGGGCTGGTCGGCGACAACTTCAACTCCGAAGACGTCATCCGCCAGCTTCCCGGCGACCTGGCCATCGGCCATGTGCGCTATTCGACCACCGGCGGCACGATCCTGCGCAACGTCCAGCCGCTGTTCGCGGAATTCGAATTCGGCGGCCTCGCCATCGCCCACAACGGCAACCTGACCAACGCCTATACGGTGCGCAAATCCCTGGTCCAGCACGGCTGCATCTTCCAGTCGACCATGGACACCGAGGTCATCATCCACCTCATCGCCACCAGCCGTCAGACGACGGTGGTCGACCGCGTGATCGACGCCCTGCGCCAGGTCGAGGGGGCGTATTCCCTGGTCGCGCTGACCGCAACCCAGTTGATCGGCCTGCGCGACAGGATGGGGGTCCGGCCGCTGGTGCTGGGCCGCATCGACGGCGCCTACATCCTGGCGTCGGAATCCTGTGCGTTCGACATCATCGGGGCCGAATTCATCCGCGACGTGGAACCGGGCGAGATCGTGATCATCGAGCGGGACGGGGTGCGCAGCGTGAAGCCCTTTGTCCCGGCAAAGCAACGGTTTTGCATCTTCGAGTACATCTACTTCGCCCGCCCCGACAGCGTGGTCGAGGACAGAAACGTGTACGAGGTGCGCAAGCGCATCGGCGCCGAGCTGGCCCGGGAAAGCCATGTCGAGACGGACATGGTGGTGCCGGTGCCCGACTCCGGCGTCCCCGCCGCCCTCGGCTACGCGGAGGAAGCGGGAGCGCCCTTCGAGATGGGCATCATCCGCAACCACTACGTCGGCCGCACCTTCATCGAACCCACGTCCCAGATCCGCCACCTTGGCGTCAAGCTCAAGCACAACGCCAACATCGCGCAACTGAGGCACAAGCGGGTGGTCCTGGTGGACGATTCCATCGTCCGCGGCACCACGTCCCTGAAGATCGTGGAGATGGTGCGCAGCGCGGGCGCCAGCGAAGTCCACATGCGTATCTCCAGCCCGCCCATCGCCCATTCGTGCTTTTACGGCATCGACACGCCCGAGCGCTCGGAACTGCTGGCCGCCAACTACGACGTCGAGGCCATGGCCCGGCACATCGGGGTCGATTCGCTCGCGTTTATCTCCTATGACGGCCTGTACAGGGCGGTGTGCGGCGCCGACCGGGACGCCGGCGATCCCCAGTATTGCGACGCCTGCTTCACCGGCGAATACCCGGTCCGCCTGGCCGACCAGGAAGATGGACCCGTTCCCGTGCAGCTGTCGCTCCTGGCCGAGCAAAGATAACCATGTCCGATGCGGGCGACGGCGCCCCACCCAAGCCGGGCAAGACGCCCCAGACGGCCACCGGCGGACGGGCGCTGGAGGGACGCATCGCCCTCGTCACCGGCGCCTCGCGCGGCATCGGGGCGGCGGTGGCCCGGCGCTTCGCCCGGGAAGGGGCGCACCTGATCGCCGCGGCGCGCACCCAGGGCGCCCTGGAAGAGCTCGACGACGATGTCCGCGCCATGGGCGGCAGCGTCACCCTGGTGCCCGGGGACCTGACCGACTTCGACGCCATCGACCGCATGGGCGCCGCCGTCTTCGAACGCTTCAAGCGCCTCGATATCCTTGTCGGCAACGCCGGCGCGCTCGGCACCCTGAGCCCGCTCGGCCACATCGATGCAAAGACCTGGGACCAGGTGATGGCGATCAACCTGACCGCCAACTGGCGGCTCATCCGCGGTTTTGATCCGCTGCTCCGCCTCTCGGACGCGGGCCGCGCCATCTTCGTCACCTCGGGCGCGGGCGCGCGTCCCTATTGGGGGGCGTACGCCGTCAGCAAGGCGGCCCTGGAAACACTGGTCCGCATTTATGCGGCCGAGGTGGCCAGGACCAACGTGCGGGTCAATTTGCTCGACCCCGGCGCCACCCGCACGGCCATGCGCGCCCAGGCCTTCCCCGGCGAGGATCCGATGACGCTCCAGCCCGCAGAAAGCATCACCGACCTCTTCGTCGAGCTGGCCCGGCCCGCCTGCACGCGCAACGGCGAACGCATCCAGGCGTATTGAGGCGTCCGCGCCCGGCGGCGGCCGGGAGAAGATTCCCGTTCCTGCCCGATTTTGTGGTACCGTCATGATGCGGCGCAAACGTAGGGACCGCACCGGCATGGCGTCCCTGCACAGGGGCGCCGGCGGCGGCGGAAGAGGCCATTCAGAGGGGAGGCAGGCATGGCATTGACGAAGGAAATGGCGCTTTTCCGCCGGACCAAGTCGCTGGAAACCGAGATCGACGATTTTCTCGACAAGCTTTCCGAGTCCGGCATGGTCTTCGAGCACGCGGTGAAGCTGTACCTGTCCGACGGGAGCACCGAGGAGTTCAACGAAAAGCTGCTCCACGTCAACGAACTGGAAAGCACCGCCGACCACCTGCGCCGGTCCGTGGAAACCCAGTTGTACGCCGAGACCCTGATCCCCGAGTCCCGGGGCGATGTCCTGGGTCTGCTGGAAAACCTGGATTCCCTGCTCAACCTTTTCGAGGGCGCCCTGTGGAGCTTCTCCATCGAAACCCCGGACATCCCTTCCGACTACCACGCCGACTACGCGGCGCTGACCGAGAAGGCCGTTCTCGCCGCGGAAACCCTGGTCCTGGCGTCGAGGGCTTTCTTTCGCAACATCGCGGCCGTCGGCGATCACATGCACAAGGTGATGTTCTACGAAAAGGAAGCCGACAAGATCGGCACCAAGCTGAAACGGGAGATTTTCGCCTCCGACCTTCCGCTCAGCCACAAGGTGCATTTGCGCGACTTCGTCGAGCACATCGACAACGTCGCCGACAGGGCCGAGGACGTCGCCGACCGGCTGACCATCTCCGCCATCAAACGGACCGTTTAAGGGGCTCCATGGATATAACGGTCCTGCTGTTCCTGACCAGCGGCCTGTTCCTCGGTTGGGCGCTGGGCGGCAACGACGCCGCCAACGTGTTCGGCACCGCGGTCGGCACGCAGATGATCCGCTTCACCACGGCGGCCGTGATCTGCAGCGTGTTCGTCATCCTCGGCGCCGTGATCAGCGGCGCCGGGCCGGCCGAGACCCTGGGCAGGCTGGGCGCGGTCAACGCGCTGGCGGGCTCCTTCATGGCCGCCTTTTCCGCCGCCCTCGCGGTCTATGTGATGACCAAGTTCGGCCTGCCCGTCTCCACCACCCAGGCGATCGTCGGCGGCATCCTGGGCTGGAACCTGTTCAGCGAGACCGTGACCGACACCAGCGCACTGTTCAAGATCCTCAGCACCTGGGTCCTCTGCCCGCTGTTGGCGGCCGGCTTCGCCATGGTGCTGTTCAAGATAGTCACCGCGTATTTGCGCGCCTCCAGGCTGCACCTGCTGCGCACGGACGCCTATACCCGGCTGGGGCTGATCGTGGCCGGCGCGTTCGGCGCCTACAGCCTGGGCGCCAACAACATCGCCAATGTGGTGGGCGTTTTCGTTGCGTCTTCGCCGTTCAGCGATTTCTCCGTCTTCGGCCTGGCCACGTTTACCGCGGCCCAGCAACTCTTCCTGATCGGAGGACTCGCCATCGCCGTCGGCGTGCTCACCTATTCCAAGCGGGTAATGCTGACGGTGGGGGGCGGCATTTTGCCGTTGTCGCCGATATCCGCGTGGGTCGTCGTCGTCGCCCATTCCCTGGTCCTCATCCTGTTCGCCTCGGAAGGCCTGGAACAGATGCTCGCCGCCAACGGGCTGCCGACCATCCCGCTGGTTCCGGTGTCCAGCTCCCAGGCCGTCGTCGGCGCCGTTCTCGGTATCGCCATCCTCAAGGGCGGGCGGGAAATCCGCTGGAATGTGCTGGGCAGCATCGGCATGGGATGGGTGCTGACGCCGCTGCTCGCCGGCCTCGTCTGCTTCATCGGCCTGTTCTTCCTGCAGAACGTCTTCGGCCAGACGGTATACCGCCCGGTGCCGTACGTGCTGTCCGAGCCGGTCCTCGAGCGCCTGGACCGGGCCGGGGTAAAGACCGACCGGCTTGGCGAGCTCAGGGGCCAGACGTTCTCCTCGGCGCGGCGCTTCCGCCAGGCCCTCGGGGAGCGGATGGCGCTGGACGGCGAAGACGAGGCCAAGTTCATGGCCTATGCGGAGGTGGACCCGATGGCGATCGACCTGGCGCGCCTGCCGGACCTGGAGACGAGCCCGCTGAGCGTCGGCCAGATTCAGGCGGTGCGCGGGCTGAGCGGACGAACGTTCATGCATACATGGATGCTCGCCGAGGCCCTGGCCCGGGAGAGTGCCGAATGGCGCCCGCGTGAAAAGACGACGGCGAACAAGGCGTACAACAAGAGACTGCGGAAGAATCTGGATTTCGTCTTCCGTACCTTCCGCGTCAGCGACTAGACACGGCCGGCGCACCGCTCCCCCTGCCGGGCCGGTTTTTTCTTTTTTTCCGCAACCGCCGGAAAAATAAATCCCTGTGACGTACATCACTGCGCGCGGCGTTGTGCTGGTCTAACGTTCCGCTCAACATCAACCCGAATACGGGATGGAAACCATGTGGCAGCAGACACTCCAAAGCATGATCGCCGGCGTCATGGTATGGACCGTGAGCGTGTTGGCGTTCGCGGTGGCCGGGTAGGCCGCCGCGTAAATCCTTCGCTCCGCCGGGGCGCCGAGGTGCGCTGAGGCTTTGATCGGTACGGCCCGCCCGGGCCCG
>JBHHXI010000043.1:0-20244 GCA_046756945.1 Rhodospirillales bacterium
CCGGCGCCGGGCCCCTTGATGGGGCGAGCCCCAGGCACTAGTTTTGGCCCGACCCCGTAATTCCAGGCGAGGCCCCGGCATGGCGGTGGAAGCGGCCCGTGCGAACGACGATCTGATCGAGGCCCTGCGGGAGATCGTAGGCCCGCGCCTGTCCACGTCGGCGGCGGTGCGCGAACAGCACGGGCGCGACGAATCCTACCATGCGCCCCACCCCCCCGACGTGGTGGTTTTCGCCGAGTCCACCGGGGAGGTGGCGGGGATCGTCAAGGCCTGCGCCCGGCGCCAGGTGCCGGTGATCCCGTTCGGCGCCGGCACGTCGCTCGAGGGCCACGTGGCGGCGCTTCAGGGCGGGGTGTGCATCGACCTCGGCCGCATGGACCAGGTCGTCGCCGTCAACCCCGAAGACATGGACGCCACCGTCCAGGCCGGCGTCACCCGCGCCCAGTTGAACACGTATCTGCGCGACACCGGCCTGTTCTTCCCCATCGACCCGGGGGCGGAAGCCTCCATCGGCGGCATGACCGCGACCCGGGCCTCGGGCACCAACGCGGTGCGCTACGGCACCATGCGCGAGAACACACTCGCGCTCACCGTGGTGCTCGCCGACGGGCGGGTCATCCGCACCAGCCGCCGCGCCCGCAAGTCCTCGGCGGGCTATGACCTGACCCGGCTGTTCGTCGGCTCGGAAGGGACGCTGGGCGTCATCACCGAGATCACCCTCAGGCTGTACGGCATCCCCGAGGCGGTCTCGGCCGCCGTCTGCGCCTTTCCCACCGTCGCCGACGCCGTCAACACGGTGATCCTGACCATCCAGTCCGGGGTCCCGGTGGCCCGCATCGAGCTTTTGGACTCCCGCCAGATGGAGGCGATCAATACGTACTCCGGTCTGGAGTATGCCGTCGCGCCGACGCTGTTCTTCGAGTTCCACGGCACGGAACGCGGCGTCGCCGAGCAGGCGGAGACGGTGCAGGCCATCGCCGCCGACCTGGGCGGCGAGAACTTCGCCTGGGCGACCCGGCCCGAGGACCGGGACAAACTGTGGAAGGCCCGCCACGACGCCTTGTACGCGTCCCTCGCCCTGCGCCCGGGGTGCAGGGCCTGGGTGACGGACGTCTGCGTGCCCATCTCCCGGCTCGCCGAATGCATCACCGGGACCACGGCGGATCTTGAGAAATCGCCGCTCATCGCCACCATCGTCGGCCACGTGGGGGACGGCAACTTCCACGTGGTCCTGCTGGTCGACCCCGACAGTAGGGAAGAAATAGCCGAGGCCGAGCGGTTCAACGAACACCTGGTGATGCGGGCCCTGGCCGTGGACGGCACCTGCACGGGAGAGCACGGCATCGGGCACGGCAAGATGGACTTTCTCCTCGCCGAGCACGGCGAGGCCGTCAGCGTCATGCGGGCGCTCAAGCAGGCGCTCGATCCCGACAACATCATGAACCCGGGCAAGATCGTCCGCGTCTGACGCGCGGGCCTCGCGCCGCGCCAAGGGAGGTTTACACGATGGACGTATCCGGAGTGAAGGCGCTGACCTTCGACGTGTTCGGCACGGTCGTCGACTGGCGCGGCAGCATCGTCGCCGAGGCCAGAGCGCTGGGCGAGGCGAAGGGGCTTTCGGTGGACTGGGAGGCCTTCGTCGACGACTGGAAAACCGCCTACCGTGCCGGCATGGACCGGGTGAGCAGGGGAGAGGTTCCGTGGACCAATGTCGATGACATCTACCGCGCCAAGCTGGAGGAACTCCTGGTTAAGTTCGGAATCGGCGGATGGACGGAAGCGGAAAAGGACCATTTCAACCGCGTCTGGCACCGCCTCGACGGGTGGCCGGACGCGGTGCCGGGGCTCACGCGCCTGAAGACCGGATACGTGCTCTGCACCCTTTCGAACGCGAATTTCATGTGCGCGGTCAACATGGCAAAGCACGCCGGCCTGCCGTGGGACTGCGTGCTGACGGCGGAGAACTTCCACCATTACAAGCCGGACCCGAAGGTCTATCTCGGGGCCGTCGAGCTGCTCGGCCTGGCGCCCGGGCAGGTGATGATGGTGGCGGCGCACAACTACGACCTCGCCAACGCCGCCTCCCACGGCCTGCGCACCGCGTTCTTTCCCCGCCCCACCGAATACGGGCCCGGCCAGACGACGGACCTGAGCGCGGAAGGGGACTGGGACATCGTCACCGACGACCTGGAAGGCCTTGCCGGCGCTCTCGGGACTTAGCGACATACCGAATAACTGCCCTATGACGCCATACTTCGGTTTGATCCGGGCCGAGTCAGCCTCTAATATCGCGCCTTGGAAGCGGCGGTCGTTCGGGCGCGCGCTTCACCGGGTATTCCGTTTTATTCCATCAATCACGGAGCAGAGGGCGTGAAGAAGATTCTGTTCGGCGTCGTCGGACTCATCGTCGTCCTTGCGGCGGTGGTTCTGATCCTTCCCGGCCTGATCGATTGGAACGACTACAAGGAACAGATCGCCGCCCGCGCCGAAGCCCTCACCGGGCGCACGCTCGTCATCGCCGGCGACATCCGGATCACGCTTCTGCCGGCGCCGGCCCTGGTCGTCAATGACGTGGTGCTGGCCAATATGGAAGGCGCCACCGCCGCCGAGATGGTGCGCCTGAAGTCGCTCGAGGTCCGTATCGCCCTGGGGCCGCTGCTGGCCGGCAGGTTCCAGGTGAAAACCGTCAAGCTGGTCGAGCCGGTGATCGAACTCGAGATCCTCGGCGACGGGCGCAGGAACTGGGATTTCGCCGCCAAGGGCGCGCCCGGGCCGGCCGCGGCGACGGCGCCGGACGGGGCGGGCAAGGAGGGCGGGCCGGCGGCGTCCGGCGGTTCCCAGCCGTCCGTGCGCCTGGACAAGTTCACCGTCGAGAACGGGGCACTCGTTTTCCGGGACAGCCGAAAGGGCACCATCGAGCGGGTGGCGGAGATCAACGCCCGCCTGGCCGCCCAATCGCTCGGCGGCCCCTTCGAAAGCTCCGGCCGGCTCGTCGCCCGCGGCATTCCGCTCCGCTACGAGGTATCCGTGGGCAAGGTCATCGAGGAGCGCACGGTGCCCATTACCCTGTCCGTCGCGGGCGCACCCGGCGGTGCCGGGATACAGATCGGAGGGGCGCTGCTCAGCCTCGCCGACGCACCGCACTTCAAGGGCAAGGTGACGGGCGAGGGGGACCAGCTGTCGGCCCTCATCGCCGCTGCCGGGGTGGGCGGTCCGCTGCCGGGGTTCCTCAACCAGGCCTTCGGCTACGAAGGCACCGTCGTGGCCTCCGCCTCCGCCGCCGAGTTCAAGGACTTCGCCTTGCGCCTCGGTGACACCAAGGGTACCGGCAACATATTGATGAAACTGGGCGACGCCACCAACGTCACGGTCCAGGTCGCCGTCAACCACATCGACATGGACAAATGGCTTGCGCTGCCCGCCGCCACCGGCGGATCGACGGCGGCCGGCGGGAGGGGCGGCCCCAGACGGAGGGCGTCCATGGACCTGCGGCTCGCCGCCGGGTCCACCGAGGAACGCGCGCCGGGGTTCTCCCTGCCCGCCGGCATCGACGGTTCCCTGGACATCTTGGTGGATGCCATCACCTTCAAGGGCGGGATCATCGGCCAGGCGCGCCTGAGCGCCGAGCTGACCAACGGCGAGGTCACCGTCAGCCAACTTTCGGCGCAACTTCCGGGCGGTTCCGACGTCGCCGTGTTCGGGTTCCTCACGGCCGAGGGTGGAAAGCCCCGCTTCGAAGGCGAAGTGGAAGCCTCGGTCAGCGATTCCCGGGGGGTCCTGGGTTGGTTCGGCCATGCCATGCCGGGCTTGCCCGACGACCGCCTGCGCCGGCTTACCCTGGCCGGCAAGTTCTGGGCCACGCCCGAGCGCGTCGAGGCGACGGGCGTGGATTTCCAGTTCGACAGTTCGCGGCTGACCGGCACGCTGAGCGCGGCGCTGGGCGGGCGCCCGGCGCTTGTCGCCGACATGGTCCTGGACCGCATCAACCTGGATGCCTATCTGCCGCCAGGCGCCCCGGCGGCCGCGGGAGCAACGCCGGAGGCGAAGGCGGATGGCCCGCAGACGGCACCGGCGCCGACAGCGACCAGGCGTGCCGCGGGCGCCCCGGCCCCATCGAACGTGCTTGGCGCGTTCGACGCCACCCTCAAGGCCCGCATCAGGACGGTGGTCTACCGGGGGACCTCCATCAAGGACGCGATGTTCGACGGTGTTCTGACGGGCGAAGCCCTGGAGGTGCGCCGCCTGAGTGTCGCCAAACTGGCCGGGGCCTCGGTCACCATCAGCGGCACGCTCAAGGGATTGTCCGGCGTGCCCGAGATGGAAGCCGTGCGTTTCGACGTGCGCGCCAACGATCCGTCGCGGCTGTTCAGGCTCGCCGGATTCGACTCCCCGGTGCCGCCCAAGAAGCTGGGCAAGGTGGCGTTGAAAGGCCGGGCCGACGGGTCTCCGCTGCGGCCGGTGATCGACGTGACCGTGAACGCCGCCGGGGCCGAGGTCTCCCTGGCCGGCACCGTGTCGGCCCTGCCCATCGGGCCGAGGTTCGATCTGAAGGTCAAGGCCAGGCACCCGGACCTGCCGCGCCTGGTCCGCGTGCTCGGCGCCGATTACCGCACGGCCACGCCGCTCGGCGGCCTGGACATCGCCGCCCAGGTAAAGGGCGACGCCTCGGCGCTGACCCTGTCGGAGGTCAAGGGCAAGGTGGGGCCGGTCCCGGTGGAAGGCACGGTAACGGTGGACCTGGCCGGTCCGCGACCCAAGATCACCGCCGGCCTGAAGACCGGCGAGATCGTCGTCGATCGGTTCCTGCCGGCCAGGCGGACCGCCGCGCTGCCGCGGACGCCCGGGGGTTCCTTCGCCCGGCCGCGCCCCGTCCCCGCGTCCTGGGCGCTGCCTCGTCCCGCCGCTGCGCCAGGGGTCGTTCGGGCTGCCGCGGGGAAGGCGTCGGGCGGCGAACGCTGGTCGCGCGATCCCATCGACCTTTCGGCGCTCAAGACCTTCGATGCCGCCCTCACCTTGAACGCGGCCGCCGTCACCTATCGGAAATACCGGCTCCGGAACACGGACCTGACGGCCACGGTGGCGGACGGCGTCCTCACCGCGGAGCGGCTGTCGGGCGTCGTTTTCGGCGGTGCGCTGCAGGCCAACGCCCGGGTCGACGCGGTCTCTCCGCTCCGCGTCCAGGCGGTGCTTTCGCTGAGGAACGTGGACGTGGGCGAGGCCGGGCGGGCGCTGTCGGGAAAAGGCGTCGCGTCGGGCAGGATGGACATGGATCTCAGGCTCGCCACCACCGGGCGCAGCGTCGCCGACATGGTGCGGACCCTGGGCGGCAACGGGTCGCTGGCCATGCGCGGACTGGAGGTTCAGGCGGACGCCAGGGGCACGGCGCTGGCCGGCGCCTTGAATCTGGTGGCCGGGCTCAACCGGTTGGGCGGCGCGCTGGGCGGCCGCAAACGGGGCAAGGGGCTGGCCGATATCACCGGCACCTTCAAGATCGAGCGCGGCGTCGCCCGGTCCGAGGACATGCGCCTGGTGTCCAACGTCGGCACCGGCGGGGCCCGGGGCAGCGTCGATCTGCCCGACTGGCTGATCGACGTGGACGGCGAGATGCGCCTGTCGCAAAACGTCGTCACGGCGCTGCTGTCGCGGACCACCAAGACGGCCCAGACGGCGCAGGTGGTGCCCTTCCGTATCAAGGGTCCGCTGGATGCCCCCAACGTCAAGCTCGACATGTCCAGTCTGCAGGGTGTCGGACTACGCATCCCGGGCGCCGACAAGCTGCTGCGCAAGAAGGGGATCGGCGACGTGCTGCGCGGCGTTCTCGGCGTCCCCCCGGGCGGGCCGCCTCCGGCGCAGCAACCGGCGCCGCCGCAGGTCCAGGCCCCGGCGCCGCCGCAGGTCCAGGCCCCGCCGCCGCAAGCCGCTCCGCCGGAGCCGCCGCCGCCGCCGCCGGAGAAAAAGAAGACCCGGCCCGCCGACCTCCTGAAACAGCTTTTCAAGATCCGCTGAGGGTCAGCCCCCGCCGCCCCGGTTCTCCAGCACGAAGACGCGTATGGCGCTGGACAGGTTGGTCGACCGCCCGCGGTCGATCTCGGTGATCAGTCCGTTGACGGACACCCCGCGCGCCTCCGCGATCCGTTTCAGCGCCGCCCAGAAAACGTTCTCCAGGGATACGCTGGTGTGATGACCGGCGATGAGGACGGAGCGCTTGCGCAACCGGCCGGCGTCGGAACTCATGGCGTCTTTTTTCTCCTGCTCCTGGCCGTTCCCCCGGCGCGCCGCGCCGCCTCCCAGGCCCGGCGCGCCCAGGCACACAGTTCTTCGGACTCCTCCATGACCTCGGCCGGCGCCTCGTAATAGGACATGGTGTGGGGCTTGTCCGCGAAGGGCTTGAAAGGGGCCGCCCCGGCCGCCTCGAATTCTTCCCGGTTTCGCTCGTCCACCTTCAAATACAGCACGTCGTTGGCGAGGATGGCGAAGAAGGTGTCGTCCAGATACAACCCGGCGCCGCCGAACATGGCCCGGGCCCGCACCGCCCCCAGGGGTTCCAGCAGGTCCAGCACGTAGTCGCGGAAATCCGGGCTGACGGCCATACCCCTTGTCCCTTGCCCCGGGGCCTTAAAATAGATGCTGGTACAGCAGCAGGGCGGCGAAGGCGACCAGCACGCCGCCGGTGATGCGCGAGACCCGGCGGCCGACGCCCGGGCGGCCCAGCCAGCGCCCGATGGCTTCCGCCGCCCAGGCCAGCGGCGCCTGCCATATCACATTTACGACGATCAGAACCACCGCCAGGGTGACCAGCTGGGCCGGCACGTCGTCGCGGCCGGCATCGACGAAATTGGGGAAAAGCGCCAGAAAGAGGAGGATCACCTTGGGGTTCAGGAGGTTGGTCAGGATGGCGTCGCGGCAGGCCCTGGCCAGGTCCGGAGACGGGCGGCCGCCGTCCGGCCTGAACGCGGCCGCGCCCCGGAATCCCTGGACGCCAAGCCACGCCAGGTAGGCCGCTCCGGCCACCGCCACCAGTTTGAACAGCACCGGCGACGAGGCGATGATCAGGGAAACGCCGAGCACCGCCAGCACGGTATGCACCATCAGGCCCAGCTGCACCCCGGCCACGGCGGCGAAGCCCGCCCTCTGCCCCGAGGCCAGGGCGTGGCGCAGGATGATCATGGTGTCCGGGCCGGGCGACACCACGACCGCCGCCACGGCGATGACGAAAGCGCCAAGGGTCGCGGGCTCGACCGGCACGGCGTCCCCGGCGCCTACGCCAGGCCCGGATAGATGGGAAAACGCCGGCACAGGTCGTGGACCTCGGCGCGTACCTTCGCCGCGGCGGCGGCGGCCTCGTCCGGGCCGGCGGCGAGGGCCTCGAGGACACGGGCGATCATTGCCCCGATGGCGCGGAACTCCGGCGCCCGGAACCCCCGCGTGGTGCCCGCCGAGACGCCGAAGCGGAGACCCGAGGTGACGGCGGGCGGCTGCTCGTCGAAGGGAACGGCGTTCTTGTTGCAGGTCAGGCCGGCCTGCTCCAGGTGCTCCGAGGCGACGTCGCCGGTCAGGCCCCGGGGCCGGAGGTCGACCAGCATCAGCGGCGTGTCGGTGCCCCCGCTGACCACGTGCAGGCCGGCCCCGGCCAGGGTCGCGGCCAGGGTGCGCGCGTTGTCCAGCACGGCGCGGGCGTAGTCCTTGAATTCGGGCCGCAGCGCCTCGCCCAGGCACACCGCCTTGGCCGAGATGGCGTTCAGGATGGTGCTGCCCTGGACGCCGGGAAAGACGGCCGAATCGAATTTCCCGGCCAGCTCGCGGTCGTCGGTCAGGATCAGGCCGCCGCGCGCCCCGGCCAGGTTCTTGTACGTGGTCGCGGTGACCACGTGGGCGTGGGGTACGGGGCTGGGGTGCAGCCCGCCGGCGACGAGAGCGGTGAAATGGGCCATGTCCACCATCAGGTAGGCGCCGACCGCATCGGCGATGGCGCGAAAGCGGGCGAAGTCGATGACCCGCGCGTAGGCCGAGCCGCCGGCGATGATGAGGGCCGGTCCGTGCTCCCGGGCCAGGCGCTCCACCTCGTCGTAGTCGATGCGGCCGTCGGCGCGCCGCACCCCGTACTGCACGGCCTTCATCCACGTGCCCGACATGTTGAAAGCCGCTCCGTGGCTGAGGTGGCCTCCCGCCGCCAGGGCCATGCTCAGGATGGTGTCGCCGGGCCTGAGCAGGGCCAGGTACACCGCCTGGTTGGCCTGGCTTCCCGAATGGGGCTGGACGTTGGCGAAGGCGCAGCCGAACACGGCCCGGGCGCGCTCAATGGCCAGGGACTCGACCTGATCCGCGAACCGGGCGCCGCCGTAATAGCGGCGCCCGGGGTAGCCCTCGACGGTCTTGTTGGTCATCACCGAGCCCAGGGCCTGCAGGCTGGCGAGGCTGACGATGTTCTCCGAGGCGATCAATTCGATCTGGTCCTGCTGGCGGCGCAGCTCGCCGAGGATCGCCCCGTGGACCTCGGCATCGACGCTTGCCAGATCGTCGGTGAAGTAACCGGGGCGCGGCCCGGGTGCCGGTTCCGAAGACGCCATGAACGGCTCCCTGTCCTTGAGCGCTGGGGCGGGAACCCTAACGCGCGCCCTTCACCATCGACAACCGGAAACCGTGAGCGGCATGCCGCTTGACAGCCGGCGGCACAATACGATATTTAACCATATGGTTAAATATTCGTCTCCCCGGGAGGCCACCGAATCCCTGGATCGCGTGTTCCACGCCCTTGCCGACCCGACCCGCCGCGCCATCGTGGCCCGGCTGGCCGACGGTCCGGCGACGGTCGGGGAGCTGGCGCAGCCGTTTTCCATGTCGCTGCCGGCGGTCTCCAAGCATCTGGCGGTGCTGGAGGGGGCGAGGCTGATGGCGCGGGACAGGGACGGCCGGTTTCATCGCTGCCGGCTTGAGCCGGAGCCGATGGCCGGGGCGGCGGAATGGATCGCGCGCACCCGCGCGTTCTGGGAGGGCCGTCTGGACGGCCTGTCCCGATATCTTGAGGGAACGAAGGAGGGATAGGCGGATGACGGTGGCGACGGAAAGAAAAACGGAAACGGCGGGCGTCGAGCTGAAGCGTGTTTTTCAGGCGCCGCGCGAGCGCGTGTTCGACGCGTGGACCAATGGGGACGCGCTGGCCGCCTGGTTCGGGCCGCAAGGGCTGTCGACCCGGATCGACACCTTCAACCCCAGGCCCGGAGGGCGGTACCGCTTCGTCATGGAGGGCGAAGGCGAATATCCCGTCGGCGGTGAATTCCTGGAAATCGTGCCCCCGGAACGGCTGTCCTTCACCTGGGCGTGGGAACGCGGCGATTACGCGGGTGTCGAGACCGTCGTCGAGGTGACGTTGGCGGAGACCGCCGGGGGCACGGAACTGACCCTCGTGCACCGCCGGTTGCTGAACGACGAAGCGTGCGACAAGCACCGCCAGGGCTGGACCAGCAGCTTCGGCTGCCTTGAGGAATTCCTGGCGAAGGAGGATCGATCATGACCGGCGCGGTAAACCCCATTCCCGACCCCTTCACCCCCGTCACGCCGTATATCGTCGTCGACGGCGCGGACGCGGCCATCGCGTTCTACAACAAGGCGTTCGGCGCCGCAGAGAGGATGCGCCTGCCGGCACCCGACGGCAGCCGTATCCTGCATGCCGAAATCACCATCGCCGGCGCCGTCATCATGGTGACGGACGTGTGTCCGGACTCCGGCGCCACGTCGCCGAAAGCCCTTGGCGGATGGTCGGGCGCCATCCATCTGTACGTCCCCGATGCCGACGCCACCTTCGCCCGGGCATTGGCGGCCGGCGCGACGGAGGTCATGCCGCCCACCGACATGTTCTGGGGCGACCGCTTCGCCAAGGTCCTCGACCCCTTCGGCCACCAGTGGTCGATCGCCACCCATGTTGCCGACCCGACGCCGGAGGAGATGCAGGAGGCCATGAAGAAGGTGTTCTCCGAGCCCCCCGGCTGAGCGCCGCGCCCCGGCCAAGCGTCAAAGGCCGCCGACGAAGCCGGCGATGGCGGCGATGGCTTCCTCCAGGTTTTGCCGCTCGGTGCGCCCGGAGGCCTTGCGCGGCCGGAAGCCGTGGTCGCCGTCGGCGAGCCAGTGCAGGCGGATGGCGGGCGCCAGTCCGTAGCCCGACACCGTCTCCGGCCCGCCGAACGGATCGCGGCTTCCCTGCAGGAACAGGGCCGGGGTCTTGAGCGCCTTCAGGTGATCGACGCGCGGGTTCCGGGGCCGTCCGGGGGCATGGAACGGATAGCCGAGGGATACCAGGCCGCGGACCGGCGTCCCGTCGCCTTCCAGCCCGGCGGCGACCATGGTCGCCATGCGCCCGCCCAGGGACTTGCCGCCGATAACGAGGTTTTCGGCGCCCAGGTGTCCGATCACGGCGCGCCAGCATTTGACCAGCACCGGCGCCCGGTCGGGCGGGCGTTTCTTGCCCGTGCGCCGCCTTTCGGCCATGTACGGAAATTCGAAGCGCGCGACGCGAAAGCCCGCCGCGGCCAGACCCTCGGCGAAGGCGGCCATGAAGTCCGAATCCATGGGCGCCCCGGCGCCGTGGGCCAGGGCAACCGTCAGCGCCGCGCCGGGCGGCCCGTCGAACAGGAAATCGGGCGCGGTCATCGGGGTGCGGCCGCCGGCTCCCGTCACCGGCGCGCCGTCAGACCTCGTCGTGGACGGGCATGGGCGCGGAGAACCCGGCGAAGAAGTCGTTGCCCTTGTCGTCGACGACGATGAAGGCGGGGAAGTCCTTGATCTCGATCTTCCACACGGCCTCCATGCCGAGCTCGGGGAACTCGATGCAGTCGACCTTCTTGATGCAGTCCTGGGCCAGCCGCGCCCCGGGGCCGCCGATGGAGCCCAGGTAAAACCCGCCGTACTTCCTGCAGGCGTCGGTGACCCGGCGCGACCGGTTGCCCTTGGCCAGCATGACCATGGAACCGCCGGCGGCCTGGAACTCGGCGACGTAGCCATCCATGCGCCCCGCCGTGGTCGGACCGAAGGACCCCGACGCATAGCCCTTGGGCGTCTTCGCCGGGCCGGCGTAATAGACGCAGTGGTCTTTGAAGTACTGGGGCAGGCCGTCTCCGCCGTCCAGGCGCTCCTTGAGCTTGGCGTGGGCGATGTCGCGGGCGACGACCATGGGCCCGGTGAGCGACAGCCGGGTCTTGACCGGATGGCGGCTGAGGGTGGCCAGCACGTCCTCCATCGGAAGGGTGAGGTCGATCTCCACCACCTCGCTGTCCAGATGCGCTTCAGTGACGTCGGGCAGGTATTTGGCGGGGTCGGTCTCCAGTTCCTCGAGGAACACGCCGTCGGCGGCGATCCTGCCCAGGATCTGGCGGTCGGCGGAACACGACACCCCGATGCCCACCGGACACGATGCCCCGTGGCGCGGCAGCCGGATGACGCGCACGTCGTGGCAGAAGTACTTGCCGCCGAACTGGGCGCCGATGCCCATGGCCTGGGTCATCTTGAATACCGCCTCTTCGGTTTCCAGGTCGCGGAAGGCCTGGCCGTGCTTGGTGCCGCTGGTGGGCAGGCTGTCCAGGTAATGGGCGCTGGCCAGCTTCACCGTCTTCATGGTCATCTCGGCCGAGGTGCCGCCGATGACGACGACCAGGTGATAAGGCGGGCAGGCCGCGGTGCCGATGGTCCTGATCTGGGCGTCGAGGAAGGTCATCAGCCCGTCCGGGTTCAACAGCGCCTTGGTCTCCTGGTAGAGGAAGCTCTTGTTGGCCGAACCGCCGCCCTTGGCGACGAACAGGAACCGGTAGGTGTCTCCCGGGGTCGCGTGGAGATCGATCTGGGCGGGCAGGTTGTTGCCGGTGTTGACCTCGTTGAACATGTCCAGCGGCGCCAGCTGGCTGTAGCGCAAATTGCTCCCGACGTAGGCGTTGACGATGCCCTCGGCCAGCGCCGCTTCGTCGCCGCCGCCGGTCCACACGTTCTGGCCCTTCTTGCCGAGCACGATGGCGGTGCCCGTGTCCTGGCACATGGGCAGCACGCCCCCGGCGGCGATGTTGGCGTTCTTCAACAATTCAAGGGCCACGAACTTGTCGTTGCCGGAGGCCTCCGCATCGTCGAGGATCCGGCGCAGCTGGGCCAGGTGCTCGGAACGCAGGAAATGGGACGTGTCGCGCATGGCCTCTTCGGCGAGCAGGGTCAGGGCCCGGGCGTCCACCTTCAACACCGTCTCTCCCTCGAACCGGGCGGTGTCGACGTAGTCCGTGGTCAGGCGGCGGTACGGGGCGGTGTCCTCGGCCAGCGGGAACATCTCGTGGTGGATGAATTCGCTCATTACATGACCCTCCCCGGGCCGGGTCCCAACCTTGGAACGGTCACGGATGCGGCGGCCTTCCCGGCGCCGTGGCCCTACTTCTTGCGGAAGGCGTCCAGGGTGATGACCTCGCCCATCTTCCCCTCGTCGTCCGGCGAATCGGTGTTGTGCCCGATCAACCGGTCCCCGGCGCCGGGTCCCATGGCGCCGGTGCCGGGGGCCGCTTTTTCCGAAACGGCGGGCGCCTTCATCGTCTTCAGCTGAAGCCCGAAATTGACCGACGGGTCGACGAACGCGGTCACGGCGGCAAACGGGATGCGCAGGCGCGCGTCCCTGCCGTTGAACTTGAGCGTTACCGTAAACAGGTCCTCGCCGACCTCCAGGCCGCTGAACTGGTTCTGCAGCACGATGGTCATTTCGTCGGGGTGCTGGGCGCGCAGGAATTCCGCCACCTCCACGCCTTCGGCGCGGGTGCGGAACGTGATGTAGAAGTGGTGTTCGCCGGGCAGTCCCTTCGACGCCACGAAAGCGAGCGAACGGCGGATGACGGCGCGCATGGCGTCCTCGATCCATTTGTCGTAGCTGAGGAAGTCGGTGGTCATCGCACCCGTTCACCAAAGGGTCGGCCGAGTGGGGGGCTTCTGTTGCCAGGTGCCCCCCGAACCCCGCTGCAGCTTATGCGGCTACAGCAAATGCCTCGTTATCATTGGCATTTATGTGTTTGGCCCGATAACGGCGGTACCATGCCGGGCGAAAGCCATGTCTTTACCACGCGCGTCGATCCTGTCTCGCCCCCAGAGAGCCCCGGTTGCCACGCCGGCCGCCGGAGAGGGTTTGGTGGAGGCGCCGGGCACTGCCCCCGGGTCCGCAACGCTTATTCCACACCACGTTTATCGCCATAGTCGGTTTCCCGACACCTTCAATATAGGGATTTCCCGACCCCTTGGGAAGAGGGTGGAGAGGGCGGAGAAAGCGGATGGCGGCCGCGGCCGCCCTCCCCCGGTTGGCCGGGCAGGGCGCTGGGTCGAGGCGACCGACGGACCTTGCGCCGGCGGCGGGAACGGGTACAGTGCGTCTCGAAAACCGCGAAGGGAAAAATCCAGATAACGGCCCATGAAACAGTATCTGGATCTCATGCGTCACGTTCGCGAGGACGGTATCTACAAGGATGATAGAACCGGAACCGGAACGCTCAGCGTGTTCGGGCACCAGATGCGCATCGATCTGGACGCCGGTTTTCCCCTGCTGACGACCAAGAAGCTGCACCTGAAATCCATAATCCACGAATTGCTCTGGTTTCTCAGGGGTGACACGAACGTAAAATACCTTCAGGAAAACGGCGTGCGCATCTGGGACGAATGGGCCGACGAGGCCGGCGACCTGGGGCCCGTTTACGGCGCCCAATGGCGGTCCTGGCCGACGCCCGACGGCGGGCGCATCGATCAGATTTCCCGGCTTATCGAGCGCATCCGGACGAACCCGGATTCCCGCCGGATGGTCGTCAGCGCCTGGAACGTGGCCGATATCGACACCATGGCGTTGCCGCCATGCCACTGCCTGTTCCAGTTTTATGTCGCCCAGGGAAAACTGTCGTGCCAGCTCTATCAGCGCAGCGCCGACGTCTTCCTCGGCGTGCCCTTCAACATCGCGTCCTATGCCCTGCTAACGATGATGGTTGCCCACGTCACCGGGTTGGGAGCGGGGGAATTCGTTCATACGTTCGGCGACGCCCACCTGTATTGCAACCACCTGGAACAGGCTCAGTTACAATTGCAGCGCGACTGCCTGCCGCTGCCGACGATGAAACTGGATTCCTCCGTGAAAAGCATATTCGATTTTTCCTACGACAGTTTCGATCTGCAGAATTACCGGTTTCATCCGCCCATTCCCGCCCCCATCGCGGTCTAATCCCAATATTATTGAACACTGGTATTACGACCTGCCGAGGGAAAGCCGTCATGCGTTTGGCATTGATTGTCGCCATCGCCGAAAATGGGATCATCGGCCGCGGCAACGGCCTGCCCTGGCACATTTCCGGCGATCTTAAGCACTTCAAGTCGGTGACCATGGGCAAACCCGTGATCATGGGGCGGAAGACCTTTGATTCCATCGGCAAGCCCCTGCCGGGACGGGCCAACATCGTCGTTACCCGCGATCCGTCCCTGCGCGCCGAGGGGGTGCGCATGGTCCACGGTTTCCATGAGGCCTTGACGGTGGCGGAGGGCATCGCCCGCGCCGACGGCGCCGAGGAGATGATCGTCATCGGGGGGGCGCAGATTTATGACCTGGCTCTACCAAAAGCGGACCGCATTTACCTGACCAGGATCCATCAAAGCGTCGACGGCGACGTGCGGTTCCCGGAAATCGACCCTGCGGCGTGGACCGAACGTTCCCGCCAGCATGTCGCGGCCGGGGAATCCTCCTCGCCCGACTACAGTTTTATCGTTCTTGAGCGGGCGGTCTGACCGCCGCCGAAAACCGGGACGCCGGGAACCCGGTCTGCCGCCTATTGAACGACGATTTTCGGCATCGATGTCTCGCGGGCGGCGAGGATCTGGCTGACCTTCTCCCACACCCTGTCGGCGATGGCGCGATAGGTCTTGGCCTGGGCGCTGTCGGGCTGGGAGACGACGATGGGCCGGCCGCTGTCGGAGGTCTCGCGGATGGCGATGTCCAAGGGTATCTCGCCCAGGAAATCCATGCCCAGGCGTTCCGCCTCGCGCCTGGCGCCGCCGTGGCTGAAGATCTCGGAGCGCTCGCCGCAATGGGGACAGGCGAAATAGCTCATGTTCTCGATGATGCCGAATACCGGCACGTCCACCTGGCGGAACATGTTCAGGCCCTTGCGCGCGTCCAGGAGCGCGATGTCCTGGGGCGTCGACACGATCACGGCGCCGGCCAGGGGCACCTGCTGGGCCATGGTCAACTGGGCGTCGCCGGTGCCCGGCGGCAGGTCGACGATCATAACGTCCAACGCGCCCCAGTTGACGTCGCGCATCATTTGCTGCAACGCCGACATGACCATGGGGCCGCGCCAGATGGTGGGCGTTTCCTCGTCCACCAGGAAGCCCATGGACATGCATTTGACGCCGAAGTTCTCCATCGCCTCCAGCCGGCGTCCGTCCGTCGACACCGGCTTGCCGGCGATGCCCAGCATGCGCGGCATGGAGGGGCCGTAAATGTCGGCATCCAGCACGCCGACCGCGTGGCCGCCCGCGGCCAGGCCCAGGGCCAGGTTGACGGCGACGGTGGACTTGCCTACCCCGCCCTTGCCCGAGGCGACGGCGACGATGGCGCTGACGCCGGGCATGAGGGGCGCTTGCTGCGCTCCTGCCTGCGGCGGTGCCTGCGGCGCCGCCGGCGCGCCGCCGCCGGCGGACGGGGCCTGGCGCTCGGCGGTCAGCACCACGGTGGCCGAGATGACGCCGGGCAGCCCGTGAACGACCTTCTCCGCCTCCTTGCGCAGGGGCTCCATCTGGGGGCCGCAGTCGGGGTCCACCGCGATGGCGAGCGCCACGTGCCCGTCCTTGATCTGCAGGCCCGAGACCATGCCCAGACTGACGATGTCCTTGTCCCCCTCGACGATGGTCTTGAGGGCATCGAGAATCTGTTCTTCGGTGACCCGTGTCATGTTTGAAATACCCCCGTCATCGGCCGATACCCGTCGCCGGCTCCATACGCATTGCGCCGCCCGCCAAGCTGTCCTATAAGGCAGTTCCGTTAGATATACGAATTCGCGGCGGAAATTCAAAAGCCTAAAGTGTGAGCGTCCAACGGACGCGAAGGGAACGGATTTTCAATGGCGTGGAATCCACAGGGCGGAGGCCAGGGCCCCTGGGGCCGTGGCGGTTCGGGACCCCAGCCGCCGGACATCGAGGAAATCCTTCGCCGCAGCCAGGACAGGTTCAGGCGCCTCATACCCGGTGGCGTGGGCACGGTGCGCGGCGTCCTCATGGTGCTGCTGGTGGTGGCGGCCGTCTGGCTGGGGTCGGGCTTTTACAAGGTCCAGCCTGACGAACTGGGCGTCGAACTCGTCTTTGGCCGGATGGTGGGCACCGAAACCCCGGGGCTGAATTTCAACTGGCCGGCGCCCGTCGGCTCGGTGCTGGTGCCCAAGGTTACGGCGATCAACCGCACCGAAGTGGGCTTCCGCTCCGGCGGCGGGCGGAACCGGCTGGCGCGGGACGTGCCCGAGGAAAGCCTGATGCTGACCGGCGACGAAAACATCATCGATACCCAGGTCGTCGTCTTCTGGAAGATCGATACGCGCATTCCCAAAGGCGGGAATCAGGACAATCTTACCGGGGTGCGCAATTTCCTCTTCAACATCCGCAACCCCGAGCTGACGGTGAAGAACGCCGCCGAGGCCGCGTTGCGCGAGATCATCGGCACCAACCGGTTCGAGTTCGCCCGTACCGGCGGCCGGGCCCAGATCGCCGCCGAGGCGCAGAAACTGATCCAGGAAATCCTCGACCGCTACGGCGCCGGCGTAGAGGTCACGCGCGTGCAGTTGCAGAAGGTCGATCCGCCGAGCAATGTCATCGACGCCTTCCGCGACGTCCAGGTGGCGCGCGCCGACATGGAACGCAAGATCAACGAGGCCGAAGCCTACAGGAACGAAGTCGTCCAGAGATCGCAAGGCGTGGCGGCGCAGATCGTGCTGCGCGCCGAAGGATACAAGCGCGAGAAGATCGAGATCGCGACCGGTGAAGCCCAGCGTTTCCTGGCCGTCTACGAACAGTACAAACAGGAAAAAGACGTGACCAAGCGCCGCCTGTATCTGGATGCCATGCGGGACGTGCTGATGGGCATGGACAAGATTCTCATCGACAACCGCGCAGGCGGCGTCGGCGTCGTGCCCTATCTGCCCCTTGACACGTTGACGCGCGGGCGCGGCGCGGGTGCGCAGACGAAGCCGGCGGAGGAGAAGCAATAATGAGCGGCGTTCGATTGGGTCTCGTGGTCCTCGTCGTCCTGTTGGGCGTTCTCGGCTTTTCGGCCATATTCACGGTCTACCAGACCGAACAGGCCCTGATCCTCCGGTTCGGCGAGCCGCGCAGGGTGATCACCGAGCCGGGGCTGAATTTCAAGCTGCCGTTGTTCGTCGAGAGCGTGGTGAAATTCGACCGCCGGATCCTCGATTACGACGTCCGGGCGGAGGAAATTCCGACCAGCGACCAGAAGCAGGTCGTGGTCGACGCGTTCACCCGCTACCGCATCGTCGATCCCCTCAGGTTTTTCCAGACCGTCACCAACGAGCGCGGCATGGAATCCCGCCTCGACAGCGTCATCAGCTCGAACCTGCGCGCCGTCTTCGGCAAGGTCAATTTGGCGGTCGTGATGACCGAGAAACGGGCGGCGCTGATGGACACCATCTTTAAGAGGGTCAAGGCCGAAGGCGTTTCCTTCGGCATCAACGTGATCGACGTGCGCATGAAGCGGGTCGATCTGCCGGAGGAAAACAGCCAGGCCATTTTCCGCCGCATGCAGACCCAGCGCGAGCAGGTGGCGCGCAGGTTCCGCGCCGATGGTGACAGGCAGGCGCGCACCATCCGCGCCGACGCCGACAGGCAGGTGACGGTCATCAAGGCGACGGCGCAAAAGAAGGCGGAGATCCTCATGGGCGACGGCGACGCCGAGGCACAGCGGATCTACAACGAAGCCTATGGCCAGGACTGGGAATTCTTCAATTTCTGGGTGTCGTTGAACAAACTGCGCGACGGTCTCAGCGGCGACACGACCAGTTACGTCGGGGCGCCCGGCGGAGGGTTTATCCGCTTTTTCGACGACCTCGTCCGTGACGCCGGGAAAAAATAACCCATCCGCCGGCGGCCGGCGATCCCGGCGTGCCTTCGCCGGGCGCCGCAAGGACTGACCGCGGGGACCATGGCCGATCTCCTCACCGCCCTCGCCCTCGCCGTGGCCATCGAAGGGGCGCTTTACGCCTTGTTCCCCGAGGCCATGAAAAAGATGATGCGGCACGCCCTGGAGCAGCCGCCGGGAAACCTCAGGACCGCCGGCGTCGCGGCGGCGTTGGTCGGTGTCGGAATCGTGTGGCTGGTGCGCGGCTGAAACCGCCCCGGCGGGCGGTTCCGCCCCGGTTCCGCCACAATCGTGCCCTATGGATCGTGCCCTATGGATAAGGTGCACGGACCGTGTCCAGGGCCTGGCGCTTGCAAGGACGGGGCCTTGCGACTAAATCCCAGGCAACCCGGACAAAGTGGTACTATTTGATGAGAAATCCTCTTAAGCCCAAGGAGGGCGGTATCGTGACCCATGTATGCACCGATGGGGCCCGCCGGCGCCCGGTGAAAGCCGAGGCGGGCGCGCCGGCGTGGCGGACGTGGCCGCTGGCCGGCCTGCTGGCCCTGGCGCTGATGGCAGCCCCGGCGGCGGTGGAGGCCAAGGCGGCGCCGGAGAGCTTCGCCGATCTGGCCGGCAGACTCCTGCCCTCGGTGGTCAATATCTCCACCACCCAGACCCTCGAGGGCCGGGGCGGCGTCGAAATGCCCCAGCTTCCGCCCGGGTCGCCGTTCGAGGAGTTCTTCCGCGAGTTCTTCGAGCGCAACCGCCCGCAGCAGCGCCAGCGCAAGGTCACTTCCCTGGGATCGGGGTTCATCGTCGATGCCAGCGGCTACATCGTGACCAACAACCATGTCATCAAGGACGCCGACGAGATCACGGTCGCCCTCCATGACGGCACCCGGCTCGAGGCGGAGGTCGTGGGGCGCGATCCCAAGACCGACATGGCCGTACTCAAGGTGAATCCGACGCCGACGCATAAGCTGGCGGCCGTGCACTTCGGGGATTCGGACAAGGCGCGGGTCGGGGACTGGGTGGTCGCCATCGGCAACCCCTTCGGCCTGGGCGGCAGCGTGACCGCCGGCATCATCTCGGCCCGCAACCGCGATATCAACTCCGGTCCCTACGACGACTACATCCAGACCGACGCATCGATCAACCGCGGCAATTCGGGCGGCCCCATGTTCAATCTCGACGGCCAGGTCATCGGCATCGCCACCGCCATCTTCTCGCCGTCGGGGGGCAGCGTCGGCATCGGCTTCGCCGTCCCCAGCGCGACGGCTTCCCCGGTCATCGAGCAGCTGATCAAGAACGGCCAGGTGCGCCGGGGCTGGCTCGGCGTCCACATCCAGGCGGTCACCGACGAAATCGCCGAAACCCTGGGACTGAAACAGGCGAAGGGCGCCCTGGTGGCCAGCGTCATCAAGGACGGGCCGGCCGAAAAGGGCGACATCAAGGCCGGCGACGTGATCCTCAGGTTCGACGGCACCGAGGTGCCCGAGATGCGTAAATTGCCGCGCATCGTCGCCGCGACCGACGTCAACAAGACCGTCGACGTGGTGGTCTGGCGCAACAGCGAGAAGGTAACCGTCTCCGTCACCGTCGGCGAGCTTGAGGAACGCGAGGCCAAGGTGGCGACCCGGTCGCGCGGCGGCGGGAAAAAAGAGGGAAAGGCCGCCGAGAAGATCGAGGCGCTCGGCCTCACCGTTGCCGAGATCACCACCGAGCTGCGCGAACGCTACAGCCTGGACAAGGATGCCAAGGGGGTGGTGGTAACCGCCGTCGACGAAGGCGGCGCCGCCGCCGAAAAGGGTATCCGGCCCGGCGATGTCATTGCCGAAATAAGCCAGGAGGAGGTCGTCACCCCGGCCGACATCGCGGCCGGGATCAAGGAGGCGCGCAAGTCCGGGCGCAAGTCGGTGTTGATGCTGGTCGAAGGACAAGCGGGACTGCGTTTCGTCGCCCTTCGCATCGCGGCGGGCTGATCCCGGTTTCCCCGTCGATCCTTGCGGCCGCGGCCCGCCCGCCAGGCGTGGCGTGCGGAAGTCGCCGCCGTGCCTCTTTCAGGGCTTTGCCGCCGATGCCAGGACCGCGGGCATCGGTATTTCCGTAACCCCGTCGCGCTCGAAGGCTCTGGCCTC
>JBHHXI010000044.1:0-20236 GCA_046756945.1 Rhodospirillales bacterium
CTGGTGGCGGTGCCGCTGTTCCTGTTCATGGGCTACATCGTCGAACGCGCCAACCTGGTCGATCGGCTGTTCTTCACGCTCCAGATCTCGGCCCGCCATTTGCCGGGTTCCATGGCCATCGCGGCGCTTGCCACCTGTGCGCTGTTCGCGACGGCGTCCGGCATTATCGGCGCCGTGGTGACGCTGATGGGACTGCTTGCCTTCCCGGCCATGTTGAAGGCGCGCTACGACACCAGCTTCTCGGCCGGCGTCATCTGCGCCGGCGGCTGCCTCGGGATCCTGATCCCCCCCTCGATCATGCTGATCGTCTATGCGGCGGCGGCGAGCATGTCGGTGGTGCGGCTCTACGCCGCCGCCATCATCCCGGGATTCATGCTGGCCGGCCTTTACGTCTTTTATGTCATCGGCCGCGCGGCGATCAACCCGAAGCTCGCCCCCCCACCGCTGCAGGAGGATATCGATGTGGTGAAAGGGGACAAGAACATCCTCGTCATGATGATGACGTCGTTCTTCCCTCTGGCGTTCTTGATCCTGGCGGTGCTCGGCGCCATTCTTTTCGGCCTGGCGACGCCGACGGAGGCGGCCTCCATGGGCGCCGCGGGCGGCATCATCCTCGCCGCCAGCTACCGCATCGGCTCGATCCGGACCGGAGAGATCACGCCGGATTGGGCGATCGGTCACAATCCCCACCCGCTTTACAACCCGTGGTACTACGCCATCGGCATCGGTGCGGTCACGACCGTCGTGCTCTACGTGATCTATTACGCCTTGCGGTTCCTCGCCCTCGGGATCTTCGATGTGCCGTTGGCGGAGGAACGCACCCTTCCCTTCGTGCCTGGCGTCAGCGTCTTGATCGCCCTCGCCTTCGCCGCGGCGATCCGCTACGGCGGGGACCGGTGGCCCGTGCTCGCCTACATACAGCCGAGGATACCCGCCCTCCGGCCGCTTTTCGCCTTCGGCGGGTGGGCCGCACTCGTCGGCCTGGGTTTCGGCGCCATTTACCTTTTCATTTTCGCCGTCCTCGGCGTCGGCGAGGCCTTCGCCGAACATGAGTACAGCCCGTGGGCGTTCGACATCGGCTTCTTCGTGTCGGCCATGGCCTATATGGGTTGGCGGGGCATCGACCAGTCGGCCCTGAAGGAGTCCGTGTACCTCACGGTCCGCACCACGGCCATGGTGTGCTGGCTGTTCGTCGGTTCATGGACGTTCTCGTCCGTGTTCTCCTATCTCGGTGGCCAGGGTCTGATCGAGGAGTTCGTCCTCGGCCTGAACCTCTCTCCGATCGTTTTCCTGCTTATGGCGCAGATCATCATCTTCTTCCTGGGCTGGCCGTTGGAGTGGTCCGAGATCATCATCATCTTCGTTCCCATCTTCCTGCCGATGTTGCCGCACTTTGGCGTCGACCCGTTGTTCTTCGGGATCCTGGTGGCGCTCAACCTGCAGACGTCGTTCCTGACGCCGCCGATGGCCATGGCGGCCTATTATCTGAAAGGCGTGGCGCCGCCCCACGTCCAGCTCATCCAGATCTTCAAGGGCTGCATGCCGTTCCTGTCGATGGTATTTGTGGCCATGGCCATCCTCTACAACTTCCCGCAGATCGCCCTGTGGCTGCCGAAGATCGTCTACGGCCGGTGACGGCAGCGCGTGCCACGGAATTCCCTCCCTCATGCCCAAAGACGACACCATGACGCCGACAGAGCTCTCCGCCGCCGAGGCGGTCCGCCAACTGCGCGACGGTGAGATCACGTCCGAAGCCCTGGTCACGGCCTGTCTCGAACGCATCGACGAGGTCGACGGCGATGTCCGGGCGTGGGCGCATCTGGACCCGGAATTCGCGCTCGCCCAGGCCCGCGAGCGCGACATGGTCCGCCAGTCGGGCGATTCCTGCGGCCCGTTGCATGGCCTTCCCGTCGGCGTCAAGGACATCTTCGACACCGAGGGACTGCCGACGGAAAACGGCACCGTCCTTGATTCCGGGCGCCAGCCGGTGAAGGACTGCAAGGTCGTCGGCCTGCTCCGGGAGGCGGGCGCCGTCATCATGGGCAAGACCGTGACCACCGAACTTGCCGTTTACGCGCCCGGCAAGACCAGGAACCCCCACAACCCGGACCACACGCCCGGGGGCTCGTCCAGCGGTTCGGCGGCCGCCGTCGCGGCGCACATGGTGCCCCTGGCCGTCGGCACGCAGACGAACGGCTCGGTCATCCGGCCGGCGGCCTATTGCGGTGTCTACGGGTTCAAGCCCACCCACGGCCTCATTTCGCGGGACGGTGTTTTGCTGCTGTCCCGCCAGCTCGACACCGTTGGCGTTTTCGCGCGTAGCGTCGAAGACGTGGCGTTGATTGCGGAGGCGCTTGCCGCCTACGACCCCGCCGACCCGGACACACGCCCGAAGGCCCGTCCGCATCTTGCCGAGACCGCCGCCGGGGACCCGCCCCTGACGCCGAGGATTGCCTTCGTCAAATCTCCGGTCTGGGACGAGGCCGGAAAGGAATCCCACGAGGCATTTACCGAATTAGCCGAGTTCCTGGGCGACGATTGCGACGAGTTCACCCTGCCCGAGCCGTTTAACCACGCCACCGACTGGCACCGCACGATCATGTACGCGGATCTGGCGAAGTTTCTCGCCGCCTATTACGAACGCGGAAAGGACCAGTTGAGCGAGGTGCTGCGCGAGAAGATAGAGGAAGGCCAGAAGACCCTGGCCGTCGACTACAACAGGGCCGTGGACTGGCGCGGGGTGCTGAATTCGGGCCTCGATGAGCTCTTCGAGCGCTACGACGCCATCATAACCCCGGCAACGACGGGTGAGGCGCCGGCCGGACTCGACTCGACGGGCAGTCCGGCGTTCTGCTCGCTGTGGACCTACTGCGGTACGCCGGCGGTGAACTTGCCCCTGATGGAAGGCCCCAATGGCCTGCCCGTCGGCGTGCAGCTGATCGGGCGCCGCGGCGACGACGCCAGGCTGCTGAGGACGGCGCGCTGGCTGGTCGGCCGGGTCGCCGATGACGGTGGGAACTGAGGGATAACGATTAGATGCTGGACAAGGTTTTCGCTACTATCGGGATGCTGGCGGTCATCGGTTTCATGGGCGTGGTGACCGTTTTCGTGATGGAACCCGATCTCTGGATCATCACCATAGTAATCCTCTGCGTCGGCATTCTGTTCCTCTACCGGGATCTCCGCGCCGGCCCCAGCCACGTCGAGGGCAAATCCGCGGGCAACGGCGCCGGGAGCGACGACACCGGCGGCTGACCGCCTTTCGGCGAATTCCTTAATCTTATCACCAATATTATTGACCATCGGTATCCGCCAGGGCGGACTCGAGGACGCGGGCAACGTGCAGCGCCCGGCGCCCGGCGCCGTCACGGATCTGCTGGCGGCAGCTGGTCCCGTCGGCGACGACGACGGCGTCCTCGCCGGCGGCGCGAA
Source organism: Rhodospirillales bacterium (assembly GCA_046756945.1). Classification (GTDB taxonomy): domain Bacteria; phylum Pseudomonadota; class Alphaproteobacteria; order Rhodospirillales; family 2-02-FULL-58-16; genus JACZQZ01. The sequence continues at coordinate 3,433 of JBHHXI010000044.1, forward strand.
CGGCCGGAAGCACGCCCAGCTCGCCCATCTTCATGGACACCGCGTAGTGTTCGGCCTCGTAGCCGAAGGCGCCCGCCATGCCGCAGCAGCCGGACTCCACCACGTCGACCTCCAGGTCCGGGATGAGGCCGAGCGTCCGTTCCACCGCCCCCATGGCGGCGAACGCCTTCTGGTGGCAGTGTCCGTGTAGAAGGGCGCGGCGCCAGGCCACGGGCTTCAACGGCAGCGCCAGGCGCCCGCCGTCGCTTTCCGCCGCAACGAAGTCCTCGAACATGAGCGCCCGGGCCGCCAGCGCCCCGGTGTCGGGACCGGGCAACAGGGCCTTGAACTCATCGCGCAGGGTGAACAGGCACGAGGGCTCCAGGCCGATCACCGGAATCCCCCGCTCCACGTAGGGGCGCAACGCCGCGATCATGCGCCCGGCTTCGCGGCGCGCCTCGTCCACCAGGCCCGCCGACAGGAAGGTGCGCCCGCAGCAGAGCGGCCGGCCGCCGGCGCCCGGCAGGTGCACCCGGCAGCCGCCGGCCTCCAGCACGGCCAAGGCGGCGCGGGCGTTTTCCGGTTCGAAATAGGTGTTGAAGGTGTCGACGAACAGCACCACCTCGCGCCCTCCGTCCGCTCCCGCGGGGGCGTCGCCGCCGCGGAAGACATCGCGCCGCCAGCGCGGCAGGGGGCGCCGGGCGCTGAGGCCGAGCAGGCGCTCGCTCAGGGCCGGGAGGCCCGGAACCCGGTCCCGTAAGTTCAACAGGAACGCCAAACGCGCCGCCCACGGCGCATAGCGGGGCAGGTTGGCGACCAGGCGCTCGCGCAGGCGCAGCCCGTGGCGCCTGTGGTAGTGGTGCAGGAACTCGATCTTCATCCGCGCCATATCGACGCCGGTCGGACACTCGCGCTTGCAGCCCTTGCACGCGATGCAGAGCTCCATGGTTTCCGCCATGGCGTCGGAGACAAGGGCGTCCGGCCCAAGCTGGCCGGTGATGGCGAGGCGGAGCGTGTTGGCCCGGCCGCGGGTCACGTGGGTCTCGTCCCCGGTGACGCGGAAGGACGGGCACATGACGTTGGCGTCGGATTTCCGGCAGGCGCCGTTGTTGTTGCACATCTCGACGGCGCCGCCGAGGCCGCCCCATTCGGACCAGTCGAGCACGGTCTCGACGGGCCGGGGCGCGTAGCCGGGCTTGTAGCGGAACAGGCTCCGGTCGTCCATCCGCGGCGGGCGGACGATGCGCCCCGGATTGAACAGCCCCTGCGGGTCGAAGGCGTCCTTGACGTCTTCGAGCGCGCGCACGATGCGCGACCCGAACATGAACTCGTGAAATTCCGAGCGCACGATGCCGTCGCCGTGTTCGCCGGAATGGGAGCCCTTGTAGGCGCGGACCATGGCGAAGGCCTCTTCCGCGATGGCCCGCATCTTGCGCACGTCGCCGCCGGCCTTCATGTTGAGCACCGGGCGCACGTGCAGGCAGCCGACGGAGGCGTGCGCATACCACGTGCCCCTTGTCCCGTGCTTCTCGAAGACCCGGTTGAGGCGCTCGGTGTATTCGCCCAGGTGCTCGAGCGGCACGGCGCAGTCCTCGATGAAGGACACCGGTTTGCCGTCCCCCTTCATCGACATCATGATGTTGAGGCCGGCCTTGCGGACCTCCCAAACGGCGTGCTGGAAGGCGCCGTCGGTGACGGCCATCATGGCGCCGGGGAAGCCGAGGGTGGACATGAGGTCGGCCAGCTCGTCCAGGCGGCGACCCTGCCCGGTCGCGTCGTCGCCGGCGAACTCGACCAGGAGAAGCGCCTGGCATGCGTCGTCGACGAGGCGCTCTATGGTCGCCCGGAAGGCCGGAATATCGCGCGCCAGGTCGATCATGGTGCGGTCCACCACCTCCACCGCCGCCGGCTCGAGCCCGACGATGTGACGGGTCGCTTCCATGGCTTCGGAGAAGGTGGAAAACCGGCAGACGCCGAGGACAGAATGGGCCGGGATCGGCTGCAGGTCGAGTTCGATGGCGGTGAAGAACGCCAGTGTGCCCTCGGAGCCGACGAGCAGGCGCGCCATGTTGTGGCCGCCGGGCGCGATGGTGTCGATGTTGTAGCCGCCGACCCGGCGCAGCAGTTTCGGCCAGCGGGCGTCGATCTGATCGGCCTCGCGCGCCGCGATGGCGCGCAGGCGGGCGACCAGGTCCCGGTACGCCCCATTGCCGGCCACGGACCCGACGGCGCCGGGAACCTCGGCGAAACGCCACGCCTGGCCGTTCGCCATGACGGCGTCGATGGCGCGCACGTTGTGGACCATGTTGCCGTAGCGGATCGACCGCGCCCCGCAGCTGTTGTTGCCGGCCATGCCGCCGATGGTGGCGCGGCTGGCGGTCGACGGGTCGATGGGAAAGAACAGCCCGTGGGGCTTGAGAAACCGGTTCAACTGGTCGAGGACGACGCCCGGCTGCACGCGCACGGTGCGCGCCCCGGCATCGAAGTCGAGCACGGCGTTCAGGTGCTTCGACGTGTCGACGACCAGGGCCTCGGCCACGGTCTGCCCGCACTGGGACGTGCCGCCGCCGCGCGCCAGCACCGGCGTTCCTTCCCCGGCCGCGATCTCGATGACGCGCGCGATGTCTTCGTCGGTGCGCGGCACGACAACGCCGATGGGCTCGATCTGGTAGATCGAGGCGTCGGTGCTGTAGCGGCCGCGACTGAAAGCGTCGAACAGCACCTCTCCGTCCACGGCGCGGCGCAACCGCCGGGCGAGGGCGCTGTCGCCGACGCGCGGCGCGGCCTTGTCGGGGGCGGTTCGGTGCATGGGCCCGGCGAAATGGCGTGAAATGCGGGCCCGAGTATCCACCATCGGGCCAAAGGAATGCAAGGGCGCCCCGGGCACCGGGGCGCGCCGGGGCGGACCGCCAAACCCTTGCGCCAGGGCCGGTTGTGCGGCGCGTGCGCACTTGTCGGAGGGCGCTTTAGATGCATAATGCGGCTCCTCCCGAGGCAAGGACTCCGACGGTCATGTTGAAGAACACGCCCAGCCGGTCGGGCCGGCATTTCCTCCAGATTCCGGGGCCGACGAACGTTCCCGAGCGCATCCTGCGCGCCATGGGACGGCCGACCATCGACCACCGGGGCCCGGAATTCGCCGACATGGCGCGGGGGGTGCTGGATGGCCTCAAGGACGTCTTCAAGAGCTCCGGTCCGGTCGTCATCTACCCCTCTTCGGGCACCGGCGCCTGGGAAGGGGCGCTGGTCAACACCCTGTCGCCGGGCGACCGCGTACTGATGTTCGAAACCGGCCAGTTCGCCGTCCTGTGGCACGCCATGGCGAAACGTCTGGGCCTCGAGGCGGAGTTCGTTCCCGGCGACTGGCGCCACGGCGTCGATCCGGCCCAGGTGGAGGCGAAGCTTACCGGGGACACCGCCCACGCGATCAAGGCCGTCTGCGTCGTCCACAACGAGACCGCCACCGGGGTGACCAGCCGCGTCGCCGAGGTGCGCGCCGCCATGGACCGGGCCGGGCATCCGGCCCTGCTTCTGGTGGATACGGTTTCCTCGCTGGCGTCCATCGACTACCGCCATGACGAATGGGGGGTGGACGTCACCGTCAGCTGCTCGCAGAAGGGGCTGATGCTGCCCCCGGGCCTGGGTTTCAACGCCGTCAGCGACAAGGCGCTGGCCGCCGCCGGGTCGGCGACGCTGCCCAAGGCCTACTGGGACTGGGGGCCGATGCTGGAGAACAACGCGCGCGGGTTCTTCCCCTACACGCCCCCGACCAACCTGCTGTACGGCCTTGCCGAGGCGCTGGCGATGCTCGGCGAAGAAGGGCTGGACAACGTATTCGCCCGGCACGACCGGCTGGCCGAGGCGACGCGCCGCGCGGTCCGGGCCTGGGGGCTGGAGATCCTGTGCCTGAACGCGGAAGAGTACTCGAGTGCCCTTACCGCCATCCTGATGCCCGAAGGCCACGACGCGGATGCCCTGCGCAAGGTGATCCTGGAGCGCTTCGACATGTCGCTCGGCACCGGCCTGGGCAAGGTCAAGGGCAAGGTGTTCCGCATCGGGCACCTGGGCGATTTCAACGAACTCATGCTGGCCGGGACGCTCAGCGGCGTCGAGATGGGCCTTGGCCTGGCCGGCGTGCCGCACAAGAAAGGCGGCGTCGACGCGGCGCTGCGCTATCTCGCCGATCCCGGGGGTGGGGCGATGGAAGACGCCTCGGCGTGACCGGCAACGCCCGCTTTCCGGTATGGGCGGCGTCTGACGGAACCCTGTCCACGGTGGTAGTCTGTTGAAGATAAGGGGTGGGGAGGAGCCCATGGCCCAATCCGTACTCGTCGAGCGCGCCGATGACATCGCGACGGTCATCCTCAACGCGCCGGAAAAGCTCAACGCGCTGAGCAGGGGAACCTGGGAGCGCCTGGCGGATGTGATTGCCGGGCTGTCGGGCGACGACGACCTGCGCTGCATCGTCGTGCGCGGGGCCGGCGACAAGGCCTTCGCGGCGGGCGCCGATATCAGCGAGTTCGAGACCGAGCGCAACGATCCCGAAAGCTGCAAGGCCTACAGCCGCATGGTGGCCAGGACCATGAACACGGTCGCCGAATGCCGCCACCCCACCATCGCCCTGATCAAGGGCGCCTGCGTCGGCGGCGGGCTGGAAATCGCCAGTTGCTGCGACCTGCGCATATGCGGCGAATCCAGCCGTTTCGGCATTCCGGTCAACCGGCTCGGGCTGGTCATGGCCCATGCCGAGATCAGGATGCTGCTGGCCCTGGTCGGGCGGGCCCAGGCCCTGGAGATCCTTCTCGAGGGGCGCGTATTCGGGGCCGCCGAGGCCAGGGAAAAGGGGCTGGTGAACCGCGTCGTGCCGGACGCCGACGTGGAGGACGAGGTCTACGCGACGGCCCGGCGGATCGCCGCCGGGGCGCCGCTCGTCGCGCGCTGGCACAAGCGGTTCGCGCGGCGGCTCCTCGATCCCCAGCCGTTGACCGAAAAGGAGGTCGACGAAGGCATCGCCTGCTTCGAAACCGAGGACTACCGGATCGGCACCCGCGCGTTCCTGGAAAAAAAGACGCCAGAGTTCAAGGGGCGATAGAGGGTACCAGGCATGGCAACCGCACCGCCGCTGGAAGGGATCACGGTCATCGAGCTGGCCCACATCATGGCCGGGCCGGCGTGCGGCCTGATGCTGGCCGACATGGGCGCCGACGTCATCAAGGTGGAGAAGGTCCCCGGCGGGGACGATTCGCGGCGCTTCCTGCCGCCCGACATCGACGGCGAATCCGCCGCCTTCCTGATGCTGAACCGCAACAAGCGCGGCATCGCGGTGAACCTCAAGCACGAGGACGGCAAGGCCGTGCTCAGGCGGCTGCTGGCCACGGCCGACGTGCTCATCGAGAACTACCGCCGCGGCACCATGGAACGCCTCGGCCTGGGGTACGAGACCCTGAAAGAGGACAATCCCGGCCTGATCTATTGCGAAATTTCGGGCTTCGGCCGTACCGGCCCCTATCGCGACCGCGGCGGCTTCGACCTCATCGCCCAGGGCATGAGCGGGCTCATGAGCATCACCGGCGAAGGCCCGGGCAGGGAGCCGGTCAAGGTCGGCGCTCCGGTCACCGACATCACCGCCGGCATCCTCGGCGCCATGGGCGTGCTCGCGGCCTATGTGCACCGCCTCAAGACGGGGGAAGGGCAGCGCGTCGATACCTCGCTGTTCGAAGCCGGCATCGTGCACACGTACTGGCAGTCGGCGATCTGCCTGGCGACCGGCGACTCCCCCGGCCCCATGGGATCGGCGCATCCCCTGAACGCGCCGTACCAGGCATTCCGGACCGCCGACGGCTGGATCACCGTGGGCGCCGCCAACCAGGCCAACTGGCTCAAGATTTTGGACGTCCTGGAGGCGTCCGGCATCGCCGGGGACCCGCGCTTCGCCGACAACGCCAAACGCATGGAAAACCTGCCGGCGCTGGCCGAAGCGCTGGGCAAGGTGTTCTCCGGCCGCACCACCGCCGACTGGCTGCAGCGCCTGGAATCCGCCGGCGTCCCCGCCGGGCCGGTGTTGAGCATCGGCGAGATGCACGCCGACGCGCAAACCCTGGCCCGCAACATGATCGTCGACGCGCCCCACAGCCGCCTGGGCGCGGTCAGGACCCTGGGCACGCCGGTCAAGTTCTCCGCCACCCCGGCCGCGGTCCGGCTGGGCGCGCCGGTGCTCGGCGAACACACGCGCGAGGTCCTGGGCGGGTGCGGATACTCGGACGGCGAGATCGACGGGCTGGCGAAATCGGGCGCCGTCATCGTCGCCTGAGCCGGCCGCGGCCGGCGAAACCCGGCGCCGCCCGCCGCCGACAATAGATTGATTATAAACAGCCCGGTGTCCTATAAGGGTTGGCGTCAAGCGCAATCGTGGCCACGGAAGGCCGACCGCGAAAGGTCCAGGGGGGCCAACGTCAAAGCCACCGGTCAGGCCCGGAGTGCTGCGCAGCGCCCCGGGAGATTTTTTGCCTTCACCGGCAAGGCGCGGACATGGGCCAGGGGCGGAGACCGTTGGGGAATTTCATCCGGAATATCGCGCTCTCGGCCATTCTGTCGGTGTCTTTCGTTACCGCCGCGCTGGCCGGGGACTTCGTCTTCACGGCCATTCCCGACGAGGACGAAACGCGGCTGCGCCAGCGCTTCGACAAGGTCGCCGTCTATCTGACCAGGGAGCTCGGGGTGAAGGTGCGCTACATTCCGGTCAAGTCCTATGCCGCGGCGGTCACCGCCTTTCGCAATAACCACGTGCACCTGGCCTGGTTCGGCGGCCTTTCCGGCGTTCGCGCGCGGCTGCTCGTGCCCGGGTCCGAGGCCATCGCCCAGGGTTACGAAGACCAGCTTTTCATCACCTATTTCATCGCCCACGCCAGCACCGGCCTGCAGCCGGCGGATGGTTTTCCGGCGGGCATCGCGGGCAGGACCTTCACCTTCGGCTCCAAGGGCTCCACCTCGGGGCGCCTGATGCCCGAGTTCTATATCCGCAAATACCTGAAGCAGGCGCCGGGCAAGGCCTTCGCCCGGGTCGGATTCAGCGGCGATCACTCGCGCACCATCGCCCTCGTCCAATCGGGCGCCTACGCGGTGGGCGCGGTGAATTTCAAGGTCTGGGCGAACGAGATGAAGGCCGGACATATCGATCCGGCCAAGGTGTCGGTCATCTGGAAGACGCCGCCGTACCCGGACTACCAGTGGACGATCCGCGGCGACGTGGACACGGTGTGGGGAACGGGCTTCAAGGCCCGCGTCACACGGGCCCTGCTGACCATGACCGATGCGGATCTTCTGGCGTCGTTTCCGCGCAAGAGCTTCGTGCCGGCGAAAAATTCCGACTACAAGCCGATCCTGGACGTGGCCAGGTCCATCAAACTGATCGATTGATGCCGGTATTCGACCTCAAGGACGCCAACGCCGGCTATAACGGCCGCGCCGTGCTGAGCAATGTCTCCCTGCGCGTCGAAAAGGGCGAGCGCGTTGGCCTGGTCGGGCGCAGCGGCGCCGGCAAGTCCACCCTGCTGGCGCTGCTGTACAGCCAGCGGCGCCGGGGGTCGGCGCTGATCCCGCAGGATCCGGGGCTGGTCAAGACCCTTTCCGTGTTCCACAACATTTTCATGGGCCGCCTGCACAGGAACGGGGCCTGGTACAACCTGCTCAATCTCGTTTGGCCCATGCACCGGGCGGTTGAAGAGATCCAGCCCATCGCGGCCCGTCTCGGGCTGGAAGAGAAGATATTCGAGCCCGCCGGCGAGCTTTCCGGCGGCCAGCAGCAGCGCACGGCGGTGGGCCGCGCGCTGTATCAGCAGGGCGACGTGGTGCTCGGCGACGAGCCCGTTTCGGCGGTGGACGGGCGCCAGGCCCGGACCGTGCTCGACACCATTGCCGAGGCCCACGAGACCGTGGTCCTGGCCATGCACGATGTCGACCTTGCCGTCGCCTATACGGACCGCATCGTCGGCCTCAACGACGGCCGCGTGGTCCTGGACGCGCCGTCCTCGGGCCTGACCCGCGGCGATCTGGATTTCCTCTACGAACGCTGACCATGGGGCGTTCGGAAAGGGTATCCACCAGTTTCGCATTTCTCGGCGTCGGCCTGTTCTGTCTCGTCGTTGCCGACCTCTCGGTGTCCACCCTCGATCCCTGGCAGGAGATGGCGCGCATGGCCCGGGGCATCGTCACCCCGGACTTCCTGGCCGTCGACCGTCTGGGCGAGGCGCTTTTGCAGACCGTTGCCTTCGCCCTTGTCGGGGTGGCGCTTGCCGTCGTCGCCGGGTTCGGCCTCGCCCTGGTCTTCCATGTGCGGCTGGTGCGCTGGGGCTGTGCCTTCGTGCGCGCCATCCACGAGCTTTTTTGGGCCCTTCTGTTCCTGCAGATGCTCGGACTGACGCCGCTGACGGGAATTCTCGCCATCGCCCTTCCCTATGCCGGCATATTCGCCAAGGTCTATGCGGAGATTCTCGAAGAGGCCGGGCCCCGGGCCGCGAACACCCTTCCGGCCGGCAGCGGCACCGTGTCCGCCTTTTTTTTCGCCCGCCTGCCCGACGCCTTCGTCCACCTCAAGAGCTACACGTTCTACCGGGTGGAATGCGGGCTGCGTTCCAGCGCGGTGCTCGGGTTCGTCGGCCTTCCGACCCTGGGGTTCTATCTGGAATCGGCGTTCAAGCAGGGGAATTACTCCGAGGTGTCGGCGCTGCTCTTTCTGTTCTACGGGGTCATCGCCACGCTGCGGCTGTGGATGCGCCCGCGCCTGGCCGCCGTGTACCTTCTGATCGCGCCCTTCGTCCTCGCCGGCGGGGCCGGGATCTCGCTCGACAACATCGTCCGCTTCTTCGCCCACGACATCGTTCCCTATCCCCTGAGAAGCGCGGAGGTTTTGGATATATCCGCGTGGAGCGCCTTCGGGACGTGGACGTGGGAGCTGCTGGCCGACCAGGCCCTGCCGGGGATCGTCGCCACCCTGGTGCTGACGCAGATCGCGCTCGTCGGCTCGGGCGTGCTGACCCTGGTTTTTTTCCCCCTGGTCTCGCGCCGGTTCCAGGGCCCGGTGGGGCGCACCGCCGGCCACGCCTTCCTGGTCGTCGTCCGCTCGACGCCTGAATACATCCTGGCCTATGTCCTTCTTCAGTTCTGGGGGCCGTCCATGTTGCCGGCCATCGTCGCCCTGTCGCTGCACAACGGGGCCATCATCGGGCACCTGGTGGGGCGCTTCAGCGACGAGCTGGCGCTCAGGCCGGACCATCCCCGCGGCCTCGACCTCTATGCCTACGAGGTCGTGCCCCGGGTGTACGGGCAGTTCCTCGCCTTCCTGTTCTACCGGTGGGAGGTGATCTTGCGGGAAACGGCGATCCTCGGGATTCTCGGCATCCAGACCCTCGGATTCTACGTCGACAGCGCGATCGCTGAAATCCGCCTCGACCGGGCGATGTTCCTGATCGTCATCACGGCGCTTCTCAATATCGCCGTCGACGGCCTGTCGCGGGCCATCCGCGCCCGGCTGCGCCTGGCCACCACGCCCGAAATCCAATGACACGGGGCACCCTCCGGCCGCGGCCTCCGGCGCCACCATTTGACGCGGCGCCGGGGAACCGGAACAATCGGACCCGCGGGGCGCTGATAGTGGCCGCGCACTCTTCGGACGAGGCGGGGACAGGGTGAAAAACGGGCACGGAACCATCGTCAAGGACCTGGTCCTGGTCGGGGGAGGGCACAGCCATGTGGCCGTCCTCAAACGGTTCGGGATGAAGCCCCTTGCCGGCGTCCGCCTGACGCTGATCGCGCGCGACGTCCACACGCCCTATTCGGGCATGCTGCCGGGCTATATCGCCGGCCATTACGGGTTCGACGACGCCCACGTGGACCTCCAGCCCCTGGCCCGGTTCGCCGGGGCGCGGCTGTATCAGGACGAGGCCGTGGGCATCGATCTCGCCGGCCGGCGGGTGCTGTGCCGGAGCCGGCCGCCGGTGCCCTACGACCTCCTGTCCCTCAACATCGGGTCGACGCCGGGGATGGCCGACGTGGCCGGGGCGGCGGAGAACGCCACGCCGGTCAAGCCCATCAACCTGTTCGTCGACCAATGGACGCGGATCAGCGAGCGTGTCCTCGCCCGCGACGATCCGGTGCGCATCGGGGTCGTCGGCGCCGGGGCCGGCGGCGTCGAGATCCTGCTCGCCGTCCGCCACCGGCTGGGGGAGATGCTGGCCGCCGAGGGCCGGGACGCGGGCCACCTGGAATTCCACCTGATCACCGATTCGGACAGCATCCTGCCCGCCCACAACGGGGCGGCCCGGGAAAAGTTCGCCCGCCAGCTAGAGGTGCGCGGCGTCCGCGTGCACGCGGGACACCCGGTGGTGGCGGCGGATTCGGAAGGCGTCCGTTGCGCCAACGGCAACACCATCGCCCTCGACGAGATCCTGTGGGTGACCGCGGCCGGCGCCGCGCCCTGGGTGAAGGACACCGGCCTGGAGGTGGACGAGCGCGGTTTCGTGCTGCTCGGGGACACCCTGCAATCGCTATCCCACCCGGAGGTCTTCGCCGCCGGCGACATCGCCACCGTGGTCAACCACCCGCGCCCGAAAGCGGGCGTGTTCGCCGTCCGCCAGGGTCCGCCCCTGGCCGAAAACCTGCGCCGCGCGCTCTTGAACCGGCCCCTGAAACCCTTCTCCCCGCAGAAAGATTTCCTCACCATCATCAGCACCGGCGACAAGTACGCGGTGGCGGCCAAGTACGACCTGGCGGTGGAGGGACGCCTCGTCTGGCGCTGGAAGGACTGGATCGACCGCCGTTGGATGCGCAAATACAGCGAGCTTCCCGAGATGGCCACCGACGAGACCGCCGACATCGCCCCGGGGCTGGTCGATTCCCAGGCGCTCAAGGAAATCTCCGCCGTCGCCATGCGGTGCGGCGGCTGCGGCGCCAAGGTGGGGGCCACCGTGCTCACCCGGGCCCTGAGCCGCATGGAGCCGGTCGAGCGCGACGACATCCTGATCGGGCTTCACGAACCCGACGACGCGGCGGTGGTCCATGTGCCGCCGGGCAAGGTCATGGTCCACACGGTGGATTTCTTCCGCTCGTTCATCGACGATGCGTACATTTTCGGCCAGGTCGCCGCCAACCACAGCCTCGGCGACATCTTCGCCATGGGGGCCGAGCCCCAGTCGGCGCTGGCCATCGCCACCGTGCCCTACGGGCTGGAGGCAAAGGTCGAGGACGAGCTGTCCCAGATGATGGACGGCGCGCTACAGGTGCTGAAGGCGGCCAACACCGCCCTCGTCGGCGGCCACACGTCGGAAGGCGCCGAACTGGCGCTCGGCTTTTCCGTCAACGGCCTGGCTGACAAGGACCACGTCCTGCGCAAGGCGGGCATGGGCCCGGGCGACCGGCTGATCCTGACCAAGGCGCTGGGCACGGGGACGCTGTTCGCCGCCGACATGCGCCTCAAGGCCAAGGGACGGTGGATCGAGGGCGCCCTCGACTCGATGCTGCAATCGAACCGCGCGGCGGCCCACTGCCTGTTCGGACACGGCGCCACCGCCTGCACCGACATCACGGGGTTCGGCCTGCTTGGCCACCTGGTGGAGATGACCAGGCCTTCCGAGGTCGACGTGGAGATTGAACTGGGGACGCTGCCGGTCCTCGACGGGGCGCTGGAAACCATCCGCCTCGGCGTCTTCAGCTCCCTGCAGCCGGCGAACGTCCGTCTGCGCCGCGCCATCCGCGACCTGGACCGGGCCGGCGCGCACGAACTCTATCCCCTGGTCTTCGACCCGCAGACGGCCGGGGGGCTGCTGGCCAGCGTCCCCGGCGACAAGGCGGACGCCTGCCTGGGCGAATTGAAGGGCCTGGGATACGGGCGCGCCGCCATCATCGGCACCGTCAGACCCGAGAGCAATCACCTGGAGCCGGTCACCCTGATCGCGTGAGGCGCGCGGTCATTCGGGAGGCGACGAATATCGTGACTTCTTCTCTGGCCCGCCTCAGGCGCCGGGCGGTGGCGGCCTAACCGGGGACCTGTATGGTGAAAAGCTCCGGTTCATCCGATTCCGGGAACTTGACGAGCAGCTCTATCAGAAACGGTTTCCTCACTTCGTCCCCGATCGCCGATTTCAGGACGGTGTGGTCTTCGGAGGAAGACAGAAAACGGATGACTTCCGGTTCGTCCTCGTTTCTTGGTATGACTTTGATGAACGCCTGAAAACGGTCCGCGCGGATAGGCCTGGTAAAGGCGTTGTAGAAAATCACCTGGAACCCGCATTCGTCGGAATAGAGCCCCTCCAGGTGATGGATCTTATCGGGCGCCATGAAGAAGGCGCCGCCGTACTGTGGCTTGTGAACCATGTGGGTGCCTTTCATGTCGGCGTGGCTGCCCGTCATCCCGGCCATGGGTTGGGGCTGAGGCATGCGGTGTTTCATCGCCGGACCCGCGTACAGGGCTCCACCCGGCTGCCGTTCCGCCTCCTCCGACAGATGGACGGGAACGTGACACGAAGGCCGGCCCGCCCCCATGGCGCCCACCTTCTTCACCATCACCCGGACTTCGACAGCCCCGGCTTTCTCGAAGGTCAGGGTCATGGGAAATGTTTCGCCCTGCTTGAGGGGCGATTTCAGCCCCATCAGCATGATGTGCAGCCCGCCGGGTTTCAGCACCGCCGGCTTGCCGGGGCCGATCCCTATGGCCTCGACGGGCCGCATTTTCATCATGTGGCCTTCCATCATATGGGTATGAAGCCGGGCCTTTCCGGCGATCGGAGAAGCGACCTTCACCAGACGGTCCACCTGTCGCCCGTCGTTGGTGATGGTCACATAGGCCGCCCCGGCCTTTGCCTTGCCCGCCGAGGCCCGGGCCCAGGGATGGCTTACGGTGAGGCTGCCCAGGTGGACATCCCGTGCCATCGCAGATGTGACAATCGTGAATGCGACGGTCAGCGCCAATACGAGTGGTCCACGTTTCATGGTCTTTGTACCTTCTTTAAGTCTGGCCATTGATATGTCGCCGGATCTCCCCGGCCATCTCGTCGGGGCTCGTGCCGTGTGAGAAAAACTCCCGGAAGCGTCCGTCGGGCCCCATCAGATAAGTGATGGCGGAGTGATTCATGAAATACTCGGAATTGTCTTCGTCCTCCCCGACCGTCACCCCACCGGCTGTCGTCTCGCCGGACAGCGATTCCGGCGGAGGATAGAACTTCGAGAAATAGACGCGGTACGCTTTGGCGGCCGTGGCGACCTGATCACGGGTGCCGGTCAGTCCGAGAAGCCGCGGATGGAAATTGCCCACATAGTCGGCCATCACCTCGGGCGTGTCGCGCTCGGGATCGACGGTAATGAAGATCGGTTGCACGATTTCGCCCGCCGCGCCCAGGGCGTCCATGGCCTGGCTGATAATCTGAAGGTCGGTCGGACAGACGTCGGGGCAGTAGGTATAGCCGAAGAAGACAAGCATGAACCTGCCCCGAAAATCCTTGTCGGTCACCGGTTTCCCGGTTTGATCGACAAGCGAGAACGGCCCTCCGATGGATGGCGCTTGCGCGGCCTTGCCGTTTTCCGCCGAGCTTCCCGGCGCCGGCGCCGGTGTCAGGAGCCAAGCGCCCGCAACCGTCGCGGCAAGGACAATCGACAATGCCGCGAGGATAGTACGGCGCCCTGGGATAGACATGGCATCAGGTCCCTATTCCAGGCCAACCCGTTGCATCATCTTGATGTTGAAGTACCTGGGGTCGTCGAAGGAATCCGGAATTTTTCCGTTCCGGAACGCCGCCGCCAGATCGCGCACGGCGTCCTCGATGGTGTGGCGGGGCTTGAACCCCAGTTCGCGGCGCAGCCTGTCGGACGATGCGGGATAGGACCGCAGGCCGTCCTTCGGCTCGATGTCGATCGGGAGATCGCCGCCGACGACCCTTTTCACGATGTCCGCCAGATCAAGGACCGTTTGGGTTTCATAGCCGGCGTCGTAGGTCTTGCCGTCTATCAGTGCGTCCGGCTGGTCGAGCAGGAACAGGTACAGGTCCACCATGTCATCGATGTGAATGCACGAGCGTTTCTGGGAGCCCCCGAAGACCCGGATGCGCCCCTGGTTGACCGCGTGGTTGGTGAGGGTGTTGACGATGATATCGAGGCGCTGGCGCGGCGCGTGTCCGCAGACGGCCGCGGGCCGGACCGTACAGGTGACGAAACCGGGGGCGCGTTCCTCATCGAGCACCTTCTCGCAAAGCGCCTTGTACCTGGAACAGCCGGTGAGCGGCTCCCGAGGCAGGTCTTCGGTGCCTTCGGGTTCGTCCTTGACGCCGTAGACGCTGAAAGACGAGGCGTAGATGAAGCGTTTGACGCCGGCCTTCTTGGCGGCGCGGACGAGCGGCCGGAAGGCGTCGTAATTGACCGACTTGCCGAGGCCGGGGTCGAGATCGTACGACGGATCGTTGGAAATGCAGGCGAGATGAATCACCGCGTCGCATCCCCTGAGCGCCACGTCGACCGCGTGTGGGTCCCTGAGGTCGCCCTTGATCTCTTGCAGGTCCGCATGGTCGCGGACGCCGTCGAGAACGTCCTCGCCATAGAGATAGAGGTCGAGAACGGTGACCCTGTGTCCGCGCTCCAACAGTTTGGGCACCAGGGCGCTGCCGACGTAGCCGGCGCCGCCGGTGACAAGCACCGTCCAGCCCTTCTTCTCGTGGGTGAAGACGAGAAAAAGGACGAACAGGATAACAGCGGCTATCGCTATGAGGAAAATCCGCCCCAGGCCGCCCGTTGAGGTGCCGACGGCCCCGCCATGGGCAAACGCCGGCGAAATGAACATCAAGACTTCCCCACAGGCAGCCAGGCACGGCACGAAAACCAGCATTAAACGCTTCAACGTTTTCCCCTTTTATCGGCGTTTTCCGGCCGGCATTCCCCAGATAACCACCAAACCCATGGCACTTCCACAGGCACGGCACACCGGGGCGGGGGATAGCCGTATCGCTCCTGCGGCCATCCGGTGACCGAAATTCAGCGGTTTGACCGCGTTTGGAAGGCCATTTGCCCCCGATTCAATGCCCCGCCAAGTCGTTCCACTGGGGCAGCAGGACGATAAGGTTGGGATTCAGGCCCATGTTCTTGAGGGTGTCCATCGACCGGACCACCTTCTGCGCCTGAAGATCGACGACGGTGACGGAGCCGTCGCTCATGCCCGGCAGGTTGAGAAGCGAGTTCTGCACGAAGCCGTAGCGGCCGTCGCGGGTGATCGCCACGTGATGCGCCCCTTCGGCGGCCGGCAGGGTCTTGATCAGCTTCGGCTTCATGGGGTCGGCCGAGATATCGAAGATATGGAACTTGCCGGGCTTGGCCGTGGTCACGTAGAGCCGGTCGGCCGCCTTGTTGAAATACATCTCCAACGGAACGCCGGCCTTGATCGGGTTGAAGTCGAACACCTCGGCCACGTCGAAATCCTTTTTCGACGGGTTCCAGGTCGCCGCCCACAAGGTGCCGCCGAACATGTTGGTGACGTAGGCCATCGGCGGGTTGGCGCCGGGCACGCGAAGCAGTTCGACCGGCGCCACGCCGGACGGGGACTTCTTGTTCGACATCTTGTGTTTGCCGAGCACACGGCCGGTGCTGGCCTCGACGACGCTGATGAACTCGTGCGGGTCGCTGAGGTCGCCGCTCACCGTACTGGTCACCAGAATGCGGTCGATATCGCTCATCACGGCGAGCCCGTGCGGGTAGGAATTGGGAATCTTGATGATCCGCTTGACCTTGTCCGTCGCCACGTCGCCGACGATGACCTTCGCCGACATCATGCAGGTCAGGTACCAGGTCTTGTTGTCTTCGGAGAAGATCACGTCCTCGCCCATCTTGCAGTCGGGCATGGCGAGCCGCCGCAGCCGATAGGGAAACCGGTGTAAGTCGAAGACACGCAGTTCCGACTTGCCGAGTGCCGTTACGTAGGCCTTCTTCATCTCCCGGTCGTAGAAGATGTGGTGGGCGACCAGATCGGGCGGCAGCGGAATGTCCATCAGAATCTTGCCGAAGTCCGGGGAATCGGGATCGACGTCTATAATGGCGATCCCTTCCCTGCGTTCCTGTGTGCCCGTGAGCTTGAACGCCTTCAGGGATTCCGGTGTCTTGCTCTCGTAGTTCATCATCGCCAGGATCTCGGCGCGGGCGAACCCGGGCACGATGGCGGCCATAAACAACGCCGCCACGAAAAGCGAAACCATGCGTTTCATCATTCTTTCCCCCTGGATGTTTCCCCGAGATATTCGTGTTGGCGAAGCCTAGCCGATCCGTTGAGGCGGTTCGCCTGTTGTCTGACCCGGCATGTGGGCCGTTTACCACCCCGACTTGAACCGGCAAGATTATAATCGCATCAAAACAATTTGTGGAATGGCGCCGGCCCCGCCTTTCGGCTATCAAAACCGATGAATTGGAGATCGATGTCCGATGAACGCCGGGATCGCCGCTGATCAACGTCCGGCCGCCGTTTTCCGCCGCGGCGGCCTTCGCCTCGCCGGCGCATTGGCGCTTGCCGTGGCCGGATGGCTGTTCGACCCGTGGCCGGTGTGGGCACAAACGGGGGAAACCCGGTCCTTCGCCCTCGACATCCACAACGGCCGTGTCGCCGCCGGCAAGCGGACGATCCGGGTGACGGAAGGCGACCGGGTCGAACTCCGGTGGACAACCGACGAGGCGGTGGAGCTGCATCTGCACGGCTACGATATCCGTTTGGATCTGAACCCCGGGGCGCCGCGGACGATGACCTTCAACGCTCATGCCACCGGCCGGTTTCCGGTCGGCATCCACGGCTCCGGCGGCCACGGCCATG
>JBHHXI010000045.1:0-19855 GCA_046756945.1 Rhodospirillales bacterium
GGCCGTCAACCTGTCGGCCGTGCAGTTCCGCCAGGAGGACCTGGTGGCGACCGTGGAAGCGGCGCTCAGGGACACCGGCCTCGATCCCGGCGATCTGCACCTGGAGATCACCGAAAGCGTCTTCATGCAGGAAGGAGGGCGCGAGATGCTGCTCGACTTCCGCCGCCGCGGCATCTGCATCTCGCTCGACGACTTCGGGACCGGGTACTCGTCCTTGAGCTACCTGACGCGGTTCCCCATCGACAAGATCAAGCTGGATCGCAGTTTCGTCCGCGACATCGCGCACAACACCAGCAGCGCCGCCATCATCAAGGCGGTGGTCAACCTCGGGCACAGTCTCGGCACGCGGGTCAACGTCGAAGGCGTGGAAACACAGGAGGACGTGGTCATCCTCAAATCCCACGGCGTCGACGAGATCCAGGGATACTATTACAGCCGACCCCTCAGCGCCGACGCCGTTCCCGAATTCGTCGCCGGCGCCGTCGCCTCTTCCCTCCACGTGGTGAAAAGCGCCTAGTGTCCTGTCCCGCGTAGCGGCGGCAGCCCGGAACTGGTGTCCCCAACGGGATTCGAACCCGTGTTGCCACCTTGAAAGAGTGGAGTCCTAGGCCTCTAGACGATGGGGACGGGGGCGGCCTGTGTGGTATACGCCCTGTCCCATAAAATCAAGCCCCCCGCCCGCCGCCGCCGCACCCGGGCGGCGGCCACCCACCGACCGCCACCCCTGCGGGCTGTGCCCCCCCCTGCCCCCCCTGCCCCGAATTTGTGTTTCCACGTCCGGGCGCCGCGAATACAATCCGCCTCGCGGTCCGGCGCACCCATCCATCTTCGGTCATCGGAGGAAACCATTTCATGTTGCGGGGAAAGGTACTGGTCGCCCAGGGCGGCGGGCCGACGGCGGTGATCAACGAATCCATGGTCGGCACGGTCATCGAATCGCGCAAGTTCGCCGGCGTCGAGCAGGTGTACGGCGCCTTTCACGGTGTGCAGGGCATCGTCAACGAGGACTTCCTCGACCTCACCCGCGAGACCACCCATAACCTGGAGCTGGTCGCCAAGACGCCGTGCTCGGCGCTGGGCTCCACCCGCGACCGGCCCGACCTCGCCTATTGCCAGGAGATCTTCACGGTCCTGAAGGCCCACGAGATCTCCACCTTCTTCTACATCGGCGGCAACGATTCGTCCGACACCCTGCGCATCGTCAGCGAGGAGGCGCACAAGGCCGAATACGCCCTGCGCTGCATCCACATCCCCAAGACCATCGACAACGACCTGGTGATCAACGACCACACGCCGGGCTTCCCGTCGGCGGCGCGTTTCGTGGCCAGCGCCTTCGCCGGGGTGAACCTGGACAACATGGCCCTGCCCGGGGTCTATGTCGGCGTGGTGATGGGCCGCCACGCGGGGTTCCTGACCGCCGCCGCGGCGCTGGGGCGCAAGTACGACGACGACGGGCCGCACCTGATCTACCTGCCCGAGCGGTCGTTCGACCTGGATACCTTCCTCGCCGACGTGAACTCCGTGCACGAGCGCTTCGGGCGCTGCGTCGTCGCCGTCTCCGAGGGCGTCCACGACGCCGCCGGCGAGCCCATCGCCGCCAAGCTGGCCGGCGACGTGGAGAAGGACGCCCACGGCAACGTGCAGCTCTCGGGCACCGGCCTGCTCGCCGACGTGCTCACCGACGCCGTCAGGCGGCGCACCGACATCAAGCGGGTGCGCGGCGACACGTTTGGCTACCTGCAGCGCTCGTTCCTCGGCTGCGTCTCCGACGTCGACCAGCGCGAGGCCCGCGAGGTCGGCGAAAAGGCCGTGCAGTACGCCCAATGGGGCCGGGACGACGGCTCCGTCACCATCCATCGCACGGGCTTTTATTCGGTGGAATACAAGCTCAGTCCCCTGGACGCCGTCGCCGGCAAGACCAAGGTGATGGCCGACGAGTTCATCGCCGGAACGGGCACCGACGTCACCGACGCGTTCCTCATGTACCTGCGCCCGCTTCTCGGCTCGGGCATGCCCGACGCCTTCCGCCTGCGTCCCAACCGGGTGCCCAAGATCCTGAAAAAATAAGGCGGCGGGGAACGGGGCCCCGTCTTCCGGCCCCGGCATTTCGATCGGGCGTATAACACGCGACGCACGAGGTCCGGGCCGAAAAAAATTAACCGCAGAGCACACGGAGAGCACAGAGGTTTTCACCGAGACAGTCTCATGGGGCGCGTTGCGCCGCTTTGATTTCCTCTCCGGTTTCTTCCTCCGTGGTCTCTGTGATCTCTGTGGTTTCGCTTCTTTCGCGTGAAGAGCGTTCGAGCCGCGCCCTACCAGGCCGGCGCCGCGTCGTCGATGAGGAACTCCACCGCCGAATGGCCGCGCCAGGTGTTCACGCGCAGGCGGCCGGCGACGTGGAAGGGGGCGCCGTCGTGGTTGAGCAGCGCCGGCCCCAGGTCCGAGTCCAGGCCGCGGAAGGCGATGGCGTTGATGCGCCCGCCGTCGGCCCCGGCGAGGGTGCATTTCAGGTGATTGCCCCCGACCACGTCCACATAGACCAGCCGGGCGGCGGCGATGGCGAACCTGGGCTCGGGGTTGCCGCTGCCGAAGGGCCCGACCCGCATCAGGGTCGAGATCAGGTCCTTCGACGCCGCCGCCACCGTGAGCGCCCCGTCGAGACGGAGGCTGGGGACCGGCGCCCGGCCGCCGAGGGCATCGGCGATCCGCTGGTTTAGAAAACCGATCAGCGCGTCGAGGCGGCTTTTCTCCACGGTGAAACCGGCGGCCATGGCGTGGCCGCCGCCCTTGACCAGGAGCCCCGCCTGGCGCGCCGCGATGACGGCGGCGCCCAGGTCGACGCCGGACACCGACCGTCCGGAGCCGGAGCCCTTGCCGCCGTCCAGCGACACCACGCAGGCGGGCCGGTTGAACCGCTCCTTGAGCCGGCTGGCGACGATGCCGATGACGCCGGGGTGCCAGCCCTCGCCGGCGGCGAAGATCAACGGCGCCCCCGGCGTCCGTTCTTCGCACGCCTCGGCTTCGGCCAGGGCGTGCTCGAAGACGGCGGCCTCGATCTCCCGGCGCTCCCGGTTGAGGTCGTCCAGGCGCCCGGCGATGGCGTCGGCCTCGCCGGCATCCCCGGTGCTCAGCAAGCGCACGCCCAGGTCCGCCTGCCCGACCCGCCCGCCGGCGTTGATCCGGGGCCCGAGGATGTACCCGGCGTGGTAGGTTCCCGGCGCCTCGGTCATCCCGGCGACGTCGGCGAGCGCCCGCAGGCCCGGGTTTTTCCGCCGCGCCATCACCTTCAGGCCCTGGGCGACCAGGGCGCGGTTGACCCCGGTCAGCGGCACCACGTCGCAGATCGTCCCCAACGCCACCAGGTCCAGCCACTGCATGAGGTCGGGTTCGGGCCGCGCCCCGTACCAGCCGGCCCGGCGCAGGACCCGGTTGAGGCCGACGACCAGCAGGAAGGCCACCCCCACCGCCGCCAGTTGGCCGTGGGGGCTGGTCTCGTCCACGCGGTTGGGGTTGATCACGGCGACGGCGCGGGGCAGCCGGGCCTCGGCCTCGTGGTGATCGACGACGATGACGTCGAGGCCGGCCGCCGCCGCGGCCTCCAGGGGACCGTGGGAGGTGGTGCCGCAATCCACGGTGACGACCACGGAAACGCCGTTTTCCCGGAGTCCGAGGAGCGCCGCCTCGTTGGGTCCGTAGCCTTCGCGCAGGCGGTCCGGAATATAGGTCTCGCAGCGGCCGCCGACGGCGGCGAAAAAACGGGCCAGCAGGGCCGCCGACGTCGCCCCGTCCACGTCGTAATCGCCGAACACCGCGATGCGTTCGCCCGCCACGACGGCGGCGGCGAGGCGTCCGGCCCCCTCCTCCATGCCCCTGAGCCCGGCGGGATCGGGAAGCAGGGTCTTGAGCGCCGGGTCGAGGAAGGTGTCCGCCTCGTCCATGCCGACGCCCCTGGCCGACAGCACCCGGCCGACGATCTCGGGCACCTGGAGGCGCTGGGCCAGCGCCATCGCGGCGCGCTCGTCGGCGAGCCTGGCCAGCCAGCGCCGGCCGGTCAAGGACCGCGCCACGCCGAGGAAACAGTCCGCGCTCTCTATTCCGCCGGCAGGGGAAAGGGCCGCGGTGTCCGCCATTACGCGTTATTCGGGCCGGCGGCGCCGAGGCGGCCCAACAGGTGGTGGGCTTCGATGTAGCGGAGCGTGCCTGTCCTCGAGCGCATGACCATGGACTGGGTGACGGCGATGCCGCGGTGGCGGCGCACGCCGGCGAGCATGGCGCCGCTGGTGACGCCGGTGGCGGCGAAGGTGATATCGCCGTGGGCCATGTCGGGGACACCGTACTTTTTGTCGAAGTCGGTGATCCCGCATTTGTCCGCCTGCTTCTTTTCCTCGTCGTTGCGCAGCACCAGGCGCCCGTGCATCTGGCCGCCGACGCAGCTGAGCGCCGCCGCCGCCAATACCCCCTGGGGGGCGCCGCCGATCCCCATGTAAATGTCGACGCCGCTTTCCGGCTGGGTGGTGGCGATGACCCCGGCCACGTCGCCGTCCCGGATCAGCATGATCCGCGCCCCGGCGTCGCGCGTCTTGGCGATCAGGTCCGTGTGCCGCGGCCGGTCAAGGATACAGACCACCAGATCGCCCACGTCGACACCCTTGGCGCGGGCCAGTTCCCTGAGGTTCTTCGGCGGCTCTTCTTCCAGATCGACCACGTCCCCGGGCAGGCCGCCGCCGATGGCGATCTTTTCCATGTAGATGTCGGGAATATTGAGGAACCCGCCGTCCTCGGCAATGGCGATGACCGACAGCGCGTTGGGTTCGCCCTTGGCGATGATGGTCGACCCCTCCAAAGGCATCGCCGCCACGTCCACCCGCGGGCCGTCGCCGGTGCCCACCGTCTCGCCCACGTACAGCCTCGGGGATTCCCCCTCCCCGCCCTCGCCGATGCGGATGGTGCCGGTGATGGCGAGGATCTTGAGCGCGTCGTGCATGGCGTCGACCGCCGCCCGGTCCGCCGCCTGGTCGTCCCCGCGCCCCATCAGGCGCGACGCCGCGAGGGCCGCGGCCTCGGTCACGCGGACGGCTTCCAGGGCAAGATTCCGCCCGACGCTGGATATCTTGGGCATGGCCTGATTCCTCCCTCCCCGGAGCGCTTCCCGCGCCCGCCTAAAAGGATTCGATGCGGATCATGCGCGGCGCCTCGACCACGGCCTCCAGGGCCCCGATCTCCCGCAGCGCCCCCTGCATTGCCGCCTCTTCGGTCTCGTGGATGGTCACCACCACCGGTACCGCCTCGCCGGGGGCGCGTCCGCGCTGCAGCACGGACTCCATGGACACGTCGTGGTCGCGCAGGACCGCCGCCACGTCGGCGAACACGCCGGGCCGGTCCAGCACCATGAGCCGGACATAATAGGCGCCCCGGTGGCGTTCCATGGGCACCGCCGAAAGGCGTTTCAGGTCCTTGGCCGGAACCGCGAACGTGGGCACGCTGCGCCGGCGCGCGATGTCCACCAAATCCGCCACCACCGCCGACGCCGTCGGCCCGGCGCCCGAGCCCTGGCCTTCCTGCATGATGGTGTCGACGAAGTCGCCGTCGGCGACGACGGCGTTGAACACGCCCTCCACATGGGCGATGGGCGCCGACACGGGCACCATGCACGGATGCACCCGCTGCTCCACCCCGTCGGAGGTCAAGCCGGCGATCCCCAGCAGCTTGATGTGGTATCCCAGTTCCTCGGCGAACCGGATATCGGTCAGCGTGACGTGGCGGATGCCCTCGATGTGAACGGCGGCGAAATTGATCTCGCAGCCGAAGGCGAGGCTGGCCAGGATGGCCAGCTTGTGGGCGGTGTCGACCCCGTCCACGTCGAGGCTGGGGTCGGCCTCGGCGTAGCCGAGCGCCCTGGCTTCGGCGAGCACTTCGTCGAACTCGCGGCCGCTTTCGCGCATGGCGGTGAGGATGAAATTGCAGGTGCCGTTGAGGATGCCGTAAACGCGGCTCAGGCCGTTGGCGGCGAGCCCCTCGCACAACGTCTTGACGATGGGGATGCCGCCGGCCACCGCCGCCTCGTAGGCAAGGGTGACGCCGGCCGCCTCGCTGCTGTGCGCCAGCGCCGTGCCGTGATGGGCGATCAGCGCCTTGTTGGCGGTGACCACGTGCTTGCCATTGGCGATGGCGGTCTCGCACAGCTCCTTGGCGATACCGTCCTCGCCGCCGATCAATTCGACCACCACGTCCACGCCGGCGTCGGCGGCCATGGCCAGCGGGTCGTCGAACCAGCGGATCCCGTCCAGGGGAACGCCGCGGTCCTTTTCACGGTCCCGCGCCGAAACGGCGCTGACCACGACCGCCCGGCCGCAGCGGTGCTCGAGCAGCGCCGCGTGCCTGCGCAATACCTTGAGGGTCCCGCCGCCGACCGTGCCGAGGCCGGCAACGGCGATCTTGAGGGGTTGGTTCATTGACGCCTTTGATTGGGGGGACGTGTTTTAAAAAACCGCCGCCCGTTTTCTCTCCGTGTCCCCGATAACCTTGTCGTAGCCGGTGAGAAACGCCTTGATGGTGCGGATGGCCTGGCGGGTGCGTTGGCGGTTCTCCACCAGCGCGAAGCGCACGTGGCCGTCCCCGTTTTCACCGAAACCGATACCCGGAGAAACCGCGACCTTGGCCTCGCGCAGCAATAGCTTGGAGAACTCCAGGGAACCCAGGTGGCGGAAGGCCGGGGGTATGGGCGCCCAGGCGAACATGGTGGCGCGCGGCTCCGGCACCTCCCAGCCAGCCGCCGCCAGCCCACCGATCAGCACGTCGCGGCGTTCCCGGTAGCGGTTTCGAATCTCGACCACGCAGTCCTGGGGACCGTTGAGGGCGGCCGCGGCGGCCACCTGCACCGGCGTGAACGCGCCGTAGTCCAGATAGGATTTGATGCGCGCCAGCGCCTCGATCAGTCTCTTGTTGCCGGTGGCGAAACCGATGCGCCAGCCGGGCATGGAATAGGTCTTGGACATCGACGTGAACTCCACGGCGATGTCCCTGGCCCCCGGAATCTGCAGGATCGACGGCGGCGGCTGGTCGTTGAAATAGATTTCGGCATAGGCCAGGTCGGAAAAGATGTAGATCCCGTGCCCACGACAGAAATCCACGATCCGGCCGTAGAAGTCCAGATCCATCACCTCGCAGGTGGGGTTGTTGGGGTAGTTCAGCACCAATGCCGTCGGCCTGGGCACGCTGTGGTTCACCGCGCGCTCCAGCGCCGCCAGGAAACTGTCGTCCGGGGCGACCGGAATGTTGCGCACCGCGGCGCCGGCGATAATGAACCCGAACTGGTGGATCGGGTAAGAGGGATTGGGCACCAGGATCACATCGCCGGGGCTGGTCACCGCCGCCGCCAGATTGGCCAGGCCTTCCTTGGAGCCGAGGGTGACGATGGTTTCGGTCCCGGGATCGACGGAAACGCCAAAGCGGCGTTGGTAATACCCGGCGATGGCCTTGCGCAGGCCCGGAATGCCACGCGAGTTCGAGTAGCGATGGGTGCGCGGGTTCTGTGCCGTCTCGATCAGTTTTTCGACGATATGGGGCGGCGTCGGGCAATCGGGGTTGCCCATGCCGAAGTCGATGATGTCCTCGCCGGCGGCGCGGGCGCGCGCCTTCATGGCGTTGACCTCGGCGAACACGTAGGGCGGCAGCCTTCGAATGCGGTGGAATTCCTGTTCCATGATCTTCACGCACCAAATGGGGGACGCCGGCAGGCGCCCCCGATTCTGGACCGCCGGACCGCTCAGCGTTCGAAGTAGATCTCGGCCCGGCGGTTGCCCGCCTCGCCCGAGGGCATGATTTCGTAATAGATGGGCTCGCTGTCGGCCCTGGCGTCGACGGAGATTTCGCTGGCCCGGATTCCGCGGCGGATGAGTTCGCGGGCGACACTGTCGGCGCGGGCCACCGAAATCCGATAGTTCACCATCTTGTGCTTCGCCGGATCCAGGTTCCGCGTGCGGTGGCTGGCATGGCCGATGACGCGCACCTTGCCGCCGCGCTGGCGGTGCAGCCTGATGACATCGCCCAAAATGCGCCGGTCCTGCGCGTCGAGTTCCACCGAGCCTTTCGGGAACAGGATGGTGGCTATCCTGGTCGCCCCCGGCGGCAGGGCCCCGCGGGCCTGCCGAATCCGCGAGGTCCGCACTTTGCGGCGGCTTTTCACACGCCCCCGGGGCGCCGGCGACGCCACCGGCCGGGACGCCCGCGGCGGGGCGGCGGCCAACTCGACGCCGGCGGAAGAGACAACCATCGTCTCGAACGGGCCGGGCACGGGCACCGGCGCGGACGCGGTCGCGGGCGGCGGTTTCAGGGCCGGGGCCCCGGCCGGAGGGCGCCGCGCCGGACGGGCCTGGCGCGTTTCGCGCACCCGGCTTGACGGGAACGCCGTCACCGGAGGCGGAGGAACGGCGGCAGCGGGCGGAGACGCGGCGGTCGCGGCCCCGGGAACGCGCCGCGCCGGCGGCGGCGGAGCGGCAGGCCGGGCAATTGGCGGCGCAGCCACCGCCGGCGCCGCGGCGGGCGACGGCGGCGCCGTGGGCATGGCGGTCGGGGGCGGAGCCGCCGGGGGGGCCGGCATGGTGGCCTCTATGCGCGGCGCAAGGGCCTCGGCCGGTTCGCTCTGGCGCTGTATGGACTCCGAAGAATAGCGCCGCCCCTTGCGGTCGGAAACCAGGCCCTGGGCGGCGAGGCGGTCTCGTTCCGCCCGGGTGATCGGCGGCCTGTCCGGGAACGACCCCAGGTTGGGGGCCGGCTTGCCGGCGCCCGGCGGCGGCTTGCCCCGGTCGGCGGCCAAGGTGCTCTGATTCTTGTCCGATTCCGTCGCGCCCGGCTTCTGGTCATCCTTTCCGGCGAAGAATTCCGTGGTATTCTTATACCATTCGACCGGGTTGATCGCGTCGGGAACCCGCGAACACCCGCCGACGGCCGCAAGCAAAACCGCGGCCGAGACGGCGGGCCCAAAGAACCCCTTCAGCGCCCGCCACTTGTTTCCCTCGACAGCCATGGTTGCCGCAGCCTCCTTCGCGCTAAGCCGAGCTATTTGACCGGTGAATCGTACATTGCCTGAACTTCGTTAACAGTATACAAACGCGGGCTCGCGGACCATCCCCCGGGGCTCACCCGCTGCCCGGCGGCATGGAGGCGCGCAACGCCTTACACAGTCTTGAACTATCTTCCAATATTAATCGGTACCCTCGGAAGATCATAAAGGATTGAGCCATGGCCAATCAACCGGGCTCCGAAATGCCGGCGCCCGACCCTGAATTCGCACCAGACTCCATGGCGGATATCGCCGCGCGCTGCCAGCGCCTGGTCACCGATTTCCTCGCCCGCCAGGGGGCCGCGGGCGGCTCGGTCGACCCGTTCAACATCGGAAACGCCTTCCTGGAAATGACCGCCAGGATGATGAGCGACCCGGCCACGATGGTGCAGGCGCAGATGTCCCTGTGGCAGGATTACCTGGGCCTCTGGCAGAGCACGGCGAGCCGCATGCTGGGACAGGAAACCGCGCCCGCCGCGACGCCCGAGGCGCGCGACCGGCGCTTCCGGGACAAGGACTGGGACGAGAACGAGCTCTTCAACTTCATCAAGCAGTCCTACCTGCTGACCGCGCGCTGGATACAGAGCACGGTCCAGGACGTCCACGGCCTGGACGACGAGACCGAGCGCAAGGTGGAATTTTTCACCCGCCAGTTCGTCAACGCCCTGTCACCCAGCAACTTCATCATGACCAACCCGGAGGTCCTGCGCGCGACCCTTGAATCGCGGGGCGAGAATCTTGTCCGCGGGTTGAGCAACATGCTCGACGACCTGGAGCGCGGCAAGGGCCGGCTCAACATCCGGATGACCGACCTGGACGCCTTCCAGGTCGGTGGGAACATCGCCACCACGCCGGGCAAGGTGGTTTTCCGGAACGACCTGATGGAACTGATCCAGTACGACCCGGCGACGCCGAAGGTCCGCCGGCGGCCCCTGCTGATCATGCCGCCATGGATCAACAAGTTCTATATCCTGGATTTGCGCCCCGAAAACTCGCTCATCAAGTGGGCGGTGGACCAGGGTCATACCGTGTTCGTCGTCTCCTGGGTCAACCCGGACGAGACGCTGGCCGCAAAGACCTTCGAGGACTACATGGTGGAGGGGCCGCTGGCGGCGCTCGAGGCCATCGAGAAGGCCACCGGCGAGGCCCGTATCAACGCCGTCGGGTACTGCATCGGCGGCACCCTGCTGGCGTGCACGCTGGCCGCCATGGCGGCCCGGGGCGACGAACGCATCGCGTCAGCCACCTTTTTCGCCGCCATGGTCGACTTCGAAGAGGCCGGAGAGCTGGCCGTCTTCATCGACGAGGAACAGGTGTCCGGGCTGGAAAACCGCATGAAGAAGCGGGGCTATCTGGAGGGCGGCGAAATGGCCGCCACCTTCAACATGATGCGCGACAACGACCTGATCTGGTCCTTCGTCGTCAACAACTACCTTCTCGGGAAGGATCCCTTCCCCTTCGACCTTCTTTACTGGAACGCCGACACCACCCGCATGCCGGCGGCCATGCACGCCTTCTATCTGCGTACCATGTACCTGGAGAACAAGCTGGTGACGCCGGGCGGGGTCAGCCTCGCCGGGGTGCCCATCGACCTCGGAAAGATCAAGACGCCAACCTATATCCTGTCCAGCCGCGACGACCACATCGCGCCGTGGAAATCCACCTATGCGCCGACGCGCCTGTACTCCGGGCCGGTGCGGTTCGTCCTCTCGGCGTCGGGCCACATCGCCGGCATCGTCAACCCGCCGGCGGCCAACAAGTACTGCCACTGGACCAACGCCAAAAAGCCCAAGGACCCGGAGGCCTGGCTCAAGGGCGCCACCCGGCACGAAGGCTCGTGGTGGCCCGACTGGCAGCGGTGGCTCGCCAGGCACGCCGGCCAGAAGACCGTGGCCGCCCGCGTCCCCGGCGACGGCGGGCTCACGGTGCTCGGCGACGCCCCGGGCGAATACGTGAAGGTGCGCGCCGACACCGATTGAGCGCCGGCGCCGGCCCTCCGCAATCCTGGACGCGCGATCCCCGGCCCCGCCAGACGCCGCCGGTTAACCGACTTTTAACCACTTTCCAATAAGTTGTACGCGGGGTCTTCCCGGATTGGGAGCCGTCGCCGCCGGCTGGGCAGGAACGGCGCGCGGAAGGCCCAGCGGCAAACGGCGGAGCGAGTCACATGCATCCGAACGGCGGATCGACAGGCGACGGCCACGTTGAGTCACTGGCCACCGGCGAGCAGCCGGCGAACAGCGCCTCGGCGGGCATTCCGGCAAAGCTGGACGGGAAATGGATGGACAGCTTCCCCGAACTCAAGGACCTGCGCGACGTCCTGCGCCGCCGGCGCGCCAACGGGGAGATCGATTTCGAGAACATCCGCGATCTCAACGTCCTCCAGGCCTGGAGCAACGCCCTGGCCGGCCTCGACCGCGAAGCCCTTGAATCCTTCGTCGAGGAGACGTTCGTCGAGCTCGGCCTGGCGACGGAAGACGAGGCCCAGTTCACCATCTCCGGCCTGCGCCTGTTCCGCCGCCGCGAATGGAACAGCCTGAGCCCCCACATCAAGAAACGCCTGCTTCAGCACGAAAAGCTCACCGCCAGCATCGCCGGAGGCTTCCGCAAACGCCTGGAGCACGCGCTCGACATCGTGCGCGGCGGCCGCGAACAGCCCCTGGCGGAGGAGTTCAAGAAGACCGGTTCCAGCCGCAATGACCTTCTGGAGATCAAGGGCGCGATGGAGTTCATGGAAGAGGTCGCGGCGAAGGATCCTTTCCTGCGTTTCAACCTTCAGCACATCGTCCGCGAGGTGATCAAGGATCCCGATGTCCTGAACGCAGCCATCACCTGGCACGAGGTCCCGGTGCACCGCATCGGCACCCTGATCCGCCAGGCCGTCACCAAGATCCTGGATACGGTCGTCAGTCTCGAGACCCGCAACGTCAAGGCCCAGCACCCCAAGCTTTACGGTTTCCGGCGCGCCCGCGCCATCGCCGCGCTCACCGGGCACCTGCGCCGGGCGCGGGAGCTGGGCTGCGGCTCCCAGATCCGCTCGCTGATCCTGGCGCGCCTGAAGCCCCATCCGGCCATCTTCCAACAGTATTTCGGCGCCCGCCACCCGCTGGCATAGGGCCGCGCCGCCCGCTCAGATCACCGGCGTTTCCCGGTAGGTCCCCCACAGCTCCTTCAGGGCATCGACGATCTCGCCCATCGACGCCCGGGCCTTCACCAGCTCGATGGTGACGGGCATGATGTTGGCGTCCTCGTCCGCGGCGACGGCCTTCAGGTCGTCGAGGAGCCGCGCCACCCGTCCGCCGTCCCGCTGGCGGCGCACCCGGCGCAGGTTTTCGATCTGGCGGCGTTCCGTTTGCGGATCGTGACCGTGGGTTTCGATGCCGGCGTCTGCGCCGTCCTCCTCCACGTACTTGTTGACGCCGATGACCGGGCGCTCGCCGTTGGCTTTCTTGAGCGCGAAGGCGTACGCCGAATCGGCGATCTCCTTCTGGAACCAGCCGTCCTCGATGGCCTTCAGCGTGCCGCCCATGCGGTCGACCTCGTCGAGGATGGCGAAGATGCGCTCTTCCATTTCGCTGGTCAGGCTCTCAAGGTAATACGAGCCCCCGAGCGGGTCGATGACGGCGGTGACATTGGTTTCATCGGCGATCACCTGCTGGGTCCTGAGGGCCAGTTTCATGGCCTCCTCGGTGGGGATGGCGAAGGCCTCGTCCAGGCCGTTGGTGTGCAGGCTCTGGGCGCCGCCGAGCACCGCCGCCAACGCCTGATAGGCGGTGCGGATCACGTTGACCTTGTGCTGGGGCTTGGTCAGGGTCGCCGCCGCCGTCTGGCAGTGAAAGCGCAGGCGCATGGATTCGGGCTTCGTCGCGCCGAAGCGGTCCTTCATGATCTTGGCGTACACCCGGCGCACGGCGCGGAACTTGGCCACCTCCTCGAAGAAATCGGCCTGGCTGACGAAATAGTAGGCGAGCCGGGGGGCGAAATCGTCGACCGGGATTCCCGCCTTCACCACCTCGTCGACGTAGGCGATGGCGTTGGCCATGGTGAAGGCCGCCTCCTGCACCGCCGTCGCCCCGGCTTCGGAGATGTGGTAGCCCGAGATGTTGACCGGGTTGTAGCGCTTCATGTGCCGGGCCGCGTAGACGATGGTGTCGCGCACGATGCGCATGGACGGCCTGGGCGGATAGACCCATTCCTTCTGGGCGATGTATTCCTTGAGGATGTCGTTCTGGATGGTGCCCGAGAGCCGGTCCAGGTCGTCGCCCCGTTGCTCGGCCAGGGCGACGTACATGGCGAGCAGGATCCAGGCGCTCGGGTTGATGGTCATGGACACCGAGATTTCGGTCAGGTCTATGCCCTCGAACAGGGCCTCCATGTCGTCCAGGGTGTCCACCGCCACCCCTTCCCGGCCGACCTCGCCCCGGGACATGGGATGATCGGAGTCGTAGCCCATGAGGGTGGGCATGTCGAAGTCGGTGGACAGCCCGGTCTGGCCCTGGGCGATCAGGTACTTGAAGCGCCGGTTGGTGTCGGCGCCGGTGCCGAAGCCGGCGATCTGGCGCATGGTCCACAGGCGGCCGCGGTACATGGTCGGATAGGGGCCGCGGGTGAACGGATAGCGGCCGGGAAGGCCGATGTCTTCAAGCGCCGTGCGGGCGCCGTCCTGGGCCGTGTAGACGCGCTTCACGGGCACGCCGGAGGCGGTCTCGTATTCCTCCCTGCCCTCCGGCTGGCGGGCGACGAAGGCCGCCAGCTCGTTCGCCTCCCAGTCCTCGAGCATGCGCCGCGCCCGGTCGCCGGCCGGGCCGTTCAAGGGGGGCTGTCGCTGTGTCATGACGTCAGTCCTCGTCCAGGGCGGCGAGCATGTCCATCGCCGCCGCGTAGGGGTCCACCTCGCGCGTCATCACCCGGTCCAGAAGCCCGGCCAGCATGCCGTCGTGACGGCCGGCGAAGCGGGTGCGGACGATATCCTCGGCGATCCTGAGGATGCGCGTCTCCGCGATGCGCCGGCGGCGCAGGGCGATGCCGCCCGAGTCCTCCAGGTGGGCGCGGTGGGCGTCGACGGCCGCCAGCAGGTCGCCGATGCCGTCGTCGTTCTCGGCGCTGGTCGGCAGCACGGGGACCTGCCATTCGTCGCCGCGCGGCCGGCCCAGGGACACCATGCCCTTGATGTCGGTCAGCGTCCGGTTGGCGTCGGCCCGGTCGCTCTTGCTGACCACGTGGATGTCGGCGATCTCCAGGATGCCCGCCTTGATGGCCTGGATGTCGTCGCCCAGGCCCGGCGCCGACAGCACGATGACGGTGTGGGCCGCCTGGATGATGTCGACTTCGTCCTGGCCGACGCCGACGGTCTCCACCACCACGATGTCGAACCCGGCGGCGTCCAGGATGTCGACGGAATCCAGGCTGGCCCGGGCCAGGCCGCCCAGCGCCCCGTGGGTCGCCATGGAGCGGATGAAGACGCCGGGGTCGCCGCTGAGCCCGGTCATGCGCACCCGGTCGCCGAGGATGGCGCCGCCGGAAAAGGGGCTGGACGGGTCGACGGCGACGATGCCCACCTTGCGCCCGGAGGCGCGGACGGCCCGGGCCAGCACCCGGGCGAGGGCGGATTTGCCGCTGCCCGGCACCCCGGTCAGGCCGACCACGTGGGCGCGGCCGGTGTGCCGGTAAATCTCGGCCAGCGCGGCGCGGCAATCCCCGCCCCCGGCCTCGGCGCGGGACATCATCCTGGCGATGCCACGGACGCGCCCGGCGAGGACATCCTCGACCATGCCCATTTAACCGTCCATCTTCCGGCGCAGGGAGCGGAAGAGGTCGCGGTCGTCGACCACCCGGCGCGCCTTGAAGTCGGTGCGCGGAATGGCGCCCGCCTCCACCACCTCGACCATCGCCCGCACGCCGAGCACCCGCCGGAGGTCGCGCTCGGCATTGGCGCGCAGCGTCGTCACGGCCTCGGCGCCGGCCGCGTAGACCTCGGGCCTGGCGTCCATGCGCACCAGGAGCTCGTCCATGGCGCCCTCGCGGCTGATGATGATGCGGTGTTCGCCGCCGTAGTTGGCGAGCTGGTTGAGGACGGAATCGATGGCGCTCGGATAGATGTTCTCGCCGCGGATGGTGAACATGTCGTCGATGCGCCCGTAGATGCCCTGGGGCAGGCGCGGGTACGTCCGCCCGCACGGGCTCGGTCCCTCCACCCAGTGGGTCAGGTCGCCCGAAACCAGCCGGATCATGGGCTGGGACGTGCGCTCCAGGTTGGTGTAGACGGGGGTTCCCTCGCCGCCGTAGGGCACGCGCCGGTGGGTCTTCGGATCACAGACCTCGGTATAGACGATGTCCTGCCAGACGAGCATGCCGTCGGCGTCGCAGGTGCCGGCCAGATTCATCCACGGCGTCACCTCGGCCATGGACCCGGAATCGACGACGCGGGCGCCGTAGATCTCCTCGATGCGCCGGCGGATGCCGGGAATGGAGGCTCCCGGCTCGCCCGAGAAGAACATCAGCCTGAGCTTGAAATCCCTCGGGTTCAGCCCTTCCTCGCCGGCCACCTCGGCCAGGTACAGGGCATAGGACGGGGTGCCGTAGAAGACGTCCGGCTTGACCATGTCCAGCCACATGGCGGCGCGCGCCGTCATGCCCGGCGCCCCGGCGCCGAACGGAAAGCACTTGGCGCCCAGGCGCTCGGCCCCGAGCAGCGCCCCCCAGGAGCCCACGTAGAGGCTGAAAATGGCGGCCATGAAGACGACGTCGCCGGGGCGCACGCCCATGCCCCACATGACCCGCGCATGGTTGTTGGCGATCGCCTGCCAGTCGCCGCGGCCGATGGCGAAGATGGTCGGCCGGCCCGTCGTGCCCGAGGTGCCGTGGATGTGGTGGACCTCGGACTCGGGAATGCACAGGTAGTCGCCGAAGGGCCCGGCGCGCGCCTGGGATTCGCGCAGCTCGGCCTTGGTGACCACGGGCACCCGCTCGAAGTCGTCGAGCGAGCGGACATGGTCGGGATGGACGCCGGCCTCGTCCCACTTGCGCCGGTAAAACGGCGCGTTGGCGTAGGCGTATTCCATCACCACGCGCAGACGCTCGATGATGGCCTTCTCGCGCTCGGGCGGCGGCATGGTCTCGCGCACCGGGAACCAGTAGCGGCTCGACGGCTCCCGCGTGTAGCGGAGATCATACTTCGGCGGATACGACCAGAATTCCATTTTAATGGGTCTCCCCGTCGACATTCACCCGGCGTCTAACGCGGACCGCGCTCCGCCACCAAACGGCGGACGGTGCCGATGATCGTCTCCGGCGGCGCGTCCTGGAGCAGCACCTCGCCGACGCCTAATTTCTTCAGCGCGGCCACGTCCTCGTCCGGCATCACGCCGCCGGCCATGAGGATGATGTCGTCGGCGCCGGATTTCCCGAGAAGATCGATCATGCGCGGAAGGATGGTCATGTGGGCGCCCGACAAGAGGCTGACGCCGAGCACGTCCACGTCCTCCTGGACGGCGGCGTCGACCACTTCTTCGGGCGTGCGGTGAAGGCCGGTGTAAATGACATCCATGCCGGCGTCGCGCAGGCAGCGGGCGACCACCTTGACGCCGCGGTCGTGCCCGTCCAGCCCGACCTTGGCCAGGAGCACGCGGATGACATCCGTTTTCTCGCTCATCGCCGTCCGACCCCCCAGTGTTTCCGTCGCGCCCCGTAGGGATTACCACACTCGGCCGGGGCTCCGGAAGCCGGTTGCCCGGGCCTCATATACCGGCGTCCAGGTATTCGCGCGCCAGATCCACGTAGTGGCCGGGAACCTCGGCGATGAGGCGCCGTTCGTCGTCGTTCAGCGCGCGGATGGGCCGGGCCGGAACGCCGGCCCACACCTGGCCGCTTTTCACCCGCGTGCCCGGCGTGACCACGGCGCCGGCGGCGACCAGGGTGTTGCTCTCCACATGGGCGCCGTCCATCACGGTCGCCTGCATGCCGATGAAACAGAAATCCTCGAGGGTGCAGGCATGGACGATGGCGGCGTGGCCGATGGTGACGTCCGAGCCGATGTAGGTGCCGAAGGTGTCGGCGTCCACATGCACGATGGTGCCGTCCTGGAGGTTGGTGCGCTCGCCGATGCGGATCTCCTGCACGTCGCCGCGGACGATGACGCCGAACCACAGGTTGGTGTCCGCTCCGATCTCCACGTCGCCGATGACGGTGGCCGTCGGCGCGACGAAAACAGTGTCGGCGATGCTGGGCAGCACGTTCCGGTAGGGCAGGATCAGGCCGGACATGGGGTTCTCCTCCGCTGATTAGGCTTGTCAGGCCTGCAACCAGTAGCGCATGACGGCGCTGACGGCACGCGGCCGTTCCAGGGGCGCCATGTGGCCGCAGTCCTCGATGACGACGAGTTTGGAGTTGGGGAGTCCTGCCGCCATTTCCTGGTGGCCGGCAAGGGGCGTCAGCGCGTCCTCGCGGCCGCACAGGACCAGCGCCGGGCAGTGGATGGCGCCCAGGTCCCGCCGGCCGTCGGGGCGGTTCATGATGGCGTTCTGCTGGCGCAGGAAGGCCTCTTTGCCGACGCGCTCGGCCATGGCCATGATGGTTCCGGTGAGGTCCCCGTCCTCCAGGCGGTCGGCATGGATCAGCATGGGAAGCAGCCTGGAGGTGACGCCCTTGAAGTCGCCGTGCCGGGTCTGCTCGATGAAGGCGCGGCGATTTTCGCTCTGCTCGGGCGTATCGGCGCGGGCCGAGGTGTCGAGCAACGCCAGCCGCGTCACCCGGTCGGGCGCGTGGCGCATGACCGCCTGGGCCACGTATCCGCCCATGGACAGCCCGGCCAGGGCGAAGGTCTCCGGCGCCGTCTCAAGGACAGAGCGGGCCATGTCTTCCAGGCAATCGTCGCCGGTGAGGTCGGCGACCGTGATCCCGGCGATGTCGGCGAGGGTGTCCGTCTGATGGCGCCACAGGGCCCCGTCGCAAAGCAGGCCGGGCAGCAGAACCAGCGGCGTCCTGGCGCTCATCGCAGTGCGGTCCGGTGGGTCTTTCGACTGGGCGCGGCCGTGCCCGGCATGGGCGGAGTCTCCTCGACGAATCGTGAAAGGTCGGAACGTTATACCAAGGCCGCGCGTCCGCCGCGATGTGAACGAGGATAAAGGACCAGATTGACAGCGGGCCGCGAAAGCCTAATATCCGGCTTCGAATATTGCGGAGCAGGGACCGCTCGACGGCCCCCGCGTAGCCGGTCAGATCCAAACACCTTATGAACTTTTCCGATCTCGGGCTCAGCGAAGATGTCCTGCGGGCCGTTGCCGACGCAGGCTACACCGCGCCCACGCCCATCCAGGAACAGGGAATTCCCGTCGTCCTGATGGGCCGCGACGTCCTTGGTTGCGCCCAGACCGGCACCGGCAAGACGGCCGGCTTCACCCTGCCCATGATCGACATCCTGGCGGCGGGCCGGGCCAAGGCGCGCATGCCCCGCTCGCTGATCCTGGAGCCGACCCGGGAGCTGGCGGCGCAGGTGGCCAAGAACTTCGATATCTACGGCAAGTACCACAAGCTGACCAAGGCGCTGCTGATCGGCGGCGAGTCCCTGGGCGACCAGATCAAAATCGTCGACCGCGGCGTGGACGTGCTGATCGCCACCCCGGGCCGGCTTCTGGATCTGTTCGAGCGCGGACGCCTTCTGCTCACGGACGTCAAGGTGCTGGTCATCGACGAGGCCGACCGCATGCTGGACATGGGCTTCATCCCGGACGTGGAGCGCATCGTTTCGGTGATCCCCAGGATACGCCAGACCCTGTTCTTCGCCGCCACCATGCCGCCGGAAATCCGCCGCCTGGCCGACGCCTTCCTCATGAACCCGAAGGAAATCAGCGTCGCCCCCCCGGCGACACCGGCGGAGACCGTGGTCCAGGGGCTCATCATAGTGGAGCACCGGGACGGCCGGCGCCCGGGTGGCGGCCAGAAGGAGAAACGCGCCGCCCTGCGCCGCCTGATCGAGCGCGAAGACGTGAAGAACGCGCTGGTGTTCTGCAACCGCAAGCGTGACGTGGGCGTCCTCCACCGCTCGCTGGCCCGCCACGGGTACAACACCGCCCAGCTGCACGGCGACATGCCGCAGCCGGCGCGCACCGCAACCCTGGAACGTTTCCGCCGGGGTGAAATCACACTGCTCGTGTGCAGCGACGTCGCCGCCCGCGGCCTCGACATCAAGGAGATGAGCCACGTCTTCAACTTCGATGTCCCCAGCCACGCCGAGGACTACGTGCACCGCATCGGACGCACCGGGCGCGCCGGACTGAGCGGGCGCGCCTTCACCCTCGCCACGCCCGAGGACAGCCGCTACCTGGCCGCCATCACCCGCCTCATCGGCAAGGAGATCCCGCGCGTCACCGTCGACGGGATCGCCGGCGCCGACCTGGAAGCGGTTTCCGAAAGGCCCTCCCGGCGGCGGCGCGGGCGCGGCGCCAGGGCCGAGCCCGCGGCGAAGCCCGAAACCCCGGCCAGGGCCAAGACCGCGGCCAGGCCCGAAACCCCGGCCACGGCAGAAAGCCGCGAAGAGCCCGGGCGCGGCGGGAAATCCAGGCGGCGGCGGAAACGTGGCCGCGGCGGACGCCCGCACGAACGCGAGAAAGCCGCCCAGCCTGCGCCGGCACGGGACGATGGGAGCGGCGGCCGTAAACCGGACAAGCCGGCACCGGCAGGACCCGACGGGCGGCCGGCCCGCAAACCGGACAAGCCCACGCCCCAAAAGCGTGAGGAGCCGAAAGGCCGTAAACCGGACAAGCCGGTCCTCGGCCTGGGCGATCACACCCCGGCCTT
>JBHHXI010000046.1:0-19813 GCA_046756945.1 Rhodospirillales bacterium
AGCCGGGAATTTACGCGACGACGGGTGAGGCCAGGGGCGGCGACGGCGGCAAATCCCTTGCAACTCGCCGTCCATCCCGTACGATGTTGCCGGCCAAACGTCTTTCAGGGGGAGGACCGTGCCGAGGGGAGGTTTCATAAGGGTTGCCGCGGCCGCCGTGGCGGGGCTGCTTTTTGCCTCGGGCGCGGCCCGTGCGGAGGATCCGGCTTTCCTGTCGGTGGCCGGGGGCTATTTCGACTTTAACCGCGCCAAGGACACCGCCATCGAGTTCCGCGGCGAGTACCGCTCGGATGCGAAGTTCTGGATCTTCAAGCCCTTCGGCGGGCTGATGGCGACCACGGACGGCGGCTTTTACGGCTTTGGCGGGGTTCTGGTGGACGTGTTCCTGGGCAACCGTATCGTGGTGACGCCGAGCTTCGCGCCCGGATATTACGAAGAAGGAAGCGGGCTCGACCTCGGCCATGCGGTGGAATTCCGCTCGCAGATCGAATTCGCCTACCGGTTCGACGACCGCTCGCGGCTGGGCGTGGCCGTTTCCCACATGTCCAACGCCAGCCTCGGCGATACCAACCCGGGCACCGAATCGGCCATGGTGTACTATTCCATCCCCTTCAACACCCTGTTCGGCCGGTAACGGCCCGCCGTCTCGATCCGGCGCGCCGGCGCCCGTTGATGCGCCACCGCCCAGGTGTGCTATAAAACGGCCCTATCGGCCACGCGCGCGCCCGTAGCTCAGTTGGATAGAGCACCAGATTCCTAATCTGGGGGTCGTGGGTTCGAATCCCGCCGGGCGCGCCATCTTTTTCGGGACGCCGGAATTACCTTGGCCGTGGCCTCACGGCCATGGGGGGGCTCCGCCCCCTCCACCCCCGCCAGGGGTCACAACCCCTGGACCCCGTTCACCTGGCAGCGCCAGGCCCGGCCGGCGCTTTCCGCGATACGCCACCGTCGCCCGTCACCGCCCTTCCGAATGTCAATTACTTGACTGACGGGACCCGGTCTGGGAAGAAGTATGCGGAAGTTCCGGGCAACCGGTAAATGCCGCGGGGTGATTGCGGCCAACGGGCGGGGCGGCAAACACCGAATACCATTGGCATGACCGAATCCTCATCCATCGGAAAAGAGTTCTTCACCCAGCAGTTCCCGATCATCGCCGTGGTTATGGGGCTGGGGTTTGCCGGCGCGTACCTCCAGCACGGTTTCCTGCCGGGCGCGGACATTGCCTTTCCCCTGGCCGGCGTCCGGGTTCCCATCTGGCATCTGGTGTGGATGGGCGCGTGGACGGGCTACACCATGGCCGTCGTCGGCGAGGCGGCGGGCATTTTCGCGCTGCCCTACACCATGTCCATCCTGCAGTTCACCGGCCTGCCGGTCACGCCGACGACGCAGCTTCTCACCTTTCTTAATCCCCTGGGCGCCCTCTTCGGTTTCCGCCGCAACAGGCAGTGGAACCTCGATTTCGCGCTGTGGGTCTGCCTGGGCGGCGTCGTTGGCGGCCTGATCGGGCCTTTCGTCCGCCTGACCCTGCTTTCCGACGTCAAGCCGTTCACCTTCGTCGTCGGTCTGTCGTTGATCTTCGCCGGGGCCCACCTGTGTTACGCGTCGTTCCGGGGCTTTCGCAAGAGCTATCCCGCCGGTGGCCTGGAAGCCAAGTTCGCCGCCGAGGCGAAAGCGCGGCGGGACGCCGGCCTGCCGCCGACGGGCATCCCCGCCGGCATCGGAATCGAAACGGTTTCGCGGGGCGGGGGCCGCCTTACTATCGCTTTCTGGGACGTCACCTGGACCGTCAGTCAGTTCGTTCTGTTCGTCACCGGGGCCGTGGTCGGGATCATATCGGCGGCCCTCGGCGTCGGCGGCGGATTCCTGCTGGTTCCGATCTTCGCCGCCATTTACGGACTGCCCATGTACGTCCTGGTGGCGGCGACGATCCCCTACGTGATCGTGCTTTCCGCCGTCGGCCTTTTCACCTACGGCGTCATCGCGCCGGCGTTCACCGGCGTTACGGTTCAGCCCGAGTGGGCGTGGGGGTTCTTTGCCGCCGCCGGCGGCATTTTCGGTTCCTGGTGCGCCGCCAAGACCCAACGGTTCGTCCCCGAGCATTTCCTCAAGGCCATGCTTGGCGGGATTACGGGTATCGCCGGAACCCTTTACGCCATAGACTTTTTCTTTACCCTGCCGTTCCGCATCTAGGGTTTGGACGCATGAAACATTTCCACCGGGTCGCGCCCTATCTGCCGTTCATCGTGCTGGCGGCGGCGGTCGTGGTCGCCGTGTATCACATACAGGTGTACTGGTAGGGCGCCGGGTTCCCGCGGCCCCACGGATCGCGTTCAACCCTTCCCTCACGCCACCTGGTGCAGCAGGGCCTCGCCCAGGGCCAGGCGGCGGCAGTTCTCGACCGCCACCTGCAGGCTGCGCTCGAGGGTTTCCCCGCTCAGCCACGCCACGTGGGGGCTGATCACCACGTTCTCCAGCCCCAGCACGGGATCGCCCTCAAGCACAGGTTCGTCGGCGAAGACGTCTAGCCCGGCGGCGCCGAGGCGTCCCTGCGTGAGCGCCTCGATCAGCGCCGCCTGGTCGACCAGCCCGCCGCGCGCCGTATTCACCAGCACCGCCCCCGGCTTCATGCGCGCCAGGGCGCCGGCATCGACCAGGCCTTCGGTCTCTTCCGTCAGCGGCAGGTGCAGCGACACGATGTCGGACTCGGCCAGCAGGTCGTCGAATTGCCGCCAGTCGCCGGCCGCGCCGGGCTTCGGCGCCGTCGCCGTGTACAGCACGACCGCCCCCATCGCCGCGAGGATGGGCGCCAGGATGCGCGGCACCGCGCCGTACCCCACCAGTCCCACCGTCCGTCCGCAGATTTCCCCCAGCCCGTCCTGCAACCGGGGCGGCCAGTCCCAGCCGG
The DNA here is from genome assembly GCA_046756945.1 of Rhodospirillales bacterium. Lineage (GTDB taxonomy): Bacteria > Pseudomonadota > Alphaproteobacteria > Rhodospirillales > 2-02-FULL-58-16 > JACZQZ01. The sequence goes on from JBHHXI010000046.1 coordinate 2,906, forward strand.
CGCCGCGCCGCATGGCGGCGTCGAAGGCGGGCAGCCGGCGCAGCGCGGCAAGCATCAACAGCAGCGTCATCTCGGCCACGGCGCGGCTGTTGGTGCCGGGCATGTTGGCCACCGCGATGCCGCGCGCCCGCGCCGCCTCGAGATCGATGGTGTTGAGACCGACGCCGATCTTCTGAATGAAGCGCAGGCGCGGGGCGCCGGCGATGACGTCTGCAGTCACCGGCCGCAGCACATGCCACAGCACCTCGGCCCCGGCCATGAGGCGCGAGAACCGGGCATGGTCCCCTTCCGCGCAGGGGGTGACCGACAGCCCCTCGGCGGAAAGGGCCGCCAGCCGGCGCACGAGCCCAGGCCCCGCGTCATAGTGAAACACCACCTTCATCGCCGGTCTTCCCCCGGGATCGCCGCCCACAGAGCCCCGGACCCTATCACAAACCCGTCGCCCCACATACGGGCGGGCGGGGCTTGCGGCCATTCCCCGGCCCGCCGGGCGGTCCTTCACGCCGCGGCAGCGGGATTGCGTCGCCACCGGCCTTTCTGAATACTGGACGGCGCCGCGGAAACGCGGCGGCCCGGCGCCGCTACGCCGGGACCCTGTCGCGAAGGGGACTCCCCGACCCATGGCAAAGGCCTTGCCGAACGACAGACCCGCGCCCCTGCCCGAAGACGTCGGTGCGGCGTTGGCGCGCATGGGGCTGGCGGCGCCCGGCGAACACCTGCGCGCGGTGCGGCTGACCGGCGGGGTCTCTTCGGACATCTGGCGGGTCGAGCTGGCGTCGGGGCCGGCCTGCATCAAGCGCGCCCTGCCCAGGCTTCGGGTGGCGGCCGACTGGCGCGCGCCCGTCGAGCGCAACGCCTACGAATTCGCCTGGATGCAGACCGCCCGGGCGATCGTCCCCGGGGTCGTGCCCGAGGTGTTGGGCGCCGACGCCGAAGCCGGCATGTTCGTCATGCGCTTCCTCGACCCCGGCACCCACCGCTTGTGGAAGGCGCGCCTCCATGACGGCGTGGCCGAGGCGGACACGGCCCGGGCCGTCGGCGAACGGCTGGTCCGCATCCACGCGGCGACGGCCGGAGACCCGGTCGTCGCCGGGCGTTTCGCCACCGATCACATCTTTCACTGCATCCGGCTGGAGCCCTACCTGCTCGCCGCCGGCCGCGCCCATCCCGACCGCGCCGCCGCCCTCGGGGCCCTTGCCGAGACCACCGCCGGGACCAGGCGGGCCCTGGTCCACGGCGACGTCAGCCCGAAGAATATCCTTGTCGGGCCCGAGGGCCCCGTTTTCCTGGACGCCGAGTGCGCCTGGTACGGGGACCCGGCCTTCGACCTGGCGTTCTGCCTCAACCACCTTTTGCTGAAGTGCCTGTGGACGCCCCGGGCGGCGCGCGCTTTCCTGGCCTGCTTCGACGCCCTTGCCGGCGCCTACCGGGACGGCGTCGACTGGGAGGAGCGCGATGCGCTGGAGGCGCGCACCGCCCGCCTGCTGCCGGGGTTGCTCCTGGCCCGGGTGGACGGCAAGTCGCCGGTCGAGTACCTGACCCGCGAATCCGATCTCGACCGCGTGCGCCGGGTGGCGCGGGCGCTGCTGGCGAAGCCGGTGGACACCTTGGACGCCGTGCGCGGCGCCTGGGCGACGGAGATCGGCCCATGACGGAAACCGCCATCGCCCAGGTGAGGGGACGGCGGGTGTGGGATTCGCGCGGCCGCCCCACGGTCGAGGCCGAGGTCCGCCTCGCCGGCGGCGCCGCGGGCCGGGCCATGGCGCCGGCGGGGGCGTCCCGGGGCCGGGGCGAGGCCGTCGACCTGCGCGACGGCGGAGACCGTCTCGGCGGCTTCGACGTGCGAACGGCCCTCGCCCATGTCAACGGCGAAATCGCCGCGGCGCTTTCAGGCGCCGATGCCGCCGGCCAGGAAGCGGTGGACCGCCTCCTCGTCGACCTGGACGGCACGCCGGACAAGGGGCGCCTCGGCGGCAACGCCCTCATCGCCGTTTCCATGGCCGTCGCCCACGCCGCCGCGGCCGCCGCCGGGGAGCCCTTGTGGCGGCACTTGGGCGGGGAGAAGCCCGGCCGCATGCCGGTGCCCCAGGTCCAGATCTTCGGCGGCGGCGCCCACGCGGGACGCCGGGTGGACATCCAGGACTTCATGGTCGTGGCCCTGGCGGCGGACAGTTTCGGCCAAGCCCTGGAATGGACGGCAGACGTGTACCGGGCCGCCGGCCGCCTGATGGAACAGGCCGGCACCCTTCACGGAGTCGCCGACGAGGGCGGCTATTGGCCGGTGTTCGCGACCAACGAGGAAGCACTGGAAACCCTGGTCCGCGCCATCGAGGACGCCGGTTTCGTGCCGGGAGACGAGATCGCCGTCTGCCTCGACGTGGCGGCGTCCCAGTTGGGCGGCGGCGGGCGCTACCGCCTGGGCCTCGAGGGACGGGAACTGGACTCGGACGGCCTGGCCGAAATGCTGGCCGGCTGGATCGGGCGCTACCCCATCGTCTCCATCGAGGACCCCCTGGCCGAGGACGACGAAGAGGGCTTCAGGCGCTTCACCCGCGCCGTCGGCGGGAAGGTCCAGATCGTCGGCGACGATTTCCTGGTCACCGACGCCGGGCGGGTGCGCCGGGCCGCCAAGGCCGGCGCCTGCAACGCCGTACTGGTCAAACCCAACCAGGCGGGCACCCTGAGCGAGGCGAGGGCGGCGCTGGAGGCGGCCAGGGCCGCCGGATGGGGGACCATCGTCTCGGCCCGCTCGGGCGAAACCGAGGACGTGACCATCGTCCATCTGGCCGTCGGCTGGGACGCCGGCCAGATCAAGGTGGGCGCGTTCGCGCGCTCCGAACGGATGGCCAAGTGGAACGAGGGCTTGCGCATCGAGGAATCCCTGGGCCCGGCGGCCCGCTTCGCCGGACGGGAGCCCTTCCCGTGATCGGCGGGCCGGGCGCGGAGCGGTCTGGGGCCGGCCCGGGACGGGGCCTTCCCTTGCGTGGTGGCCGAGCATGATCGCGCTGACCCACCTGGCGGCCCTGGACCGGGTGATCCCCCGGGTGAAACCGGTGCGGCTCGTCTCGCTGCTCGAGCCCGAGGCGATGATCGAGACGCCCGGCGGCATCGACCCGGCGATGCACCTGAAGATCGAGGTGGACGACGTCGTCGCGCCACGCCCCGGCTACATCCATCCGCGCGAAGACCACGTCCGGCGTCTGCTCGAGTTCGGCGCCCGGTGGGACGGGGAAACATCTCTCCTTGTGCATTGCGCGGGCGGGCGGTCGCGGTCGCCGGCGGCGCTGATGATTTTGGTGGCGCAAAAAAATCCCGGCCGTGAGGCGGAGGTCGCGCGCATGCTGTGCGAACGGGCGCCGCACATCTGTCCCAACCGGTTGATGGTCGAATTCGGGGACCGGGTGCTGGGCCTGGACGGCAGGCTGGTCGCGGCCCTTGACGGCATGCCGCCGCCCGATGGCACGCTCCTGGAAGGCTTCAGGTCCTTCCCGGTGCGCATCGGCGGGCGCGGAGCGTGACGCCGCTTTCGTTCCGCCATTGGCGGGCGCCCCTCAAGGGGCTCATTTTCCCCCGAAGGTGCCGACCAGGAAGCCCGCCACGGCGAGCATTACCAAGGCAATGCCGCCGATGCTGAGAACAAGGATGATCAGGTATTTGACGGCGTCGGAACCATCCTTTTTTTCGGCCACGGCCGGCGCCGCGGGCGCATCTTTGGTTTCTTCCTGAGGCGCGGGTTTCGGCGGCCCTTTCTGGGCGCCCCTCACCTCGTTGAAAATGGTCCTGGTAATCGTTCTGTCGGCTTCGTCGTCGTAGGTTTCCTGGATGACCTTGACGGCCTTCAGGTGACGGTTTTCAAGGAGGGCGCGGGCTTCGTACAACGCCACCTCCCGGTCGTCGTTAACCGATTCGATCATCCAGTTGTCGCCCCTGGTCGACAACACCTCGTATGAAACGGACCTGGCCATATCATTATCCCTGTCGCCCCATCCGGCGTGTCAAGAGAGTCCTTGACTTGGAGCGCGTGTCGCCCGGCGTCTTCGGAGTCCCTTTCCCCCGCCACTGGCCTCCCAGCCACCGGCCCCGTAATCGCGACGCCTCCTGAAAACCTTCGCGGGCCGCCTTGTCTCTGCCGCCGGCGCCCGGCGCGGCGTTCTCAGTCGCCGCCAAACATTATAATCAATAAAGCCAGCAGGCCAATCACCGTCAACAGGATTCCGCCGACACTCAGCACCAGTATAACGATTTGGCGGACGACATCGGAATCCCCTTTCTTCTGTCGCGGCGCCGCCGAACAAACGGGCGAATCCGGCTTTTGCCGCGTGTATTTCGGCTTATCGACGCCCCTTTCCTCGGTGAAAATGGTTCTCGAGACCGAGGTGTCGTTTTCGTCGTTGTAGTTCTCCTGGATGACCTTGACACCCCTCTGGTGTCGTCTGTCGAGAAGATCACGGGCTTCGTGCAGGGCCTGTTCCCGGTCGTCATGGACGGAATCGATGTACCAGTTCCCGTTTCTCAGGGCATGCACCTCGAATAACACGGTCGTCGGCATGGGATCACCCCGCTTTCACATCGGTGACGTCGGGACGGCGTGAACACGGCAGGGCACGCGGCGGGACATGTCAGGCGTCATTCGCCTTCTTCCGGCAATTGGCCGCGCCGAGGAGGAAATCGATCGTGCCCCGGCCCTCGCTCACGGGCAGGAGTATGCTGCGGTAGAGAACCGTTCCCCCCTGGGCATGCCTGAATTCGCCGCTGGTGGTCATCGGGACATTTTTGGAAAGAACCATGCGGTAACGGCCCACGGCCTGTGCAAGAAGGGTACCCGCGGGCACCGCCGAGACCGGCCGGCCCGTGAGATCCGGGGGCATTTCGCCGGCGAAGGCGTCGCCGACGCGCTCGAACGCCGGTTCGCTTTCGCCGTCCACGACCCTGAGCACGAAGATCGACGGCCCGATGTCGCCCAGATCCCGCTTGAGAACGGCGTCAAGGGTCGGCAACGCGCCGTCCTCCCGGGCGTCCCGCCAGTGGACGAGAAGGCGATGCACCATCCTGCGCTCGATGCCTGTGGGCCGGTTTTCCATGGTTTGAAGTCCACACCTGTTCCGCGCCCCGATTCCCGCCCCCGGCGCGGGGCCGGACAGTCACCGGTCCGGCGCGCCCGGGGGGCGAAAGAGGGCCTCAGATCAATATGTAGGGGGGCCGGGACGCGGCTGCCAGAAAGGCCGCCGCCCTCCTGCATTTACCGGCCCCGGGCCTGGCCCGACCGGCCGCGCGGTTTCTAAGGTACGAGTGAAAAACCCGGCCCGCGGGAAGAGGGCGCCGGGGCCGCGGGAACCCTGGATACCCGGCTTTACGTCCGCAGGGTGCCGCCGGTGGCCTTTTCCACGCTGGCCACCACTTTTTGCGCCACGGTGTCGATCTCCGCGTCGGTGAGGGTCTTTTCGGTGGGCTGCAGGGTGACGTTGATGGCCAGGGACTTCTTGCCGGCGCCGACGTTGCCGCCGGAGAAGACGTCGAACACGCGCACCTCGGCGATCAGGCCCTTGTCGGCGCCGCGGGCGGCGGCGAGGACCGCATCAGCGGCCACGTCCTCGTCGACGACGAAGGCAAAGTCCCGCTCCACCGGCTGCAGGGGCGACAGCTCCAGGTGCGGCTTGGCGGCGCTTTTCCGGGCCCTCATCTTCGGCAGATGGTCGAGGAAGACCTCGAACCCGGCGATGGGGCCCTTGACATCCATCTTTCCGAGCACGCCGGGGTGGATCTCGCCGAAGTACGCCAACACCGTTTTCGGGCCCAGACGCACGGTCCCCGACCGTCCCGGGTGGTACCACGGCGGCGCGTCGGCGGAAACCCGAAGGCTTTCGGACGGCGCGCCGAGGGCGGCGAGAAGGGCGACGACATCGCCCTTGGCGTCGAACACGTCCACCGGGCGGGGCGAATCCGCCCAGTTGCGCGGGCCCGTGCGCCCGGCGCGCACGCCGGCGGCGACCGTGGCCTGGTCCCGGGGCTCGTCGCCGGTGTATTGGGGGCCGACCTCGAAGAGGGCGGCGTCGGCGGCGCCGCGGTCGGCGTTCGATCCGCAGGCGGCGATCAGGTTGGGCAGCACCGAGGGACGCATCACGTCCAGCTCGCTGCTGATCGGGTTGACCAGATGCGTCGATTCCGGCGCGCCGCCGAACAGGGCGGCGTCGCCCGAGGCCATGAACGACAGGGTGACCGCCTCGACCAGGCCGCGCCCGGCCAGCACCCGCCCGGCGGCGGCGCGGCGGCGCTGCTCGGGGTCGAGGGCGGGACGGGGCAGCGGCGTCGTGCGCTCCAGGGGCAGCGCCGGGATGCGGTCATAGCCATGGATACGGATCACCTCTTCGATCAGGCAGGCCTCGCCGACGATGTCGCTGCGCCACGAGGGGACGCCGACGGCGAGCGTGTCGCCGTCCTTGTCGATGGTGAAGCCGAGGTCGGTGAGAATCCGCTCCACCTCGCGCGCCGGCACGTCCGCGCCGCCGAAGGTGCCGACGCGGCCGGGGCGCAACGCGATGGGGCGCCGCGGCGGCGGCTCGGCGCCGGCGATCACCAGCTCAGAAGGCTCGCCGCCGCACAGATCCAGGATCAGGCGGGTGGCGATCTCCATGCCATCGACCAGGAAGGCGGGGTCGATACCGCGCTCGAACCGGTAGCGCGCGTCCGACATCAGGTTGAGCTTGCGTCCCGTCGCCGCCGTGCGCACCGGATCGAACAGCGCCGATTCGACGAAGATGTCGACGGAGTCCGCGGTGCAGCCCGTCCGCTCGCCGCCGATGACGCCGCCCAATGCCGCGGCCCCGTGGTCATCGGCGATGACCGTCATCCCGGCGTCCAGTTCGTACACCTTGCCGTTCAGCGCCGGCAGCGATTCCCCGGCACGGGCCAGGCGGACGTGGAGGTCGCCGCCGACCTTGTCGGCATCGAACACGTGCAGGGGGCGACTGAGGCCGATGGTGAGATAATTGGTGATGTCGACGAGGGCCGAAATGGGCCGCAGGCCGACCGCCCCCAGCTTGTCCCTGAGCCAGGCCGGGCTGTCGGCGTTCCTGACGCCACGGATGGCGCGGCCGACGAAATAGGGGCACGCGTCGGCGGTTTCGGCGTCGAACTCCAGATGGACGGCGATGGGACTCCTGAACGCGCCCGGGACCGGGTCCGCGTCCACGGGCTTCAACGTCCCCAGCCCGGCCGCCGACAGATCCCGGGCGATCCCCCGGATGCCCAGGCAGTCGCCCCGGTTGGGCGTGACCGCGATGTCGATCAGCGGGTCGGAGAGGCCCATGACACCGGCGGCGGGCGCGCCCACCGGCGCGTCCCCGGGGAGCTCGATGATCCCCTCGTGCTCGTCGCTCAGGCCCACCTCGCGCTCGGACAGCAGCATGCCGTTGCTTTCCACGCCGCGGATACGGGCTTTCTTGAGCCGCATCCCGGTGCCCGGAATGACCGCCCCGGCGGCGGCGAACACGCCCACCATGCCGGCCCGCGCGTTGGCGGCGCCGCACACCACCTGCGTCGTTCCGCTGCCCGTGTCCACCCGGCACACCCTGAGGCGGTCGGCGTCGGGATGGGGCTCCGCCGCCAGCACCCGCGCCACCACGAACCCCGCCAGCCCGTGGGAACGGTCGATCACCTCTTCCACCTCCAGGCCGACCATGGTCAGCCGTCCGGCGATCTCGTCCACCGGGGCGTCGGTGTCCAGGTGGTCCTTGAGCCAGCTCAGCGGCACCTTCACGAATTCAGCCCCCCGACCATGCTGGGAATGTGAAGGGCGGGGAATCCGTAGTGCCTGAGCCAGCGCAGGTCGGACTCGAAAAAGGTGCGCAGATCCCCGATTCCGTACTTCAGCATGGCCATGCGCTCGACGCCCAGTCCGAAGGCGAAGCCCTGGTACCGGGCCGCGTCGATGCCGCAGTTTTCCAGGACCTTGGGATGGACCATGCCGCAGCCGAGGATTTCCAGCCAGCCTGCCTTCGCCGAAGCGGAGCCTCGGCTTCGCGCAGGCAGGTCCTCGCCGTGGCCGATGCGGAACGCGCCGCCGTCGCGGATGCAGCCGATGTCCACCTCCGCCGAGGGCTCGGTGAAGGGGAAGTAGCTGGGACGGAAGCGCACGGGCAGATCCTCGACGCCGAAGTAGGCCCGGCAGAACTCGATCAGACAGCCCTTCAGGTGGCCCATGTGGGTGGTTTCGTCCACCGCCAGGCCCTCCACCTGGTGGAACATGGGCGAATGGGTCGCGTCGTAATCGCAGCGGTACGTGCGACCGGGCACGATGATGCGCAGCGGCGGCTTTTGCTCGCCCATGGTGCGGATCTGAACCGGCGAGGTGTGGGTGCGCAGCACCCTGCGGTGGCCGCCCGCCATGCCCGGCAGATAGAAGGTGTCGTGCTCCTGGCGCGCCGGGTGCTCCGGCGGGATGTTGAGCGCCGTGAAGTTATGCCAGTCGTCCTCGATGTCCGGACCCTCGGCGACCGTGAAGCCCATCTCGCCGAAGATGGCGATGACCTCGTCGATGGTCTGGGTGATGGGATGGACGCGTCCCCGGCCTTCGGCGCGCACGGGCAACGTCACGTCCACCTTTTCCTCCATGAGCCGCGCATCGAGCGTGGCGCCGGCGAGGTCTTCCTTGCGCGCCTCGATGGCGGCGGCGACGTCGTCCTTGAGCACGTTGAGGGCGGCGCCGGCGGATTTACGGGTCTTCGGGTCCATGGCGCCCAGACCCTTCATCAGCGCCGTGATCCGCCCCTTCCTGCCGAGGGCCTCGACGCGCACCCGTTCAAGACTTTCAAGGGAATTGGCGGCGGCCGTGGCCTCGAGGATCCGGGTCTTGATGGTGTCGAGGTCGTCCTGCATTCTTCGCCCGCCTCATACAGCAAGAGGGAGCCGGCCCGCGGCCGGCTCCCTATACTTTCAGAAACCCATTAACGATTAAAGCGTCACGCGGTCTTGGCGAGAGCGGCCTGGACCTGTTCCACCAGCGCCTTGAAGGCGTCGGGTTCCCTGACCACCAGATCGGACAGGATCTTGCGGTCGATCTCGATCCCCGCCGTGTGCAGACCGTTGATGAACTGGGAATAGGTGAGCCCGTGGGCGCGGGCCCCCGCGTTGATGCGCTGGATCCACAGCCTGCGGAACGACCGTTTGCGGGTGCGCCGGTCGCGGTAGGCGTATTGCAGCCCCTTCTCCACCCGCTCGATGGTGACGCGGAACGCGTTTCGGTTGCGCCCCTGGTAGCCGCTGGCCATGGCCAGGACCTTCTTGTGCCGGGCGTGGGTGGTAACGCCACGTTTGACGCGCGACATGGCTGGTACTCTCTCTTAGGCGTGGGGCAGGTACGATTTCACGATACGCGCATCGGCAGCCGAGAGGATCATGGTGCCGCGCGCCTTGCGCTTCATCTTTTTCGGGCGTTTGCGCAGATTGTGGCGTTTGAAGCTGGGGTTGGCCCGGACCTTGCCCGAACTGGTCAGCCGGAAACGCTTCTTGGCGCTGGACTTGGTCTTCAATTTGGGCATTTCGCGTTCCTTTCTTCGGAGCCGTTCATCCAGCGGTTGGGCATGCCCCGGCCGCGCCGCTTACCATGGGTTTCCCATGGAGGCGTGGGTTATAGCGGCAGCGGCCGGGGATTGCAAGGCGCCCGGCGAGGCCGTTGAAACCTCGAAATATGGGCTTTACATTGCCAAGTGTCATCATGGTGCCCGAGCGGCGGGAGCAGATGGCGGCCCCACTCATGAGCGACCCCGGATCCGAAGACAGCGACGAAAAGGTCAATGCCGCGCTCTCCAGGGCCGTGCACCAGCTGGAAACCGCCGTCCGCGAGCAGGAATGCGCGGCGGACCGCATTCTCGCCCTCGCCGAACGCATCTACGACAAGGCGCTGGACAAGGCCACCAGGCTGCAGGTGGAGGCCATCATGGAGGCCTGCGCCTTCCAGGACCTCACCGGCCAGCGCATCCGCAAGGTGACGCGGCTCATCCGGTACCTGCAGGAGAACAAACTGATTTCGACGGCAGACCTGCCCCAGGACAGCCCCCGGCAACCGGACAACGTCGGTCTGACCCAGGAGCAGGTCGATCAGCTATTGAGTGGTGGAAAAACGGGTACGGACTGACGGACCACCGAACCAGGCGGCACCGCACGGCACCCGGCCTTCCCGGCGGTGGACGATCCGGCTTCCCCAGGCGCGCCAATGGGCACCCCGGCATTTCTCCCGCGGGATCCTACCTCGGCGCCAGGACCATGGTCATAAGGCGCCCCTCCATCTGGGGGACTATCTCGACCTTGACCATTTCCTCCAGATCCTCGCACACCCGGTCCAGCACCCTCATGCCCAGTTCCTGGTGGGCCATTTCACGACCACGGAAACGGACGGTCACCTTGACCTTGTCTCCGTCGCCGAGGAACCGCTTCATGCTGCGCATTTTGACCTGGTAGTCGTGCTCGTCGATGCCCGGGCGCATCTTGATCTCCTTGACCTCGATGATCTTCTGCTTCTTGCGGGCCTCGTTGCGCTTTTTCTGCTCCTCGTACTTGAACTTGCCGTAGTCGAGGATCTTGCACACGGGCGGATCGGCGTTGGGCGAGACCTCGACCAGATCGAGGCCGGCATCGATCGCCATTTGCAAACCTTCTTCCGCGGAAAGGACGCCGACCATCTCTCCGTCGGCATCGACGAGACGGATCGTCGGTGCAGTGATCAGGTCGTTGACCCGCGGCCCCGTTTGGGGCGGCGGCGTATTCGAGTATCGTCTCGCGATTTAAAAATCTCCTTCTCTCGTTGTCACAACAAGTAGTCACAACACGTACAGCCCCACCTTTCCGCCTGCCCTCAGGCGGACCTCCGATGGGAAAACGCCTGCCGCGCACGCCATCGGATTGGTGAGCGCCGATTCGATCAGCACTGGGCCAGCGGACCTGCCGCTTCCTCTTTAAGTCTAGCGGCTGCCTCCTCCAGCGCAAGATTTTCTTGGTCTTCCCCGCCCAGCCGGCGCATCGCCACGGTGCCATCCTGTGCCTCCCGGGCGCCGACGACGAGGATGACCGGGACCTTGGCCAGGCTGTGCTCGCGCACCTTGTAGCCGATTTTCTCGTTGCGCAGATCCAGCTCCGCCATCAGCCCGGCATCGACGAGGGTGGCGTGGACCCGGCGCGCATAGTCGTCGGCGGCATTGGTGATGGTCGCGACAACGACCTGCAGCGGCGCCAGCCAGAACGGCAGCCGGCCGGCGTACTGTTCGATGAGGACGCCGATGAAACGCTCGAGCGACCCCAGGATGGCCCGGTGCAGCATGACCGGATGGTGTTTTTTGCCGTCCTCGCCGACATAGGTGGCGCCGAGGCGCTCGGGCAGCACGAAGTCCACCTGCAGCGTCCCCAACTGCCAGTCGCGGCCGATGGCGTCGCGCAGGTCGAACTCCAGCTTGGGCCCGTAGAAGGCGCCTTCGCCCGGGTTGAACACGGTCTCCAGGCCGGCCGCGGCGGTCGCGTCCCTGAGCGCCTTTTCGGCCTTGTCCCAGATCTCGTCGCTGCCGGCGCGCACCGTCGGCCGGTCGGCGAACTTCACCGTCACCTGCTCGAAGCCTAGGTCCTTGTAGACGCTCATCAGCAGGTCGCAAAAGACCTTGGTTTCCGACGTGATCTGGTCCTCGGTGCAGAAGATGTGGGCATCGTCCTGGACGAAGGCGCGCACCCGCATCAGTCCGTGCAGGGCGCCCGAGGGTTCGTTCCTGAGACACGAGCCGAACTCGGCCATGCGGATGGGAAGGTCGCGGTAGCTGGTGGTGCCCTGGCGGTAGATCTGCACGTGGCAGGGGCAGTTCATCGGCTTGAGCGCCAGTATCCTGTCCTCGGACTCGGCGGTGAACATGTATTCGCGGAACTTCTCCCAGTGGCCCGAGGCCTCCCACAGCGAGCGGTCCACCATCTGCGGCGTGTTGACCTCCGTGTAGCCGGCGTTCTGAAGGCGGGCGCGGATATAGTCCTGAAGCGTCCGATAGAGCGTCCATCCCCTGGGGTGCCAGAAGACCGACCCGGGCGCCACGTCCTGGATGTGAAACAGCCCCATCTCGCGCCCCAGCCGGCGGTGGTCGCGCTTTTCCGCTTCCTCCAGCATGTGAAGGTATGCCTTGAGCTGCTTCGCTTCCGCCCAGGCGGTGCCGTACACGCGCTGCAGCATTTCGTTGCGGGAATCGCCGCGCCAGTAGGCGCCGGCCAGCTTCATAAGCTTGAACGCCTTGCCCAGCTTGCCCGTGGACGGCAGGTGGGACCCCGGCAGAGGTCGATGAACTCCCCTTGCCGGTACAGCGAAATCTCCTCGTCCTCGGGAAGGTCCTGGATGATCTCGGCCTTGTAGTGTTCCCCCTGGTCGGTGAAAAACCGGATGGCCTCGGCGCGGTCCCACACCTCGCGCGTCACCGGCTCGTCGCGGGCCACGATGTCGCGCATGCGCGCCTCGATGTGCTCCAGGTCGTCGGGGGTGAAGGGCGTCGGCCGCGCGAAATCGTAAAAGAAGCCGTCCTTGATCACCGGGCCGATGGTGACCTGGACTTCGGGGTACAGTTCCTTGACCGCCTCGGCCATGACGTGGGCGGCGTCGTGGCGCAGCAATTCCAGCCCGTCGTCGTCCCTGGCGGTGACGATGGACACCTGGGCGTCCTCTTCGACGACCGCCGCAAGGTCCTTGATCGCGCCGTTCACGCGGATGGCCAGCGCCGCCTTGGCCAGACCCGGGCCGATGTCGGCGGCAAGCTCGGTCCCGGAAACGGGACCGTCGAATGTACGCACGCTGCCGTCCGGTAACGTGATGGCGACCATGAAATCCGTCTTATGCTCCGGCGCCCGAAACGGGGGCGAAATGTAAAGTGAATCAGCGCCTTGTCAAGGACGGCCGACGAACCTTCACGGCGCCGGCGACCTCTTCTTCGGACAGGTCGGCCAGGCGCTCCCTGCGCAGGATGGTCACGTCCGGGCCGCGCTGGGCGCACAGGGCGGGGTCGGACTCGTGGGAGTACAGGACCACGCACGGACACCCGGCGGCGGCGATCAGGTGCATGGGTCCGGTGTCGTTGCCGACGGCGCAGACGGCGCCGCGGGCCAACTGGACGATGTCCGCCAGGTCCGTTTCCCCGGCCAGGGTGCGGACGTGGCCGCAGGCGGCGCGCACGGCGTCGACGACGCCGCCCTCGGCCGCCGTGCCGAGCACGACCGGTTCGATCCCCTGCCCCGTGAACCACCGCGCCAGGGCGCCATAGCGGTCCGCCGGCCAGCGCTTCGCCGGGCGGTGGCGCGCGCCCCCCGCCGCCAGAAGCGCGTAGCGGTCGGGCAATCCGAAACGCGCCGTATCGGCCCCGATCCGGGACAGGTCCGGGGCCGGCACATGGGCGATGCCGGCGACGCGCAGTTGTTCCGCCTGGCGGTCCAGGGTGTGCAGGAAATCCCGGCCGGGATTGGCGTGGGGGTGCGAGCAGCCGCGGGCGATGCCCGACCATTCCGGATACGGGCCCGGCCAGAACAGGCGCAGATAGAACGAGCTCCGCCCCGACGTCTGAAGGTCGTAGACCCGCCGGAAGCCGCCCCGGCGCAGGCGCCGGCGCAGGTCCAGCCATTTGCCCACGTCGAGCCCCCGGGGCCGGTCGTCGGTCCACACGGCGTCGAAATATCCCGTGGCGGCGGCGAAGTCGGCATACGGCCCGGTGGTGAGAAGGGTGATATGGGCGCCTTCGGCTTCGCCGTGATGGCGGCGGATGGCGGCGAACGGTCCCAGGGCCTGGACGAAATCGCCAAGCGCACCCAGCTTGATCACCAGGATCCGGGAGGGCGGCCCCCCGGCCATCAGGACGCCGCTTTCAGGTGCAGGACCTCGTTGTAAACCTCCAGGGTCTTGGCACACATGGTGTGCTTGGTAAAGTTCTCGTGGATGTTGGCGATGGCCTTTTCGGCGAGGCGTTTGCGCGCCGGCTCCTTGAGGTCGAGCACCCGCTCGATGGCGGCGGACAGGGCGTCGACGTCGCCGGGCGGGGCCAGCCAGCCGGTTTCCCCCTCGATGACGGTCTCCCGCGCCCCCCCGTGGTCGGTGGCGACGACCGGACGGCCAAGGGCCTGGGCCTCGATCACCACCCGTCCAAAGGCCTCGGGATCGGTGGAGGCGGAGACGACGACGTCGGTGAGCATGTAGGCCGCCGGCATGTCGTCGCAGTGGTCGAGGATGCGGACGACCTGGCCCAGGTCGTGCTCGTGCACCAGGGCCTCCAACTGGCGGCGGTATCCGGTGCGGCCCTGGTCGGACCCCACCACCAGACAGCAGATGTCGCGCCGCTTGAGCTTGGCGATGGCCCGGATAAAGACCGTGTGCCCCTTCCAGCGGGTGAGCCGGCCGGGCAGCATGACCACCGGCGCCCCGTCGGCCAGGCGCCACTGGTTGGCCAGCGCCACCACCCGTTCGGCGCTGATCTTCCGGCTGTCGAAGCGCTCCAGGTCGACGCCCCGGTGGATGACGCGGATGCGCGATGCCGGCACCCCGTAAATCTGCCGGATGTGCCCGGCAATGAACCCGGATATGGCGATCACCCGCTCGCCGCGGGTCATCACCCTGTTGTAGCGGTGCTTGAACCAGTTGGGCGCCGAATAGGTTCCGTGGAAGGTGGTGATGAAATGCCGGCCGGTCCTTTTGGCGGCGAAATAGGCGCTCCACGCGGGCGCCCGCGAGCGGGCGTGCACGATGTCCACGCCCTGGTCGGCGATCAGCCGGGCCAGGCGGCCGATGTTGGCGTGGGCGACCAACGGGTTCTTGGTGTGCAGCGGCAGGGTGTGATGCTCGGCGCCGACCCGCTTCAGGTCGTGCACCAGCCGCCCGCCCGACGAGGCCACCACGGCGCGGCCGCCGGCCTCGACGATGGCCCCGGCGATCTCCACCGTGCCCCGTTCCACGCCGCCGCTGGCGCCAAAGGACGGCAGCACCTGGAGCACGGTCGCCATGCGCCCCGCGGACGGGCCGGCCCCGCCCAGGGACCGTTCCTCGCCGGCGGCGATGGTGTTATTCTCCGTCCTCCCATTCATGCCCCCGACCTCATCATGACCGACGCAACAAAGCCCGCCGCCGTCGACCCGCACATCCTATCACGCGATGGCGGCGGGACTATTGCCTACCACTTCACCCCTGGCAAGTCTCCCGGCGTCGTCTTCCTGACCGGATTGATGTCCGACATGGAAGGCGGCAAGGCGCTCCGACTGGAGGGCTTCTGCCGGGCGCGCGGGCAGGCCTTCCTGCGTTTCGACTACTCCGGCCACGGGGCTTCCTCCGGCGCTTTCACCGACGGCACCATCGGCCGCTGGGCCGGGGACACGGTTTTCGCGCTCGATGAACTGACCGACGGCCCCCAGGTGCTGGTGGGGTCCTCCATGGGCGGCTGGATCATGCTGCTGGCGGCCCTGAAAAGGCCGCACCGGGTGGCCGGACTGCTCGGCATCGCCGCCGCGCCCGATTTCACCGAGGACCTGATGCGGCCCGGGCTCACCGGCGAACAGGAGGCGGCGCTGGAGCGGGACGGTCTCGTCCGGCTGCCCAGCGATTACGGCGAAGACCCCTACCCCATTACCGGGGCGCTCCTCGAGGACGGCCGCGCGCACCTCCTGTTGCGCCAAGAGATCCCGCTCCATATCCCCGTCCGCCTGATCCACGGCATGAAGGACGCGGACGTGCCCTGGGGGACGAGCCTGCGCCTCGCCGGGCGGCTGAAGAGCGGCGACGTGGAGGTTACCCTGGTCAAGGACGGCGGCCACCGCCTGTCGGAGCCGGAGGACCTGGACCGCCTGTGCGGCACCCTGGAGGCGTTGCTGCAACGCATAGAAACCGGTCGGCCGGAGCGCCCGCCCGCGGGGTGACCCGCCACCCGCTCATTCCTCCGCCGCGAGAACCGCCCGCAGGCCGGCCCGGTAGTCGGGAAATTTCAGGCGCACGCCCAGCTCGCCCTTGATGCGGCTGTTGTCCACCCGCCGGTTGTCGCGCCAGAACGAAAGCGCCATCGGCGACATCTCCCGGGCCGCCTGGTCGAAGGGCACCAGCGGCGGCGCCTCGACGCCCAGCAGCTCGCAGGCGAACGCCACCACGTCGGCCGCCGGCGCCGGCTCGTCGTCGCAGACGTTGTAGACGGCGCCCGGGTCGGGGCGCGCCATGGAGGCCCTGAGGACGGCCGCGATGTCGTCCACGTGGATGCGCGCGAACCGGTGACCGGGCTTGTCGATGCGCCGCGCCCGGCCGGCGCGCACCGCGTCCAGCGCGCTGCGCCCGGGGCCGTAGATGCCGGACAGGCGGAAGACGTGCGCCGGCACGCCCGCGGCGCGCCACAGCTCCAGCCAGCCGTCTTCGGCCTGGGCGCGGCGGCGGCCGCGTTCCGACGTCGGGTTGACGGCGGCCGTCTCGTCCACCGGCGCGCCGCCCGTGTCCCCGTAGACGCCGGTGGTGGACAGGTATCCGGCCCAGGCCAGTCCCTCCGTCGCGGCGATGGCGCCGGCGTGGCGGGCGAGCACGGGATCGCCCTCTTCGTCGGGGGGGACGGAACTCAACAGATGGGTGGCGCCGCCGAGCGCGGCGCCGGCGTCGTCGAGGGGCCGGTCGCGGTCGAAGAGGAAGGCGTCGATACCGTCCGCCGCCAGGGCCGCCCGCGCGGCGTCGTCCCGGCAGGTGCCGGCCACGGTCCAGCCGTCGCCCATCAGGGCCGCCGCCAGGACCCGGGCGGTGTAGCCCAGTCCGAAACAGAACAGGCGCGGTTCGCCCATCGGTGCCTCTCCGGCGTTTGCTAGTGGCCTGTATCAGCTAAAGTGCACGCCTACGATCGCTTTTCCCGTTTCCTCGGCAGGAGGGGAGGCGCAGGCGATGGGGGGCCATCGTCA
>JBHHXI010000047.1:0-19747 GCA_046756945.1 Rhodospirillales bacterium
AAGCGTACAACGGTTTTCGAGACCGCCCCGTTCGACCACTCCGGCACCCCTCCGCGCCCGGCCTGGGGCCCGTTCACGGCCCTCGGACGGCGCCGGAGGGTAGCGGAAAGGCCCGTCCCCGGCAAGCCGCCGGGCGCGCCCGTCCCCACGCCCGGCCCCCGTTGACACGAAGGGGCTAGGGGCTATAGTGCCGCCTCTTAATCCTGGGGCCCGGCGCAATTGCCGCGCGCCCTTTGGCTTGGCCTGGTGGGGCAATCATGTTCGCAGTCATCAAGACCGGCGGTAAACAGTACAGGGTGACCAAGGACGACATGATCGTCGTCGAGACCGTGGCCGGCGAGCCGGGCTCGACCGTGCGCTTTGAAGACGTGCTGATGATCGGCAACGACGGCAAGGCGCCCAGCGTCGGCACGCCCTTCCTTGAACAGGCCGCAGTGTTCGCCGAGGTGGTGCAGCAGACCCGCGGCGACAAGATCATCGTGTTCAAGAAAAAACGCCGCAAGGGCTACCGCCGCAAGCACGGCCACCGCCAGGCCCTGACCGTGCTGCGCATCACCGACATCAGCCCCACCGGCAGGAAGGCGGACACCAAATCCAAGGCCAAGGCCAAGGCCAAGCCCAAGCCCAAGACCGAGGCCAAGCCCAAGAGGCCGGCCAGGACGGCGCCCGCGGCGAAGACGGACGCCAAGCGGAAAACGGCGGCCAAGCCCAAGGCGAAGAAGGATACCAAGGCCGGGAAGGGCGCCGCCAAGGCACCGGCCAAGGCGGCGGCCGGGTCCAAGGAGTAAGGCGAGATGGCACACAAGAAAGCGGGCGGCAGCTCCCGCAACGGCCGCGACAGCATCGGCCGGCGCCTCGGCGTGAAGAAGTTCGGCGACGAGATCGTGGTCCCGGGCAACATCATCATCCGCCAGCGGGGCACCAAGTATCACCCCGGCGCCGGCGTCGGCATGGGCCGGGACCACACGCTCTTCGCCCTGGTCGGAGGGCGCGTGAAATTCCGCACCCGGGCCCAGGGCCGGGTATTCGTGGCGGTGGAGCCGACCTCTTAAGATTAGGGATCAGGGCCATTCGCTTCGGCGCGCGGGGGAATGGCCAGCCATTCCCCTTTTTGCCAATCCCCGTTTTGATCGGGGGGGCGGAGCGATGAAGTTTCTCGATGAAGCGAAGGTCTTTGTCAAAAGCGGCGACGGCGGCAACGGCTGCGTCGCCTTCCGGCGCGAGAAAAACGTCGAGTTCGGGGGTCCCAACGGCGCCGACGGCGGGCGCGGCGGCGACGTCAGGATCCTCTGCGTCGACGGCCTCAACACCCTGATCGACTTCCGCTACAGCCAGCACTTCAAGGCCGGCCGCGGCCGCCACGGCGCGGGCAACGACTGCACCGGCGCCAAGGGCCGGGACGCGGTGCTGAAGGTCCCCGCCGGCACCCAGGTCCTGGACCAGGACAAGGCGACGGTGATCGCCGATCTGACCACGCCCGGCCAGTGCATCGTGATGGCCCGCGGCGGCGACGGCGGCTTCGGGAACGCCCATTACAAGTCCGCCACCAACCGGGCGCCCAGGCGGGCGGACCCGGGCTGGCCCGGCGAGGAACGGTGGCTGTGGCTGCGCCTCAAGCTGATCGCCGATGCCGGCGTCGTCGGCCTGCCCAACGCCGGCAAGTCCACGTTCCTCGCCGCCGTCTCCCGCGCCCGGCCGAAGATCGCGGACTATCCTTTCACCACGCTCCATCCCAACCTGGGCGTCGCCTCGGTGGACGGCGAGGAGTTGGTCATCGCCGACATCCCCGGCCTCATCGAGGGCGCCAACGCGGGCACCGGCCTGGGCACCCGCTTCCTCGGCCACGTCGAGCGCTGTCCGGTGCTGCTCCATCTCGTCGACGGCACCGCCGAAGACGCCGCCGGCGCCTACGACACCGTGCGCCGCGAGTTGGACGCCTACGGGGCCGGCCTGGCCGGGAAGCCGGAAATCGTCGCCCTCAACAAGTGCGATGCATTGCCGCGCCAGGACGCGGCGCAGAAGCGCGCCGCCCTGGCCAGGGCCTCGGGCCGGGACGTGGTGGTCCTTTCCGCCGTCGCCGGCACCGGCGTCGACGGCGTCCTGCGCGCGCTGCTGGCCGCCGTCCGCCGGGGCCGCGCCGGCGCCCGCGACCCAGAAGGCGCACTGGCGCCATGACCGCGAAGGCGCAGTCCACGGACCTTGCGGCGGGCCGCCGGGTGGTGGTCAAGATCGGCTCGGACCTGCTGGTGGACGACGGGCGCGGCACCATCCACCGGCACTGGCTGGAGACGCTCGCCGAGGACCTCGCCGTCTGCCGCGGCCGGGGCCAGGAACTCGTCATCGTCTCGTCGGGCGCCATCGCCGTGGGCCGCCGGCACCTCCGCTTCACGGACGGGGACCTCAGGCTGGAGGAAAAACAGGCGGCGGCCGCCACCGGCATGGTGCGCCTGGCCCACGCCTACCACGAAATCCTGGAGAAACACCGGATGACCGTGGCCCAGGTGCTCCTCACCCTGGACGTCAGCGAGAACCGGCGGCACTACATCAACGCCCGCAACACCCTGGAGGCCCTGCTGCGGGCGGGCGCCGTGCCGCTGATCAACGAGAACGACACCGTGGCCACCGACGAGATCCGTTTCGGCGACAACGACCGCCTGGCCGCCCGCGTGGCGGCCATGATCGGCGCCGATACGCTGGTGCTGCTGTCCAACGTGGACGGGCTGTACTCCGCCGATCCGCTGACCAACACGGACGCCCGCCTGATCCCCGAGGTGCGCGACATCACCCCCGAGATCGAGGCCCTGGCCGGCGCCGTCGCCACCGGCTACGGGTCCGGCGGCATGGTGACCAAGCTGGCCGCCGCCAAGGTCGCCATGTCCGCCGGCTGCCGCATGGTGATCGCCGACGGCTCGGCGCGCCACCCCCTCAAGCGCATCGAGGACGGGGCGCCCAGCACCTGGTTCCTGCCCTCGGCCACGCCGCGCACGGCGCGCAAGCGGTGGATCGCGGGCACCCTCGGGCCGGCCGGCGCGATCACCGTCGACGACGGCGCGCTGAGGGCGCTCGAAAAGGGCAAGAGCCTGTTGCCCGCCGGGGTGATCGCGGCCGAGGGCGATTTCCAGCGCGGCGACGCGGTAATCGTCAAGGGACCCGACGGGCGCGAGGTGGCGCGGGGACTTACCGCCTACTCGGCGGCCGACGCGCGGCGCATCATGGGCCACAAAAGCGGTGAAATCGAAGGCCTTCTCGGCTACCGTGGGCGGGACGAGATGATCCACCGCGACGACCTGGTGCTGGGATAACGGGGAATCCGATGACCACCATGACCGCCGCCGAGCGGGCAGCCGCGCCCGAGACAGAGGGAACAGAGGACGTGCCCGCCCTCATGCGCCGGATCGGCGCCGAGGCCCGGGCGGCGGCGCGCCGGCTGGCCAACGCCTCCGCCGAGGCCAAGAACGCGGCGCTCACGGGGGGCGCCGACAGCCTGCGCGCGCGCGCCGGCGCGATCCTCGCCGCCAACCGCAAGGACATGGAGGCGGGCCGGCAAAAGGGGTTGAGCAAGGCCCTGCTCGACAGGCTGGCGCTCGATGACCAGCGCATCGAGGCCATGGCCCGCGGTCTGGAGGACATCGCCGGGCTCCCCGATCCGGTGGGCGAGGTCATGGCCCGGTGGAAACGGCCCAACGGCCTGGATATCTCCCGCGTGCGCGTGCCCCTTGGGGTCGTCGGCATGATCTATGAATCGCGCCCCAACGTGACCGCCGATGCCGGGGGCCTGTGTTTGAAGGCGGGGAACGCCGTCATCCTGCGCGGCGGCTCCGAAAGCTTCCACTCGTCGGGCGCCATCATGGGCGCCCTCGGCGCCGGCCTCGACGGCGCCGGCCTGCCGGCGGCGTCGATCCAGCGGGTGCCGACCCGCGACCGCGCCGCCGTCGGCGAGATGCTGCGCATGACGGAGTTCATCGACGTCATCGTGCCGCGCGGCGGCAAGTCGCTCATCGAGCGCGTCAGCGCGGAAAGCAAGGTCCCCCTGTTCAAGCACCTGGAAGGCATCTGCCATACCTACGTCGACGCCGCCGCCGATGCGGACATGGCGCGCAAGATCGTCGTCAACGCCAAGATGCGGCGCACCGGGATCTGCGGCACCACGGAGACCCTGCTGGTGGACAAGCCCATCGCCGGAACCTGTCTGCCGCCGATCATCGAGGATCTGATCGCCGCCGGCTGCGAGGTGCGCGGAGACGCCGCCACCCGCGCCCTGGACGCAAGAGTGACGCCGGCGACGGACGCCGACTGGGGCACCGAATACCTGGACGCCATCATCTCGGTGGCCGTGGTGGACGGCGTCGACGCGGCCGTCGCCCACATCGCCCGCCATGGCTCCCAACACACCGATTCCATCGTCACCGAGGACGCGGAAACGGCCGAAGCCTTCCTCAACCGGGTCGACAGCGCCATCGTCATGGTCAACGCGTCGACCCAGTACGCCGACGGCGGCGAATTCGGCATGGGCGCGGAGATCGGCATCTCGACGGGGAAGCTGCACGCACGCGGACCCGTGGGCGTGGAACAGCTCACCAGCTTCAAGTACGTGGTCCGCGGAACCGGTCAGTGCCGGCCCTGACGGGGCCGGGGATCTGCCGATGACCACGGCGCGTCCCACGGCCCCGGTCAGGGTTGTCCGGGGCCGGCGCATATCCGGACGGCGCGGATGCCGGGTGCCCGGGCCGCCGTCGTGAGCCCCGCCGGGCCGAAACGCGGGCCATTTCCGGGCAAGCGGGGCGCCAGGGCGCGCATCGGCCTGCTCGGCGGGTCCTTCAACCCGGCCCATGGCGGCCACCTGCACATCAGCCGCCTGGCGCTCGGGCGGCTGGGGCTGGACGAGGTGTGGTGGCTGGTCTCGCCGCAGAACCCTCTCAAGCCCGCCGCCGGCATGGCGCCGCTGGACGAACGGCTGGCCCGGGCGCGGGCGATCGTCGATGACCGGCGCATCGTCGTCACCGCCATCGAGCGCGACCTCGGCACCCGCTACGCCGTGGATACGCTCAGGCTCCTGAGGCGGCGGTTCCCGCACACCCGGTTCGTCTGGGTCATGGGCGCCGACAACCTTATCCAGGTGCCCCGGTGGAAGCGTTGGCGGACCGTGTTCCGCACGGTTCCCATTGCGGTTTTCGCCCGGCCCACGTATTCTTCAAGGGCGTTGTCTGGCAGGGCAGCCCGACGCTTCGCCGGGGCCCGGGTGCGCGCCGCGCGCGCGGGCGGTCTGGCGGACCTGAGACCGCCGGCCTGGGTGTTTCTGCGCACCCCGCTTCACGGGGTCTCTGCCACACGCATCCGCGCCCGGCGCGCCGTCGAGGGTGGCCGGGCACCTGATGAAACGGAATAGAGGACCGAGATCATACCACGACCGATAAAAAGGCCATCGGCGGCAGCCGACCTGCTGAAGCTGGTGGAAACATCCCTGGGTGACGACAAGGCACAACGCATCTCTGTTATCGACCTCGCCGGCAAGACCGACATCGCCGACTTCCTGGTTATCGCCAGCGGCACCTCCCAGCGCCAGGTCGGCGCCATCACGGAACACCTCCGCGACAGATTGAAGGCCAGCGGCCGTACGGGAATTTCCGTTGAGGGCGCGGCCCATTGCGACTGGGTGCTGATCGACGCCGGCGACGTCGTGGTTCATATTTTCCGGCCCGAAATGCGTGCCTATTACAGCCTGGAAAAGATGTGGGGGACTCCCGTACCGGGATCGGAAACGGATGCCGGAACACCTGCCGGGATGACCGCCTGATACCAAGGAGCGCCGGCCCCGAAGGGGGAATCGGGCCATGCGTATTCTCGTAGCCGCCGTCGGCCGCTTCGGCCGCGGCCGGGCGAGGGGCGCGCACGAGCGCGCCCTGTTCGATCGCTATGCGCGCCGCATCTCACCGCCGCTGGTGCTCAAGGAGGTGACGGAGGTGCGCGCCCTGCCGCCGGGCGAGCGTAAAAAGCGCGAGGCCAAGCGCCTTTTGGCGGCCGTGCCCGAGGGCGCCGCCGTCGTCGTGCTGGATGAAAGCGGACGGACCCTCACCAGCGCCGCCTTCGCCCGACGAATCGGCGGCTGGCGTGATTCAGGGGTCAGGGATCTGGCGTTCCTCATCGGCGGCGCCGACGGAATGGACCCATCGGTGATCGGACGCGCCGACCTGATCCTCTCGCTCGGGTCCATGACGTGGCCGCATCTGCTGGTGCGCGGCATGCTGGCCGAGCAGATCTACCGCGCCCAGGCCATCCTTTCGGGTCATCCCTATCACCAGGGTTAGCAAGTTGTTAAGCGCCTTCAGGCTATCGTCGACGCCGGATTTCAACATATATTAAGGCCATGCCCGATACCCGAAGCGATGAGGCCCGGCCCCGTCCGGTCGTCCTCTGCATCCTCGACGGCTGGGGCGACAGGCCGGATGCCGATGACAATGCCATCGCCTTGGCTGAAACGCCCACCTGGGACCGGTTCACCAGCCAATACCCGATGGCGCGCCTGATCGCCTCGGCCGAGGACGTGGGTCTGCCCGCCGGGCAGATGGGCAACTCCGAGGTCGGCCACATGGGCCTGGGCTCGGGCCGGGTCGTGACCCAGGACCTGCCGCGCGTCGACACCGCCATCGCCGACGGCACCCTGGCCGCGAGCCCGGTGCTCGAGGACCTGGTCAAGCGGCTGCGGGCAAGCGGCGGCACGTGCCACCTGATGGGGCTTTTGTCGCCGGGCGGCGTGCATTCCCACCAGGACCACATGGCGGCCCTGGCCGGCATCGTCGGCGGGGCCGGGGTTCCGCTTTGCGTGCACGCCTTCCTCGACGGCCGCGACACGCCGCCCAATAGCGCCGGGGAATTCATGGCGCGCTTCCTTGCCGACGTGTCCCATGTGCCGGACCTCGCCGTGGGCACGGTGAGCGGCCGCTATTATGCCATGGACCGGGACAAGCGCTGGGAGAGGGTGGAAAAGGCCTACGCGGCCCTCGTCGAGGCCGCGGGCGAGACGGCGCCCGAAGCGCTCGCCGCCATCGACCACAGCTATCAGCGGGGCGCCACCGACGAGTTCATGGTGCCGACCGTGATCGGGGGATACGCGGGCATGGCCGACGGCGATGGCCTGCTGATGGCCAACTTCCGCGCCGACCGGGCGCGGGAGATCCTGAGCGCGCTTGCCGATCCCGGCTTCGACGGCTTCGCGCGTTCCCGCGTCGCCGATTTTGCGGCCCGTGTCGGCATGGTCGAGTATTCCACCGATCTGAACCGCTTTTTCTCCGCCCTGTTCCCACCGCCGCAACTGGACAACATCCTGGGACAGCTGGTTTCGGAGGCGGGCATGACCCAGCTGCGCATCGCCGAAACCGAAAAGTACGCCCACGTCACCTTCTTCCTCAACGGCGGCCGCGAGGCGGTATATCCGGGCGAAGAAAGGATTCTGGTGCCCTCGCCCAAGGTCGCCACCTATGACCTCAAGCCCGAAATGTCGGCCGTCGAGGTCACCGACAAACTGGTCCAGGCGATCGAATCGGGCCGCTTTGATCTGGTCGTCGTCAACTACGCCAACGGCGACATGGTGGGCCACACGGGCATGCTGGAGGCCGCCATCAATGCGGCCCAGTGCGTGGACGGGTGCCTCGGCCGGCTGGAGACGGCGGTCACGAAGATGGGCGGCGTGCTGTTGATCACGTCGGACCACGGCAACCTGGAAATGATGCGCGACGGCTCCACCGGGCAACCCCACACGGCCCATACCATGAACCGGGTTCCGGTGATCCTGGTCAATGGCCGGGCGCGGGCGTTGCGCGACGGCCGGCTGGCGGACGTGGCGCCGACGGTCCTCGGGCTGCTCGGCCTTCCCCGGCCCGACGAGATGACCGGCCGGTCGCTGCTGTGCGAGGACGGCGTGCGCGCCGCCGCCCAATAGGATGGGCAACCTTCGCCTCCCCAACGGCGCGTTGACGAGCCTGCTGGTGGCCGGGTGGCTGGCGGTGCCGGCGGCAGGCGCCTTGGCCCTGTCGCCGGACGCCGACGCCGGCCGACACCTGGACGACGTCGAGCGCGCCCTCGATGCGGGGCGCAAGCAGGCCCGGGACCTGGAGATCATGGCCGCCGGCCTGGAGAGCGAGGTGCGCCGGCTGCAACGCGACCGGGTGGCCGCCGCCCGGGCCATCCAGGACAGCGAAGCCGAGATTTCACGGCTGGAGGCCAGGCTGGCCCGCCTGGCGCGCAGCGAAGCCGGGAAAAGCGCCCGCCTGGCGGCGCGCCGCGGCCAGTTCGTGGGCGTGCTCATGGCGCTTCAACGCCTCGCCCTGCATCCCCCGGAGGCGATGATCGCCCAACCCATGAGCCTGTCGCAGACGGTGCGCAGCGCCATCCTGCTCCGCGCCGCCGTGCCCGAGATCGAACGCCGCGCCGATCGTCTGCGCGCCGACCTCGCCGGGCTCGCCCGCGCCCGCCGCGAGGCCGGCGACCGGCGCCTGCAGTTGGCCACCGCCGTCGCCGGGCTGGCGGAGCAGCGGGCCCATTTGAACACGCTGCTGGCGCGTAAGACGGAGCTGAAGCGCCGCACCGCCACGCAGGCCCGCGAGGCGACGCGCCGGGTTCAGACCCTGGCGCGCGAGGCGCGGGATTTGCGGGGCCTGCTTGCCCGCCTGGAGAAGGAGCGCCGCCAACGCGAGGCAAAAGCGAAGGCCGCCGCCGAGGAAGCGGCGCGGCGCGGGACCCTGCGGGCGCGCCTGGACGGGGAGGCGCCGTCCATCTCCAAGGCCCGGGGCATGTTGCCATTTCCGGCCGTCGGCCGGCTGACGGGACGCTACGGGCAGGCCATCAGGACCGGCCTGACCCGCAAGGGAATCACCATCGAGACCCGGACCGGCGCCCAGGTGGTTTCCCCGCACGAGGGACGGGTCGTCTTCGCCGGCCCGTTCCGCAAATACGGGCAACTCTTGATCATCGAACACGGCGAAGGATATTATAGCCTGCTTGCGGGTCTGGCCCGCATCGACGGCGTCATCGGGCAATGGATTCTGGGCGGCGAGCCGGTCGGCATCATGGGACGCCCGGAAAACGGACACCCTGTCCTCTACATGGAACTGCGTAGGAACGGTCAGCCGATCAACCCCCTGCCGTGGCTGGCCGCGCGCACAGGTAAGGTAAGCGGATGAAAACTCGAATGCTTCTGGTGGCCGCCATGGCCGCCCTTCTGGTTTTGCCCCGGGCCGATGCGGCGGAATCGAGCAAGAACGGCCCTGATACGTACCGGCTTCTCAACCTGTTCGGGGATGTCTTCGAGCGCGTGCGCGCCGATTACGTCGAGGAGGCCGACGACCAGGATTTGGTCGAGGCCGCCATCACCGGCATGTTGACCTCGCTGGATCCCCATTCCAGCTACCTGAACGCAAAAAGCTTCCGCGAGATGCAGGTGCAGACCCGCGGCGAGTTCGGGGGCCTGGGAATCGAGGTCACCATGGAGGCCGGACTGGTCAAGGTGGTTTCGCCCATCGACGACACCCCGGCGTTCCGCGCCGGCATCGAGCCCGGCGACCTGGTCAGCCACCTGGACGGCGACCCGGTGCTCGGGCTGACCCTCGCCGAAGCGGTCGAAAAGATGCGCGGCCGCGTCGGTACGGACATCCGTCTGACCATCCGCCGTGCCGGGCGCCCGCCGTTCGACGTCACCATCACCCGCGCCATTATCAAGATCCGTTCCGTGCGCTCGCGCGTCGAAGGGAAGATCGGCTACCTGCGCGTGACCTCCTTCAACGAGCAGGCGGAGAAGGGCGTGAAGAAGGTGATGGCCAAGTTCCATAAGGAAATCGGCGACGAAATGCAGGGCGTCGTTCTCGATCTGCGCAACAACCCGGGCGGCCTGTTGGATCAGGCGGTGGCCATCGCGGATGCGTTTTTGGACAAGGGCGAGATCGTTTCCACGCGCTCCCGCCGGCCCGAGGACACGCAGCGCTTTAACGCCCGTCCCGGCGACCTGACCGACGGCCTGCCCCTCGTGGTGCTGATCAATGGCGGCTCGGCGTCGGCGTCCGAGATCGTCGCCGGGGCCTTGCAGGACCACCACCGCGCCCTCGTGCTCGGCACCAAGTCCTTTGGCAAGGGGTCGGTCCAGACCATCATTCCGCTGTCCGGGCATGGCGCCATGCGGCTGACCACGGCGCGCTACTACACGCCCTCGGGGCGCTCCATCCAGGCCGTCGGCATCGAGCCCGACATCGTGGTCGAGCAGGCCCGCATCGAGAAAGTCACGGAGCCCGGCCGCCGGCGCGAAGCGGACCTGCGGGGCGCCCTGGAAAACGGGAACGCCCCCGCCGACAAGTCCGACCAGAAAAAGCCCGAAGGCACAGGCAAAGCCAAGCCCGACGGCGCCGACGCCGGAGGCGCCGAAAAGGAGGCGAAGAAGCCGCCCGCGGTGGATTACCAGCTCGGACGGGCGCTTGACCTGCTGCGCGGCCTGTCCCTGTTCGGGGAAAGGATCGCGGTGAAAGGCAGTTGATGGGACGCTAACCACTCGACGGGAGTACCGGGAAAGGTGCAGGTGTGAAACTCCCCTTCACTCTCAAGGGCCTGGGATTCGGCAAGGGTGCGCGCCGCAAGGACCAGGCCGATGATTTCGACGATGCGGACTCCGAGAAGCCGGAAGATGAACCCGGCGCGGACGCCGGCGACGACCAGGAGGATGCGGAGGACGGGGCGCAGGACGGGGCGCAGGACGGGGCGCAGGACTCTGCCGGTGGCGGCAAGCGGCGCCTGATCATCGTCGGGGCGGGAGCCTCCGCCGCCGCCCTCGCCGTCATCGGCGTAGGCGGATGGATGTTCCTGGGCGGTGATGCCGGGCACACCGAGTATAGACCCGAGCCGGGCGTCCCCCGCGTCGAGCTGGCTATTCCCCCATTGGCCGGCGCCCCCGACGAAGGCGGCCTGACGCCGCCGGGCGACGCCGGGAGCGGGGACCCTCAGGCGTCCGCGAAACCGGACGGTACCGTGGCCGCCAACACCGAAGGCGCCGACGCCGAGGGGCCGGACACGGGCGTGGTCGTTTCGCCGGTCAGGCTGGTGGCGTTTTCCAACATGCCGGAGGTGGCCGTCGGGCCGCCGCTGGCCCGGGTTCCGGATCCGGCCCTGGTCGAACAGGGCGCCTACGGTCCCCTGCCCCGGGTCAGCGCCGACGGCCGCCGGCCGTGGCGGGTCTACGCCCGTCCCTTCGACGCCCGCGACGAACGCCCGCGCATCGCCGTCATCGTCACCGGCCTGGGTCTGAGCCAAGCCGCCACCGAGGCCGCCATCACGCGGCTTCCGGGATCGGTGACCCTGGCCTTCGACCCCTATGCCAAGGGTCTGGACGACTGGATTCCCCTGGCCCGGGAAGCGGGGCACGAGGTGTTGCTGTCCCTGCCCATGGAGCCCGCCAACTTCCCGGTCCACGACCCCGGACCGTATGCGCTCAGGACCTCGCTCGCCCCGGCGGAAAACCTGCGGCGCCTGGAATTCGTGCTCAGCCGGCTGTCCGGTTACGTCGGCGTGGTCACCGTCATGGGGTCCGGGTTCACCACCGCCGACGAACAGCTGCGTCCGGTTCTCGAGGCGTTGAGGGGACGGGGCCTGTTGTTCGTCGACGCGGTGCGGGCACCGAAGACCCTGGCGCCGGAGATCGCCACCGAGATCGGCCTGCCGCGCGTGGCCAGCGATATGGTCCTGGACGAGAACCCATCCAGGGCCGCCGTCGACATTCGGCTTGCCGAACTCGAGGGCATCGTCCGCAAGCGCACCACGGCCGTCGCCATGGCCGCGCCCAACCCGGCCACCCTGGAGCGGATCGCCGCGTGGGCCGCCACGCTGGAAGGCAAGAACCTGGCCCTCGCCCCCGTTTCCGCCGTCGCGCTCCGGCAGCGTACGCAATGACATCGGAGGACCAGCCCCGGCGGCCCTACCGCAGGGGCGTGGGGGCGGTGCTCATCAACGCCGGGGGAAAGGTGTTCGTCGCGCGGCGCATCGACACGCCCGGCGAGGCGTGGCAAATGCCCCAGGGCGGCATCGAGGAGGGTGAGACCCCGCGCCAGGCCGTGCTCAGGGAACTGGCCGAGGAGATCGGCACGGACAAGGCCGAAATCATCGCCGAAAGCGCGGACTGGATGGGTTACGACCTGCCCGGCGAACTGGCGGACACGGTGTGGGGCGGACGGTACCGCGGCCAGATGCAAAAGTGGTTCGCGCTCAGGTTCACCGGCGCCGACGGGGACATCGACCTGAACGCCAGTGCGTCCCCCGAGTTCACCGACGCCAAATGGGTGGCGATGGAGGACCTGCCCCGGCTGGCCGTTCCCTTCAAGCGCGCCCTTTATGAAAACATTGTCGCCGAGTTCGGTTACCTGGCGGTCCGTCCGCGGCAAGAGACGGGATAGCCCCGGCCCTTCTTGTGCTTGCGAAGACGGCCCGTTGGCCGCCGTGCCGGTCGCGGGCTGAAACGGCGCCGAAGCGATCCTTGAATTGGGGGCGGGTATTGCCCATTCTCCCGGCATGTCGGAGCGCCCCCATCCCGCCGCCCTGGTCACCGGCGGCGCCCGCCGCATCGGCCGCGCCATCGCGCTCGACCTGGCGGCCCACGGCTGGTCCGTGGTCGTGCACTACAACACCTCCGGGCAGGCGGCCCGCGAGACGGTCGGGGAAATCACCGCCGGCGGCGGACGGGCGGCGGCCGTGGGGGCCGATCTCGCCAGCGAAGAGGATGCTGTCGGGCTTGTCCCGCGCGCGGCCGCGGAGGTCGGCCCGCTCACCTGCCTGGTCAACAACGCATCCGTGTTCGAGATCGACACGCCCGAGACCGCGACCCGGGCCTCCTGGGATGCGAATTTGCAGGTCAACCTGCGCGCCCCCTTCGTCCTGAGCCAGGCCTTCGCCGCGCAGCTGCCGGCCGACGGCGAGGGCAACGTCATCAACATCATCGACCAGCGGGTGTGGAACCTCACCCCCTATTACACCACCTACACGGTCAGCAAGGCGGCGCTGTGGACGCTGACGCGGACCCTTGCCCAGGCGCTGGCCCCGCGTATTCGCGTCAACGCCGTGGGGCCGGGTCCGACCCTGCCCCACGCGGGCCAGACGGACGAGACGTTCGCCCGCCAGTGGGCAGCCCTGCCGCTGGCGCGCCGGACCCTGTCCGAGGAGATCGCGGACGCCGTGCGGTTCATTCTGCGGGCGCCGGCGATGACCGGGCAGATGATCGCCCTCGACGGCGGCCAGCACCTGGGCTGGGCCCAGCGCCGGCGCACCGACACCCCCGCCCCCGAGGACTGACCGCGCCGACCATGCGCCGCTCCGCTGCCGCCGGCACGGCCCCTATTGACGGGTGTCCACCGGGGCGCCGCAAGGGGCGGCATCGGATTCGAATGGCTTAGTCCGAACGTATGTGCTTGCGCATTCACAATGTCCCACAAGCCATTGCAGGCATGGGCTTTGCTGTCCGGGGGCAAGCGAGTTTTACACAGGGGACCAAGACGCCCGCTCACCGATTCGATGGAGCCCCGAACCGGCGCCGGGGGTTTTTGTTGGCCGGACGGGCTTAATATTCCTTATTTAAATCAATGCATTATGGAATTGCCTAATTTTTGTGCAAAGTGAGAAAATCGGCGGTTTTCATGGAGCTTTGAACAAGAGGGCGGTATTTTCAACAGACTTATCCACAAGAATCGTGGATAGTTGGCCGCGAGTTGGCTTTTGCCGATGACCCATGCGAACGGATAAGCCCGCCTTGACGCCGATCATGCCTTCGGCCACATAGCCGGTATGGGCGTGGAGCGGCACATCGACACCCCGACGGCGTCCGGCGGCCCGTCGCTTGCCGCCGGCGGCGCCGTCATCGAGTCCCATCTCGGGACCCTGCCCCCGGGCCCCGGCGTATACCGGATGATCAACGCCGCGGGCGACGTCCTTTACGTGGGCAAGGCGAAGAACCTGAAAAAGCGGGTGACCAGCTACACAAAGGTGGCCCGCATGTCCACCCGGATGCGGCGCATGGTGGCGGAAACGGCGGCCATGGAGTTCGTCACCACCCATACAGAGGCCGAGGCCCTGCTTCTCGAGGCCAATCTGATCAAGCGCTTCGCGCCGCGCTATAACATCCTGCTGCGCGACGACAAGTCCTTTCCCTCCATCGTGCTCACCGGCCACCATCCGTTCCCGCAGATCCTGAAGCACCGCGGCGCCCGCGGCCGCAAGGGCGAGTACTTCGGACCCTTCGCCTCGGCCGGGGCGGTGAACCAGACCCTGGCCGTGCTGCAGCGGGCGTTCCTTCTCAGATCGTGCACGGATTCCGTGTTTGCGGGCCGCGCCCGGCCCTGTCTGCTGTATCAGATCAAGCGCTGCTGCGCGCCGTGCGTGGGCAAGATCGACGAGGCCGATTACGCACTCCTGGTCGATCAGGCCCGCGCCTTCCTGCGCGGGGAAAGCCGGGAGATCCAGAACACCCTGGCCCGGCGCATGCAGGACGCGAGCGACGCCCTGGCCTTCGAAAAGGCGGCCGAATACCGCGACCGCATCGGGGCGCTGACGCGCATCCAGGCCCACCAGGACATCAACCTGGCCGGCATCGGGGAGGCCGACGTGATCGCCGCCCACCAGGCGGGCGGGCACACCTGCATCCAGGTGTTCTTCTTCCGCGCCGGGCGCAACTTCGGCAACCGCGCGTACTTTCCCAGCCACGCCCGCGACGACGACGCGGCCCGCGTGCTGGAGGCCTTCATCGGCCAGTTCTATGAAGACAAGCTGCCGCCCCGGCTGGTGCTGGTCAGCCACCGCATGGCGAACCAGGCGGTGCTGGGCGAAGCCCTGTCCGTGCGCGCCGGGCGCCGGGTCCGGCTGACCTGTCCCGAGCGCGGCGGCAAGCGTCAACTGGTGGCCCACGCCACGGCCAACGCCCGCGACGGCCTGGGCCGGCGCCTGGCGGAGAGCGCGTCGCAGCGCCGGCTGCTCGAGGGCCTGTCCAGGACCCTGGACCTGGAGGCGCCGCCCGAGCGCATCGAGGTCTTCGACAACAGCCATGTCTCCGGCGCCCAGGCCGTCGGCGCCATGGTCGTCGCCGGACCCAAGGGCCTGATGAAAAACGCGTACCGAAAGTTCACCATCCGCGGCGCCGCCGCCGGGGAGGACGCCGGCGGCGGTGGATTTTCCCCGGGCGACGATTACGCCATGATGCGCGAGGTGCTCACCCGCCGGTTCTCCCGCGCCCTGAAGGAGACTCCGGACCGCACCGGCGGCCAGTGGCCGGACCTGGTCCTCATCGACGGCGGGGCGGGCCAGCTAAGCGTTGCGCTGGACGTGTTCCAGGAGCTGGGGATCGACGACGTGGCGGTGGCCGCCATCGCCAAGGGGCGGCGGCGCAAGGCCGGGCGCGAGCGCATATTCCTGCCCGGCCGTGCGCCCGTTACCTTGGACTCGCGCGACCCCATCCTGTATTTCCTGCAGCGCCTGAGGGACGAGGCGCACCGCTTTGCCATCGGCGCGCACCGGGCGAAGCGGACCAGGAAGCTGGCCCGCTCGGCGCTGGACGCCATTCCCGGCATCGGCGCCAAGCGCAAGAAGGCCTTGTTGCACCACTTCGGCGCGGCGCGTGCCGTCGCCCAGGCCGGCCGCGCCGACCTGGAGGCCGTCGACGGCATCAGCACGGCGATGGCCAATAACATCTATGACTGGTTTCATCCCCGGGGGTAAACTGCGGCGGCGCGATGATGCGGAACACGCCATGCCGGTTAACCTGCCCAATATCCTGACGATCACGCGGATCGTCGCCATTCCCGTGGTTGTCGGGCTGCTGTTCATGGGTCCTCCCGTGGGCAACTGGCTGGCCCTGGCGGCGTATACCTATGCCTGCGTTACCGACTTTCTCGACGGCTACATCGCCCGCGTCCGGGGGCAGCAGTCCACCTTCGGGCGGTTCCTGGACCCGGTGGCGGACAAGCTGTTGGTGGCGTCGGTGCTGCTCAGCGTGGTCGGATTCAACCACATCGGCGGGCTCACCCTGTTGCCGGCGGCGGTCATCCTGTGCCGCGAGATCCTGGTGTCGGGGCTGCGCGAGTTCCTCGCCGAGGTCCGGGTGGGCGTCCCCGTGACCCGTCTGGCCAAGTGGAAGACGACGGTGCAGATGGTGACGTTGGGGTTTCTCATCGTCGGCCCGGCGGGCCCCGATTTCGGCCCGGTCACGACCACCGAAATCGGCGTCTACGGCCTGTGGGCGGCGGCGATCCTGACCATGATCACCGGCTACGATTACCTGCGCGCCGGGTTGAAGCACATCACCGAAACCGACGCGCCGGCCGAGCGCAAGGCGGTGAAGGCGGCCAAGCCGGCGGGAAACACCGGTTGATTTTCCGGGACACGTGACCAATTACTGTCGATCGTCGGCACGGTATCGGGCCGGAGAGGAGAGAGTTCACCGATGAAGACCTTCGGCGTGGTGGGATGGAGCGGCAGCGGCAAGACGACGCTCGTGGTCAAGCTGTTGCCCGAGTTGATCGGCCGCGGTCTTTCGGTGTCGACCATGAAGCACACCCACCACAACTTCGACATCGACCGGCCGGGAAAGGATTCATACGAGCACCGCAGCGCCGGGGCCGGCGAGGTGCTGCTGGCGTCCTCGGCGCGCTGGGCGCTGTTGCACGAGGTCCGCGACAATCCCGAGCCCGAAATGGACGCGCTGATCGGGCGCATGGCGCCGTGCGACCTGGTGCTCATCGAGGGATTCAAGCGCCACCGCCACCCCAAGGTCGAGGTCTACCGCGCCGCCAACGGCAAGGCGCTCCTGTGCCGGGAAGACCCGACCGTGCTGGCGGTGGCCAGCGACGGACCCCTGCCCGACGCGCCCGTGCCGGTGCTCGATCTCAACGATGTCCCCGCGGTCGCCGATTTCATCGTCGAACACTGCGGGCTGGGGGGGAAGAGCAGGGATGGGCTCGTTTAAGGACGACTGTTTCGCCTTCGGCGCCGAGTTGACGCCGCTTGGCGACGCGCTGTCCATGCTGGCGGCCAGGCTGAGCCCGGTGACCGGCACCGAGACCGTTTCCCTGCGCGCCGCCCTGTTGCGCACCCTGGCCGAGGACGTGGTGGCGCCGCGCGACGTGCCGCCCCACGACAACACGGCGGTGGACGGATATGCCGTGTTCTTCGACGACCTGAAGACAGACACCGAGACCCGGCTGCCGGTGACCGGGCGCATCACCGCCGGCCATCCCCTGGACCGCGCGGCGCGGCGCGGCGAGGCCCTGCGCGTATTCACCGGCGGGCTGATGCCGGAAGGGCCGGACACGGTGTTCATGGAGGAGGATTGCGACACCGACGGGGAACAGGTGATCCTCAAGCCGGGAATCACGCGCGGCGCCAACCGGCGCTTCCACGGCGAGGATGTCCGGGCCGGCTCCGTGATCATCCGCTCGGGAAGGCTTCTCAGGGCCCAGGAGATCGGCCTCGCCGCGTCGGTCGGCCGTTCCGGGGTCACGGTCCGCCGGCGGCTGAGGACGGCCGTGCTGTCCACCGGCGACGAGGTGTGCGACCCCGGCGGCGAGGCGCCGCCGGGGTGCATTTTCGACGCCAACCGCTACACCATCATGGGGCTTCTGGAGGGTCTGGGGTGCGCGGTCACGGACCTGGGCATCCTGCCCGACACCATGGACGCCATCCGCGACGCCCTGGCCGGGGCGGCGGACACACATGACCTCATCATCACCTCGGGCGGCATGTCGCGGGGCGAGGAGGACCACGTCAAGGAGGCCGTCGAATCCCTGGGCACCCTTCACTTCTGGCGCCTGGCCATCAAGCCGGGCCGTCCCATCGCCCTGGGCACCGTGGGCGGGACGACCTTCGTCGGGCTCCCCGGCAATCCGGTGGCGGTGATGGTCACCTTCATGCGCATCGCGCGCCCCGTGGTGCTTCTGCTGTCCGGGCGCTCGGACATCGAACCGCCCCTTTTCCGGGTCCGCGCCGGCTTCGACTTCAAGAAGAAGCTGGGCCGCCGCGAATGGCTGCGCGCCCGTCTGGTGACCGACGCCGACGGCGGCGTGACCGCGATCAAGCACCCCGCCGCGGGCGCCGGCATCCTCACCTCGATGGTGGAATCGGATGGCCTGATCGAACTGCCCGAGGACCAGGGCGCCCTGGCCGAGGGAACCATGGTCGATTTCCTTCCCTTCGCCGAGGTGACCCGATGAAGATCGTCTACTTCGCCTGGATGCGCGAGAAGGCCGGCGTCGGCGAGGAAGAGGTGAGCCCGCCGCCCGGGGTGAAGGACGTGCGCGGCCTGATCGACTGGCTCAGGGGCCGCGGCGGCGGTTACGCCGAAGCCGTCGCCGACCTCTCGGTGGTGCGCGTCGCGGTCAACCAGGAATATGTTACACTGGACCATCCGGTGACGGCGGAGGACGAGGTCGCCCTGTTCCCGCCGGTGACCGGCGGGTAGCCGGAGCGTGAGGCCATGATCCGCGTGCAGCGCGAGAATTTCGACCTGGCCGCCGAGGTGGCGCGCATGACCGGGGGCAACCACGGGATCGGCGGCGTCTGCGCCTTCGTCGGCCTGGTCCGCGACGTGGCCGGGGACCAGCCGGTGGCGGCGATGACGCTCGAGCATTACCCGGCGATGACCGAGAAGGCGCTGGCCGCCATCGAGGCGGAGGCGCGCGGCCGCTGGCCGCTGGAAGACTCCCTGATCATCCACCGGTACGGCCGGCTCGAGCCCGGCGATCCCATCGTGCTCGTGGCCGTGGCCTCGGCCCACCGCCAGGCGGCCTTCGAGGCCTGTCAATTCCTCATCGACTGGCTCAAGACCAAGGCCCCGTTCTGGAAGCGCGAGGACACCGGGGACGGGACCCGGTGGGTAGAGGCCCGCGCCTCCGACGATCATGCGACGCGGCGCTGGCGCCGCGGCAAGGCGGCGGGTTAGGCGCCGCCCGGTGCTTCCCTTCAACGCCGGGTGGGACGGACAATGACCGAGGACGGGCCGGTAAAGGCCTACAGGAACGTGCCCTTCCTGAACAGCCGGGAGGCCAGGCCGCTACGCATCCTGTCGGAATACCTGGAGCCGGACGCCCGCTTCGAGGACCTGGAGGTCAGCGACACCATCGTCTTCTTCGGCTCGGCGCGCATCCCGCCGCGCGACGACGCCGCCGCCCGGCTGGAGGCGGCGCGCACCCACGGCGGCGACGTGGCGGCGGCCGAGAAGTGGCTCTCCATGTCCCGCTATTACGAGGACGCCCGGGAACTGGCCGGGCGCCTGACCGAATGGTCGAAGGGCCTCAAGGGGCGGCAGCGCCGCTTCGTCGTGTGCACCGGCGGCGGCCCCGGAATCATGGAGGCCGCCAACCGGGGCGCCTCCGAGGCCAAGGGGATGAACGTCGGCCTCACCATCTCCATCCCCGGCGAACCCCACAACAACCCGTTCATCACCCGCGAGCTGTCGTTCGAGTTCCACTACTTCTTCATGCGCAAGTTCTGGTTCACCTACCTGGCCAAGGCGCTGGTGATCTTCCCCGGCGGCTTCGGCACGCTGGACGAGTTTTTCGAGATCATGACCCTGGTCCAGACCCGCAAGCTGACGAAAAAGATCCCCATCGTGATGTACGGCAAGACGTTCTGGGACGACGTGATCGACTTTGACGCCCTGGTCCGGTACGGGACCGTCGACGCCGAGGACCTGGACCTTTTCATGCGCACCGATTCGGTGGACGAGGCCTTCGACTTCCTGTCC
>JBHHXI010000048.1:0-19625 GCA_046756945.1 Rhodospirillales bacterium
GACGCCGAGTGGACGGCGATCCAGGCCATGTGCGCCTGAGCGCCGGGTGAGCCGGCGGGGCTTGCGGGCCGGCTTGGCGGCAAGGTCAATTCGGTCTGGTCATTCCACCAGCACCTGGACGCGCTGGACCATGTTGTTGACAACCCCTCCGTAATTCCAGGACTGGTCCACGGACTGCACGTTTCCGTCACTGTCGGTGGCCCGCACGCACAAGCCGTACCTGCCGGGGGCGGCGTTCCATGCGAATGACCATGCCGTCCACGCATGAGGCGAAACCTGCTCTCCCAGTTCCGCTTCCGACCACGTCGCGCCATCGTCCACACTGACCTCGACACCGGATATGCCCAATCGGCCGGCCCAGGCCTTCCCCGTAAGCGTCACCTCTCCGGCTTCCACCAGGCGGGCACGGGTGGCGAAATCCGGTATGCCCGGAGGCGCCATGAGCGCGCGCACCTTGATCAGCGTCACCGGTTCACCAGGCTCGTCGGCGGTTCGGGAAATTCGATAGTACTTGTCCATCTGGTACCCGTGAAAAGGCTCTCCGACGGCCTCTACGCGATCCAGCCACTTGACGTTGGTCATGCCGTACCAGCCTGGAACTACGAGACGCAGCGGGTAGCCGTGCGGCGGCGACAGGGGCTCACCGTTCATTTGGTAGGCAAGCAGGACGTCTTCGCCGGTGGCCTCGTCTATGGTCAGGCTGCGTTGATAATACTGGACCTCGTCTCCCTGTACGCCCCGGTCCAGGCCGGTGAACAGGATCTCCACGGCATCGTCCCGTAAACCCGCTTCCTCCAGCAGTCCCCGGAGCGGTGTTCCTGTCCATTCGGCGGTGCCGACGGCCTCCAACTGCCATGGAACGCTGATGGCGCGCGGACTCAGCAGCGCCCGTCCATTGCCGGCGCATTCCATGGTGACGGCGATGGTAACGGCTGGACGCCGTTTGATTTCCTCGAGGGTCAGGCGCAGGGATTTCGACGTCAGCCCGCCCACCTCCAGCCTCCACTCCCCGACATCGACCTGCGGAATGTCGAAGTGGATGAGGAGATAATGCATGCGCGTCGGCGTGATCGGGTAGCGAAGCCCCTCCAGGGGCATGCCCTGGTTGCGAAAGGCGAGTTGAATTTCTTCCGGGTAGAAACGGTCGTCCGGTGAAAACGGACTGTCCGCGTTAACCGGTGGAAAACGGCTGTCTTGATGCCGCATGGTCAGGCACCCCCCCCCACTGAAAAGCGCTGTCGGCTGTTAACCGGAATTCCCCAGGTGAAGTCCTCCGACGGAGTTGATGATGCCTCAATCCCGCCGGATCGTCCACGGTGGCGACGGATCGCGGCGCAACCGATGATCGGCGATAAAGGCCATGTGCGCCCGAGGGCCGGGCGAGCCTCAGGGCTTGCGCGCCGGCGTGTCCGAATGGCCGAGATCGCGTTCCGGCGCCACCCGGTCGCGGACACGCTGCTTGAGCTCCTTCATTTCGGGGAAGCGGCCCTCATCGGCGCGCGACCACACCGTGTCGCCGCCGACGCGCACGTCGAAGACGCCGCCGGTGGTGTCGGGGATCAGCATCACCCCGCCAAGTTCGCTTTCGAACGTCGTGAGCAGTTCCTGGGCCGTCCAGGCGGCGCGCAACAGCCACCGGCACCCGGTGCAATAGGTAATCTCCACCTTGGGCAGTCCGGCCATGGAACCGCTCCCGAGTGGTCGCTCCCCGCGTCGCCTCCGGCGCGTCGCCACCCGCCAAGCATAGAGCCCTTGCCGCCGGCGGCCAAACCCTTGATTCCCGGCCGGCGCGGTGCCACTGTCGCGCCGGCGCAACCCCGGGCGGAGGAGCACCCATGAACGCGGAAGACCTGAAAAGCCTGCAGGCACCCCTGAAGGCCCGATACAACGACGACCCGGCGACGGCCCTGATCACGCTCAGCGCCGAGGGCAGCCTGGACGGCGACGGCCTGGCGTGCTCGGTGGAGACCGGCAAGGCCCTGGTCGAGGCCGGGCTGCACCCGGCCACCGGGGGCGACGGGACCCAGGCGTGCTCCGGCGACATGCTGCTCCAGGCCCTGGTCGCCTGCGCCGGCGTGACCCTCAACGCGGTCGCCACCGCCATCGGCGTCGACGTGCGGGCCGGCACGGTGAAAGCCGAGGGCGACCTGGATTTCCGCGGCACCCTCGGGGTCAGCAAGGAGGCGCCGGTGGGGTTCCGGGACATCCGCCTGCATTTCGACCTGGAGACGGACGCGGATGAGGAAAAGCTGGCGACCCTGCTCAAGCTGACCGAGCGCTACTGCGTCGTCTACCAGACGCTCTGCGCCGCCCCCCCGATGACGGTGACCCACCGCGCCGGGTGAGGCGCGCCGCCACCGGAGGTCGTGTCCCCGGCGCCGGCCGGCGGTATACTCCCCCATGGCCCGCATGCCGTCCACCGGACCCCCGGTCCGCCTGCCCGACGCCCCCGCCCTGGTGGCCGGTGTGCGCGGCGCGGTGTGGCTTTCCCCGGACGGCGAGATCGAGACCCTGGCCCCGGACCAGGCGGCGCGGCGCCTCGGCGCCGGCCCGCCGCCGCTGGTCTGCCACGCCAGGGCCACCGCCCGGCGCCTGGGGACGGAGCCCTTTCGCGCCTGCGATCTGCTGGAGCTGTTCGCCTTCGTGCGCCCGGCGCGGTTCTGCCTGCCGACCCCGCGCGGCCTGGCCGAGGCCCTGGGCGTCGCCCTCCCCGGAACCCTGGACAACGAGGCCGAAAGCCTGATCGCCGCCGCCCGCCTGCTGCTCGGGGAACTGGCCGCCGCCGGCGCCGGGCCCGAGGGCGCCCGCGCCCTGGGCGTGGCCTGGGCCATGGCGCGGGGCGGCTGGCCGTGGGGGACGGCGGTGGTGTCCGCCCTCACCGGCTCCGGTGACTCCCAGGCGCCCCATTCGCGGGCCCTGGCCGAGGCCCTGAAGGTGTGGCGCCGGCTCCCCGATTGGGAGGAAGGGGGCGCCGAGGGTGCCCCCGAAAACTGGCCGGTGGAACCGGACGAGGCCCGCACCCGGCTGGACCGGCTGATCGGCGCCGAGGCCGAGGACCGGCCCGAACAGGCCGAGTACGCCGCCACGGTGTCGGCCGCGTTCCTGCCCCGGGAGCGCAGGGACGCGCCCCGCGTCGTGCTCGCCGAGGCCGGCACCGGCGTCGGCAAGACCCTCGGCTACATCGCCCCGGCCAGCGTCTGGGCCGAGAAGAACGAGGGGCCGGTGTGGATCAGCACGTTTACCCGCAACCTCCAGCGCCAGTTGGATTCCGAGCTGGACCGCCTGTATCCGGACCCGGACGAAAAGGCCGGAAAGGTGGTCATCCGCAAGGGCCGGGAGAACTACTTCTGCCTGCTCAATTTCGCCGAAGCGGTGGCCCGGATGCCGGCGCGCGGCGGCACCGACGCGGTGGCGCTGGGGCTGATGGCGCGCTGGGCCCTGGCCAGCCGCGACGGCGACATGGTGGGCGGCGACTTTCCGGCGTGGCTGGCCGATCTTCTCGGCCGCGGGCTGACGGTGGACCTCACGGACAGCCGCGGCGAGTGCATCTATTCGGCCTGCGACCACTACAGGAAGTGCTTCATCGAGGGCTCGATCCGGCGGGCGCGGCGGGCCCGGATCGTCGTCGCCAACCACGCCCTGGTCATGGTGCAGGCGGCGCGCGGCGGCGGCGACGGGGGGTCCCTGCCCACCCGCTACGTCATCGACGAAGGCCATCACGTTTTCGACGCCGCCGACGGGACCTTTTCGGCCCACCTGACGGGCATGGAGGCCGCCGAGCTCAGGCGCTGGATCGTCGGCGCCGAGGACGGCGCGCGTTCGCGGGCGCGCGGCCTGCGCCTGCGCATCGAAGGCCTGGTGGACAACGACGACGCCGGCATGGAGGCCCTGCAACAGGCGCTGAAGGCGGGCCGCGCCCTGCCCGGGCCGGGCTGGCGCCAGCGCGTGGACGGCGGCGCCGCGGTGGGACCGGCGGAGGCCTTCCTCGCCCTCGTCCACCAGCAGGTCTACGCGCGGGTGCGCCGCGCCGATTCGCCCTATAGCCTGGAGAGCGGCACCCGGCCGCCCGTCGATGGCCTGCTCGACGCGGCCCAAGGGCTGGAGACGGCCCTGGCCCGCCTCGGGAAGCCCCTGGCGGCCCTGTGCCGGGCCCTGAGCGCGCTGCTGGACGTCGAGGCGGACGAGTTGGAGACCACCGAGCGGCGGCGCGTCGAGGCCATGTGCCGGAGCCTGGAACGCTGGCGCATTCCCCAGATCCAGGGCTGGCGCGACATGCTCCGGGCGCTCGACAGCGACGAAGCGGAGGGACTGGCCGAGGGTGATCCCGAAGACGGGTTCGTCGACTGGTTCGGCGTCGAGCGCGTCGGCGGACACGACAGGGACGTGGGGCTGCACAGGCATTGGGTCGATCCCACCCGGCCCTTCGCCGAGGCGGTGATCGAGCCCGCCCACGGGGTGCTGGTGACCTCGGCCACCCTGCGCGACGGCACCGGCGACGCGGACGCCGACTGGGCGGCGGCGATCCGGCGCACCGGGGCCCATCATCTGCCGTCCGAGGCCGTCTGCGCCGCCGTGCCGTCGCCGTTCGACTACGCCGGCCAGACCCGGGTGCTGGTGGTGACCGACGTCGACCGCACCGACGCCGCCCAGGTTTCCGCCGCCTACCGGGAGCTGTTCGTCGCCGCCGGCGGCGGGGCGTTGGGGCTGTTCACGGCGATCCGGCGCCTGCGCCGGGTCTTCGAGGGCATCAAAGGACCCCTCGACGAGGCGGGCCTGAAGCTGATGGCCCAGCACGTGGACGCCATGGACACGGGCACCCTGATCGACATCTTCCGCGCCGAAGACGACGCCTGCCTCCTGGGCACGGACGCGGTGCGCGACGGCATCGACGTGCCGGGCCGGTCGCTGCGCCTGATCGTCTTCGACCGGGTGCCGTGGCCGCGCCCCGATATCCTGCACCGGGCGCGCAAACGCGCATTTGGCGGGCGTGCCTATGACGAGATGCTGACACGGCTGAGGCTCAAGCAGGCCTACGGGCGGCTGGTGCGCGGCGCCGGTGACCGCGGCGTCTTCGTGCTGCTGGACAGGGCGCTGCCGAGCCGGCTTGCCGGCGCCTTCCCCGATGGCGTGGAGGTGCGCCGCGTCGGCCTGGCCGACGCGGTGCGGGAGACCCGGGCGTTCCTGGCGGAGGGAGAACCATGACCAAACTCAGCGGACAAACGATCGGCATCGTCGGGCTTGGCCTGATGGGGCGGCCCATGGGCCGGAACCTGATGGCGGCGGGGGCGCGTCTCGTCGTCCACAACCGCTCGCCGGGGCCGGTCGGGGAGATGGCGGCCGACGGCGCGGTCCCGGCGGACAGTCCCCGCGCCGTCGCCGGGGAGGCGGCGACCGTCATCGTCATGGTCGCCGATACCGCCGCCGTGGAAGCCGTCCTCTCGGGCCCGGACGGCGTCGTCGCCGGCGTGCGCCCGGGCAGCCTGGTCATCGACATGGGGACGACGGCGTTCACCGCCACCCGGGAATTCGCCGGGCGGGTCGCCGATGCCGGCGGCGATTACGTGGACGCGCCCGTTTCCGGCGGCACCGTGGGGGCGGAGGCGGGGGCGCTCACCATCATGGCCGGGGGGACGGAAGCCGCGTTCGCGCGCGCCGGGCCGGTGTTCGACGTCCTCGGCGGCCGCGTCACCCATGTCGGCGGCACCGGCACCGGCCAGGTGGCCAAGGCGGCGAACCAGGTCATCGTCGGGCTGACCATCGGCGCCGTGGCCGAGGCCCTGACCCTGGCGCGCCGCGCCGGCGCCGATCCGGCGAAGGTGCGCCAGGCGCTCGGCGGCGGGTTCGCCGATTCACGGATCCTGGAGTTGCACGGCCAGCGCATGATCGACGGCGACTTCCGTCCCGGCGGCCGGGCGACGATCCAGCGCAAGGACCTGGCCCAGGCCCTGGAGCTGGCCGCCGGCCTGGGCCTCGAGCTGCCGGCGACGCGGCTCACCATGGGGCTGTACGACGAACTGATCGCCGCCGGTTCCGGCGACCTGGATCACGCGGCGCTGGTCAAGGTGATCGACCGGGGGTAGGGCGGGGGCGCAGACGGCGCGACTATTTGCCGATGATCATCCACATGTTGTCGCTCGTCGGGAAACGGTACAAGAGGGTGAACCGGCGGATGGCGAAGCCGCAATCGCGCACCATGGCCCGCAGCGACGACGGGGTAAAATAATTCAGGTGGTCGGGAAACCGGAAACCGCACCAGTTCCTCCCCGTCACCATGCGGTTTACGCACCCGTAATTGGGCACCTTGATGACCGCGACGGCGTTTTCATCCATGCACCGGAAGAGCTCCCGCAGGACCTCTTTCGGCTGCATCTCGTGCTCCAGGTACGAGCGCAGGGTGGCGCCGGAGAAATGGTTGTCGGGAAAGGTTTTCAGGCCGGTGACGCAGGGGGCGTTGACCACGTGGCCGCCCCGACGCTCGAAGACGGCGCTGGCCCTTTGCGCGAGGGTGGCGGAAATCTCGATGCCGAACGGCACGAAACGTTCGCTCAAATCCTGCGCCGGACCGCCGTCGCCGCATCCCAGATCGAGGACCCGCCCGGGCCGGGCGTACCGTTCGACCAGCCGCGCCGCGTTCTTTCTCGGAAACAGATGCAGGCGTTTCCTGGTCAGGGCGCTGAACCTGTACGAAATCGGCCGCGATCGCGCCCTCCTCTTATCCTCCATACTGGACGTTTTTTCCCACGCCATGTTGGACAGGAGCTCTTCGTAGGCAACGGATTTCTCAAGGTATATGAAACCGCACCGCGCGCACGCCGTCATGTCCCAGGTATGCGGACAATAGGGGATTTTTTCCGACCCCTGGTTGTCGTGCCCGCAGTTCGGGCATAGCCGGACGATGACCTTGACGTCGCCGAAATCGAGCGTTTCCTGGTCTGTGGTTTGATCGTTCAACCGCCCATCCCCCGGACGAACCCGGTTTCCGCCGCCGCCGGGCGTCCCCGGCCGCAGGCCGTCTTCTCCATTGTAGAGCGGCCTGGCCCGGTGGTCACGGGATCAAAAAAAAGGGCCGCGCGCGAAGGCGCGGCCCTCCATGGCCGATAGGTGCATTGGGTGGCGGATCAGAAGTCCATGCCGCCCATACCGCCGCCCCCGGGCATGGCCGGTGCGGGTTCCTTTTTCTCCGGCTTTTCGGCGACCATGGCCTCGGTGGTGATCAGGAGGCCGGCAACGGACGCGGCGTCCTGCAGTGCGGTGCGCACCACCTTGGTGGGGTCGATGATGCCCGCCTTGAACATGTCGGCGTATTCCTCCGACTGGGCGTCGAAGCCGTAGCTGGCGTTCTTTTTCTCCATAATCTTGCCGGCCACCACGGCGCCGTCGGCGCCCGCGTTCTCGGCGATCTGGCGAACCGGCGCCTGCAGGGCGCGGCGCACGATATTGACGCCCACCTTCTGGTCGTTGTTGTCGGACTTGACCTTGTCCAG
Source organism: Rhodospirillales bacterium (assembly GCA_046756945.1). Classification (GTDB taxonomy): domain Bacteria; phylum Pseudomonadota; class Alphaproteobacteria; order Rhodospirillales; family 2-02-FULL-58-16; genus JACZQZ01. The sequence continues at coordinate 7,485 of JBHHXI010000048.1, forward strand.
AACCTTGATGGCGTTGAGCAAGGCGACGCCGCCGCCGGCGACAACCCCTTCCTCAACCGCCGCGCGGGTGGCGTGCAAGGCGTCGTCGACGCGGTCCTTCCGTTCCTTCACCTCGATTTCCGTGGCGCCGCCGACGTTGAGCACCGCCACGCCGCCGGCCAGCTTGGCCAGCCGCTCCATCAGCTTTTCCTTGTCGTAGTCCGAGGTGGTTTCCTCGATCTGGGCACGGATCTGGTTGCAGCGGCCCTGAATGTCCGCTTTCTTGCCGGTGCCCTCGACGATGGTGGTCTCCTCCTTGGTGATGATCACCTTCTTCGCCTTCCCCAGCATGTCCAGGCTCACGTTCTCGAGCTTGATCCCCAGGTCCTCGCTGATCACCTGGCCAGAGGTGAGAACGGCGATGTCCTCGAGCATGGCCTTGCGGCGGTCGCCGAAACCGGGCGCCTTGACGGCGCACACCTTGAGGCCGCCACGCAGCTTGTTGACCACCAGGGTGGCCAGCGCCTCGCCCTCGATGTCCTCGGCGATGAGCAGCAACGGGCGTCCCGACTGAACCACGCCCTCCAGAACGGGAAGCAGCGGCTGCAGCCCCGACAGCTTCTTCTCATGGATCAGGATATAGGGCTCATCCATGTCGCAGGTCATCTTGTCGGCGTTGGTGATGAAGTAGGGCGAGGTGTAGCCGCGGTCGAACTGCATGCCCTCGACCACGTCCAGGTCGGTGTCCAGGCCCTTGGCTTCCTCCACGGTGATCACGCCCTCTTTGCCCACCTTCTCCATGGCCTGGGCAATGTAGTCGCCGATCTCGCTGTCGCCGTTGGCGGAGATGGTGCCCACCTGGGCGATTTCCGCACTGGTGGAAACCCTCTTCGAGCGCTTGTGCAATTCCTCGACAACGACGTCGACGGCGAGGTCGACCCCGCGCTTCAGATCCATGGGGTTCATGCCGGCGGCCACCGCCTTGGCGCCTTCGCGGACGATGGACTGGGCGAGGACCGTCGCCGTTGTCGTGCCGTCGCCGGCCTCGTCGCTGGTCTTGGACGCCACCTCGCGCAGCATCTGCGCGCCCATGTTCTCGAACTTGTCGGAAAGCTCGATTTCCTTGGCCACGGTGACGCCGTCCTTGGTCATGCGCGGCGCGCCGAAAGCCTTGTCGAGCACCACATTGCGCCCCTTGGGGCCGAGCGTCACCTTGACGGAGTCGGCCAGGATGTCGACACCGCTGAGCAATTTTGCCCGCGCATCGCTGCCGAACTTAACATCTTTCGCTGCCATGTCTGTCTATCCTTCCCTCGGGCTACCTATTTCTTCTTCTTCGCGGCGCCGTTGATGATGCCGAGAATATCGGACTCTTTCATGATCAACAGATCGTCACCGTTCATCTTGACCTCGGTGCCCGACCATTTGCCGAACAGAATCCGGTCGCCGGACTTGACGTCCAGTGGCGTGATGGTTCCGTCCTCGTGACGGGTGCCGCTGCCGACGGCGACGATCTTGCCCTCCATGGGCTTTTCCTGGGCGGTATCGGGAATGATGATGCCGCCCGCGGACCTTTCTTCCTGCTCTACGCGCTTGACCAGCACGCGATCATGCAGTGGCCTGAATTTCATGTTGCACCCTCCGTGAACCCATTGATATTTAAGGACCGAATGGGGATTATTAGCACTGAGCCTTGGTGAGTGCCAGTGATTTAGGGGGCTTTACCGATACTGTCAAGGGAATGTTGGGGGCGATCTTTTCCCCGGCCCTCAGCCCCGGTGGTCAGGGTCAGCCGGTCCAGCCGAAGCCGGTGGCGTCCGTCGGTGAGGCGCCTGACGCCGCCGAGCACGGCGGCCAGCACCCCCAGCCCGGTGCCGCCGGCGATCAGGAACATGATCAGGATCTGGTACTTCACGGCCTCGACGGGGTCGACGCCAGCCAGAATCTGACCGGTCATCATGCCGGGCAGGGCAACCAGGCCGGCGGCCGACATGGCGTTGATGATCGGGATCAGGCCGCCGCGCAGGGCCTCGCGGGTGATGGTGCCCATGGCCTCGGCAAATTCCTGCCCCAGCGCCAGGCGCGCCTCGATGGCCGTGCGTTCCCGCGCCGCCGCCGTCACCAGGCGGTCCAGACCCAGGCTGACCCCGGTCATGGTGTTGCCCAGGACCATGCCGAGCAGGGGGATGGCGTAGCGCGGGTCGTACCAGGGATCGGGTTTGACCTGGGTGGTGAGCGCCAGCACGGTGACGATGGTGGCCGCGGCCAGGATGCTGGTGGTGCCAAGACCATAGGCCCACAGGCCGGTGAAACGCCGGGTCTGGCGCGCCATCACCTCGCGCCCGGCGAACAGCACCATGACCAGCGCCGCCGCCGCCGTGAACAGCGGCGAGGCGACGGCGAACAGGCCCTTGAGCACCAGGGCGACAAGCGCCAACTGCACCACCATGCGCCCGGCGGCGATCAGCAGGCGCCATTCCAGCCCCAGGCGCAGGCCTATGGAAAGGGCGGCGTTGAGGAGCACAAGAAGGGCGGCCAGGGCGATGTCGGTGTAGCTGAGGGTGATGTAGCTCACGTCCCGCTCCCGCTTTGCGCCGGGGCGGGGGTGTCGTCCGTGACCCTGCCGTCCTTCATCACCAGGCGGCGCCGCGCCAGCCGTTGGGTCTGCCCGCCATCGTGGGTGACCAGAAGGATCGCCACGCCGTCGGCCAGGCGTTCGCTGAGCACGTCTTCCACCTTGAGCGCCGTTTCCCGGTCGAGGCCCGAGGTCGGCTCGTCCAGGAGCAGCACCCGCGGCTCGACAAGAAGCGCCCGCGCCAGGGCCAGCCTCTGGCGCTCGCCCGTGGACAGGCGGAACACCGGCCAGTCCAGGGCCTCGGCGGGCAGCCCCAGGCGGGGCACAAGGCGCCGGGCCGCGTCTGCGTCGGGGAAGTGGCTGGCCACGTCGTCCGCCCACCAGCCGGAATCCGGCGGCACATAGGCCACCAGCCGGCGCCACCGGGGTGCCGGGATGTCCCGGCGCGCGGCGTCATCAAGACGGATATCGCCCTCGTTCGGGTCCAGATCCACAATCGCCCGCATCAGCATGCTCTTGCCCGCCCCCGACGGCCCGCTGAGCGCCACGCACTCGCCGGCCTCTATGCTCAGGTCGACGGGCTCAAGGCCGGGCCGGGTGAGTTGGCGGATAGTCAACACGGGCAGGGCTCCGTCTGGCACGGGCGCCCGGGTTGGCAGGAGGCGCCGCACGCGAATAACGGCCTCTGGCGGCACAGGGGCGGCACATGGATTGCGAAGGTGCCGCCGGTGGACCGGCAGCGCACAACGCGAGTACTAAACGGTTTGCACGAAGGCAACAACGGGGAATCGGGGCGCGCTGGCCGTCGTCGCCCCCGGTCCCCACATCACCCTATGGCGGGTGGCGATGTCGCGTCCGGGCGCCGCCGCGCGACGGCCCCGGGGGGCAGGAATTTCCCCTTGGACTCGGCGGCGCGATGGCTATGCTGCGAACACGCCACGGGCGACGGTCCGGCCGGCGGGTGGGGGACGGAGGAAAAACGGTGGAGTATTCGGAATCCCTCGAAAAGGCGGGCGAATACGCGCGGTCCGCGTTCTCCCTGATGGAGAGCAAGTCGATACCCGCCACGCCCAATAATTTCGCCGTGTGGTTTGTCTATTACTCGGGCAGGTACCCGGACCTCACGCGCGCCCTGGACAAGCTGCTCGAGAAAGACGAGGAGTTCACGGAGGCGCGCAACGCCGAAATTTTCGACCAGTTCTTCACCTTCGTTCGCGAGGGCGCGGCGGCCGCCGACGCCGCCGAAAGGGTCGGCTCGGAACTGGCCAATATCCTCGCCTACCTGGATTCGGCGGGCGACGACGCCGCCGAGTACGGCAAGTTCCTGGAGTCGATCACCGGCAAGGTCGCCGGATCGGGAAGTGTGAGCGACTTCAAGGTCCTCATCGCGGACGCCCTTTCGGCAACGCGGTCGATGGAAGGGCAGACCAGGACCCTCCAGGAAAAGCTCGACGCCTCGTCCCGGGAAATCGCCCAGCTCAAAGAGGATCTGGAGGACATGCGGCTCGAGGCCATGACCGACGCGCTGACCGCCATCCCCAACCGCAAGCTGTTCGACATCCAGTTGCGCCAGTCCGCCAGCGAGGCCGCGAAGAACGAGGAAGAGCTGTGCCTGCTCATGGTCGACATCGACCATTTCAAGAAATTCAACGACACCTATGGCCACCAGGTAGGCGACCAGGTGCTGAAGCTCATTGGCTCGACCCTCACCGCATGCATCAAGGGCCAGGACACCGCCGCCCGGTACGGCGGCGAAGAGTTCGCCATCATCCTGCCGCGCACCAGCCTCAAGGACGCCCTTACCGTGGCCGAGAACATCCGCCGGGCGGTGGGCACGAAGAAGGTCGTAAACCGGACCACCGGCGAGGACCTGGGCACCATTACGGTCTCCATCGGGGCGGGCCGTTTCGAGTACGGCGAGCCCGTGTCCGAGTTGATCTCCCGCGCCGACGAGGCCCTGTACATGGCCAAGCATAAAGGCCGCGACCGGGTCGTTTCCCAGGACCAGGTCGGGGATTCGGCGCTGAACGCCTGATTCAGCGGTTCGCGGGGGTGTCCCGCCGGACCTTTCCCACGTTCCCCTGACCGCGGGGCCGTAAAGGCTTTTTTCACATAAGTAAGGCACCGTCTGCGGCGGGTGGGGAACCATGAGCAGCCATCGCTCGAAGATGAGCCGCGTGATGATGCGGCTGCGCAGGGTGATCAGGAACGACCAGTTGATCCTGGCGGTCCTGGCCCTGGTGGTGGGTGCCGCCGCGGGCGGGGGCGTCGTCCTGTTCCGCGAAGGGATCGGCCTGGTTCAGACCGTCTTCTACGGTTCCCCGACCGCCCACCTTTCTGCCCACGTGCAGGGGCTCGCGTGGTGGCACCTGTTGGCCGCGCCGGCGGCCGGGGGACTGCTGATCGGGCTGTTGGTCCATCGCCTGCTGCCCGGGCGGCGCCCCCACGGGGTCGCCGACGTCATCGAGGCCGGCACCCTGCATAGCGGGCGCATGTCGGCGACGACGGGTCTGCGCGCCGCCGTGATCAACGCCGCCTCCATCGGCGTCGGAGCTTCGGTCGGCCGCGAGGGGCCGGCGGTGCACCTTGGCGCCTGGCTGGGCGGCTGGCTCGCCAAGCGGCTGCGGCTGACGCCGGCCCTGTCGCGCACCCTGCTCGGCTGCGGCGTCGCCGCCGCGGTGGCGGCATCGTTCAATGCGCCCATCGCCGGGGCCCTGTTCGCCAACGAGGTGGTGCTCCGCCATTACGCGTTGAAGGCCTTCGCGCCGGTGGTCATCGCCAGCGTCGCCGGGACCGTGGTGTCGCGGGCCTATTTCGGCGACTTCCCGGCCTTCATCATCGCCGAGCACGCCATCGCCTCGTTGTGGGAGTTCCCCGCCTTCGCCGGGCTGGGAATCGCCGCCGGAATTGTCGCCGTCGTGTTTATGCATGGGGTCGCGCTGAGCGAGAAGACGGCCCGGAAATTGCCGATACCGCCGTGGCTGCGGCCGGCGCTGGGGGGCCTGGTCGTGGGGGCCATGGCGCTTGCCTTTCCCCAGGTGTTGGGGGTCGGCTACGGCGCCACGGAAACGGCGCTCGCGGTGGGCTTTCCCCTGTCCTTGCTGATCGCCGTGGGCGCGGCCAAGGTGGCGGCCACCGCCATCAGCCTGGGTTTCGGCTTCGGCGGCGGTGTCTTCAGCCCGTCCCTGGTCATCGGGGCCATGCTGGGAGGCGCGTACGGGATGGTCGCCACCCTGGTCTTTCCCGAACTGTCGTCCGGCGCCGGGGCCTACACCCTGATCGGCATGGGGGCGATGGCGGCGGCGGTCCTGGGCGCGCCGATCTCGACCACCCTGATCATCTTCGAGATGACCGGCGACTACGCCCTCACCGTGGCGGTGATGATGGCCGTCGTCGTCGCCTCGGTGACCACCCAGCAGCTATACGGGCGCAGCTTCTTCACCGCGCAGCTGGAGCGGCGGGGGGTCGACCTCAAGGTTGGCCTGGAAAGGGCGCTCCTGAGGACGCTCAAGGTGGGCGAGGTGATGTCGCGGGAAAGCGACCTGGTGACCCCGGACGTAGGCCTGCCCCTGATGCGGGTCCTGCTGCAGAGGTCGGCCACGGGCGTGCTGTTCGTGGTCCGCGAAAACGGAGAGTTCCGTGGCACCATCACCCTCGCCGACCTGAGCGAGGCGGCCTTCGACCAGGGCGTCGACAACCTGATCTTTGCCGGCGACGTGGCGCGGATGGGTCCCGCGGTGCTGGCCGCCGGCGACGATCTGGAGACCGCCCTGGCGCTGATACGCGAGACCGGCGAGACGCACATCGCCGTGGTCGATGACACGGGCTCCATGCTCTTTGCCGGCTGTGTGCGCGAGCGCGACATGATCGACGCCCACAACCGGGCGCTGGTGCAAAGCCGGCGCGAGGAACGCGGCGAATAGCATAAATGACGTGGATGTACCCTTTCCCGAATAGAGCAAGTCTACTTCGACATCATTTCATAGACCCTGATGCTCGATATGTACGGATTGCTTTTCGCCATCTTCTCTGCATCATCAAGGGTGTCGGCGCTCATGATCGTGAAGCCGGTGATGGATTCAAGTCCCAGTGGCAAATCCTTGGTTCCAGCTTCCGAGATTTCTCGACCACCACTGAAATGCCCCCCCATGTCGATAATATTGTCTTTCATTGACTCGAACCACTTGCCCCAGGCTGCCATGATTTCCGGCGTGGGCTTTTCAAACCCGTAGTGTAAAAAACAAATTTCTTTACTGTTCTCTCCTTGTTGTTGATTGTTGCCGCGATTGCCTTGTGCGCTTACTTGTCGTGACTTAGGGCTTGCTATTTCTTCTTCATGCGTCGCGCGATCTCAGCGCCATCGGCAGACAGAGCATCGGAAGCGAGTGCTAGGCGGCTACAGGCCGCCTTTCAGCCTCAGCCAGCGGTAGCGGTCGAGCGACGGCACGACGACCCGCGCGATGACCGGGTCGGCGGCGCCCATGGGCAGCACGTCGATGGGGATGGGCGTGCCGGCGTCGCCCCGGGCCCATACCTTGCGGAAAAAGTCGGCCATGTCCCTGACCCGTTTTCCGCCGACGCCCATGATGATGTCGCCGGCCTTGAGGCCGACCTTCTCGGCGGGACCGCCGGCGGCGACCCGGACGATGAAGACGCGGCCCCGGTTCTGCTTCGTGTAAAGCCCCAGCCACGGGTGCGACGGCCGCGACGGACGTCCGTGCGCCAGCAGGTCGGCGAGGATGGGCTTGAGCCCGTCGATGGGCACGAACATGTTGCCCGGCCCCGGTGTCGCCGGCGCCACCGCGTCGTTGACGAACAGCGAGCCGATGCCGAGCAGGCGCCCGTCGGGACCGATCAGCGCGGCGCCGCCGTATCCGGGATGGGGCGGGGCGGTGAATATGGCGTTCTCCTGCAGGTATTCCCAATATCCGGCGAAGGGACGGCGCGACACCACCCGGGCCGGAGTCACGGGCCGCACGCCTTCGTGGCTGACGGCAAGGACCCTGTCTCCTTCGGCGAGCGCCGCCGAATCGCCCAATGCCACGGGTTTGATGCCGAGCGGCCTGTCGGCGCGCAGGAGCCCGAAGCCGGTGTTGTGGTCATACCCGACAACCGTCGCCGGGACGGCCTCGCCGTCCGGGGTCAGGACCTCGGCCGCCGTCGCCTCCAGAATCAGATAGCCGATGGTCAGCACCAGGCCGTCGGCGCCGATGACGACGCCGCTGCCCTCGCGCTCGGTGCCGAGGGAGCCCGCGGTGCGGGCGTCGGCGCGGATATCGGCGCGCACCCCGACCACCGCCCGCAGCACCTCGGCGACGGAGTCGGCGCCGGGCGGCGGCTCGGCGGCGTACGCCGTCCCCGCCGGGCCCGACAGCAGCAGGGCCAGGCCGGCCGCGGCCAGCGCAAGCCGCGCCCCCGGCGACCGGGTGCGCATGATGGTCATGACGGTCCCCTCCGCAGATTGACGCCAATGTAAATGGGGCGCCGGGAAAGGCCAGGAAAAAGAGGGTCGTGTCCCGGTTTGAAATCCTGCCGACACTTTGCGGACATTGGCGGGTTTACGAAGAAGGTATGGTTGCCGTGTGGATTTTGGCGCCGTTGGTCGTACGGTCGATCATGGCACACGCGGCGGCGTTATCATTTGGACGTCATCTTTTGGACGTCCTGGGCCGTCTGCGCGTAATTGTCCTATTCAGGACGAGGACGCTGAGGCGCGGGCGAACGTCCGTTCGGGGTTGGATATGCTGATGTGTTTTTCCGGCCACGAAAATTTGCCCATTGACCCTGTACCAACTACTAATCCCATACTAGTCCCCCGGCCTTGAAAAAAGGCAGCCGATTCAGGCGAAATCCATGGATCCCGACGAACTTATCGAAATCCTCAAAAGCCATCGACGATTCGTGATGGGGCAGTCCGAGGGAATACGCGCCAATCTCAAGGTCAAGAACCTTTCGGGTCTGCCTCTCAAGGGTGTGAATCTACAGTCGGCGTTGCTCTGCGGGGCCGATCTCAGCGGCGCCGTTCTGACCAATGCCGATCTGAGCTACGCCGATCTCTTCGGGGCTGATGTCTCGAACGCCTCCCTGCAGGGAGCGAACCTTTTCCGTGCGGACATGCGAGGCACCAAACTGGACGGGACGGATCTATCCGGGGCCAACCTCGTCAACGCCGACCTCCGCCCGGGCTCCATCATTGACGCCACGGTCAAGGTCAAGCGCCCCAAGATGACCGAGAAGGAGAAGGCCTGGGCCAAGCACGTCCGGGAGAACATTTCGAACACCAGGATGGCTGACGCCTCCCTGGAATCGGCCGACCTGCATAAGGCCGACATGTTTGCGTGCGACCTGTCCGGGGCGAACCTGAGCAAGGCCAACCTGACCTCGGCGCGGTTGAAGGGAGTCAACCTGGATCACGCCAATTTGTCCGAAACCAATCTCACGAATGCCAACCTCGACGGCGCCATACTCACCGGGGCCAACCTGCGCGGCGCCCTCATTACCGATGCGAACCTGAGTAACGCCGACGTTCGCGGCGCCATAATACCGGTGGGCCTGGACCGTTTGCCCGACGACATCCAGACGGCGTTGTATGACCACGGCCTGTGGGTCTCCTCCGCCGGGGCCAAGGGCAATCCGGCGGAGCTGGCCAGCGCCAGCCTGGCGGGTCTTAACCTGACCGGAGCGAACCTGAGCGGCATGGACCTGCAGGGCGCCGACCTGAGCGGCGCGACGCTCCAGCATTGTCTGATGATTTTCACCAACCTCAAGGGCGCGGACCTGAGCGAGGCGATCCTCGACGGCGCCGACCTCGACGGCGCCAACATGATCGGCGCCAACCTCCGGAAAACGTCGCTGAAGGGCGCAAACATGCGCTCCGCCCCGATCACGGACCAAAACGGCGTGCTGACCGGCAAGACATGGCCGACCGACCTGACGGAGGCGGACCTGGAAGACGCAGACCTGTCCGAGGCCTATTTCCGGGAGACCCGTTTCGCCAACACCCGCCTCAAGGGTGTGAAGCTGGCCGGCGCGCGGTTCCAGGGATGCCGGCTTGACGAGGAACTCGAGCGTCTTGCCACGGCCCTGGGCGCGGTGGTCCTGGACGGAGACGCAGCGGAATCCTGAGCGTACGTCCGGCCATGGTGGTACGCGGACGGTGAGTCCCTGTTCTCGCAGCACGGCGCCCGCCCGCGTGCTATATTCCGCCCATGTCCGATCCCTTCGAGCTTACCGGCCCGGCGCCCGGCGCGCCCGCCTCCCAGGACGCGGCGGCGGCGGCGGACACGGCCCACCTGGAGGGCCTCAACGACACCCAGCGGGCCGCCGTCGAGGCCACGGAGGGACCGGTGCTGGTGCTCGCCGGCGCCGGCACCGGCAAGACCCGGGTTCTGGTCAGCCGGTTCGCCCACATCCTGGTCCGCGGCCTGGCCGGGCCCGGCGAGGTGCTGGCGGTGACGTTCACCAACCGGGCGGCGCGCGAGATGCGGGACCGGGTCGCCCAACTCCTGGCGCGGCCGGTGGAGGGCTGGTGGGTCGGCACCTTCCATGCCCTGGGGGCGCGCATGCTGCGCGCCCACGCCGAGGCCGTCGGGCTGACGCCCAATTTCACCATCCTCGACGAAGACGACCAGTTGAGGCTGGTCAAGCAGTTCACCGAGGCCCACGGCATCGACGACAAGCGCCTGCCGGGCCGCGCCGTGCTCGCCATCATCCAGCGCTGGAAGGACCGCGGCCTGACGCCGGACAAGGTCTCGGACGCGGAAGGCGCCGACGCCGGCGGCGGCAGGGTGCTGGCCCTTTACGCCGACTACCAGGACCGCCTGAAGACCGTGAACGCCGCCGATTTCGGCGACCTGCTGTTGCACACCCTCACCCTGTTCCAGGACCACCCCGAGGTCCTCGCCCGCTACCAGCGCCGGTTCCGCTACATCCTGGTGGATGAATACCAGGACACCAACGTCGCCCAGTACCTGTGGCTCAGGTTCCTCGCCCGGGCCCACCGGAACCTGTGCTGCGTCGGCGACGACGACCAGTCGATCTATTCGTGGCGCGGCGCCGAGGTCGGCAACATCCTGCGCTTCGAGGGCGATTTTCCCGGCGCCCGGGTGATCCGCCTGGAGCGCAACTACCGCTCCACGTCCCACATCCTGGGCGCCGCGTCGGCGCTGATCGCCAACAACGAAGGACGCCTGGGCAAGACGCTCTGGACCGACCTCGGCACCGGCGAGAAGGTGCGCGTGCTCGGCGTCTGGGACGGCGAGGAGGAGGCCCGGGTTACCGGCGACGAGATCGAGACCCTGCACGGCAAGGGCCACGCGCTCAACGAAATCGCGGTCCTCGTGCGCGCCGGGTTCCAGACCCGCGAGTTCGAGGAGCGCCTGATCACGCTGGCCGTGCCCTACCGGGTGATCGGCGGCCCCCGGTTCTACGAGCGCCAGGAGATCCGCGACGCCGTGGCCTATTTGCGCGTCATCGCCCAGCCCGGCGACGACCTGGCGTTCGAGCGCATCGTCAACGTGCCCAAGCGGGGCCTGGGCCAGGCCACCCAGCAGGCCGTCCACCAACTGGCGCGCGCCGACGGCGTCCCGCTGACCGCCGCGGCCCGGCGCCTGGTCGAAACCGACGAGCTCAGGCCCCGGGCGCGCAAGGCCCTCGCCGGCCTGCTCGCCGACTTCGAACGCTGGCGCGGGTTGCTCGACGTCATGGCCCATACCGAGCTCATGGGCCTGGTGCTGGACGAAAGCGGCTATAGCGCCATGTGGCGGGACAACAAGGCGCCGGACGCGCCGGGACGGCTGGAGAACCTGAGGGAGCTTGTAGTCGCCCTGGAGGACTTCGAGACCCTGCCCGGGTTCCTCGAGCACGTCAGCCTGGTCATGGAGAACGAGGCGAACGCGGCCGACGACAAGGTCACGCTGATGACCCTGCACGGCGCCAAGGGGCTCGAATTCGACACCATCTTCCTGCCCGGCTGGGAGGAGGGCCTGTTCCCCCACCAGCGGGCCCTGGACGACCAGGGCCTGCGCGGCCTGGAAGAAGAGCGCCGCCTCGCCCACGTCGGCCTGACCCGGGCCCGCGAGCGGGCCATCGTCTCGTTCGCCGCCAACCGGCGCATCTACGGCCGCTGGCAAAGCGCCATCCCGTCCCGTTTCATCGACGAACTGCCCGCCGACCACATCGACAAGACGGCCCAGCCGGGGCTCTACGGCGCCGCCGCGCACGGCGGCGGCGGCTTCGAGGAAGACGCGGCGTTTTTCACGGGCACCCGCCGCCGCCGCCGGCACCGGCGCGCCCGCCTGGTCGAGGACGTCCCGTGGAAAACCGAGCCCGGCGAAGGGCCCGCCTTCACGGCCGGCCAGCGCGTCTTCCACCAGAAGTTCGGCTACGGCAAGGTGGTCGCGGCGGACGGCAACAAGCTGGAGATCGCCTTCGAAAAGGCCGGCACCAAGATGGTGATGGGCAGCTTCGTCGAGGCGGTGTGAGGGGGGGTGTGCGGGCAGGACAGAATTAAGGGGACACCTTACTTAATTGTTCCGAAAGATCATCATCTCTAATTGGGTCAATTAAGTAAGGTGTCCCCTTAATTC
>JBHHXI010000049.1:0-19527 GCA_046756945.1 Rhodospirillales bacterium
TCATAGGCCGGAGAGTGACCACCCGCGATTACGCTATGTGTCAAATGATCAGGCGCAACGCGATCGGACTATCATCGGAATGGAAACCTGGACGGTGGGAATCGGACACGGATGGACACGGATTAGCACGGATTAACACGGATAAAAATTCGTTTCGACGAACCCACGGAAAAGCTCACAAAAGGTATCGTCCGGGTGGGTTTTCGAAGCCCGGAATGAATACCGAATTCGGGATTGCAGAATGCAAATGAACGAGTCGCACCTCACCGTTCGACAGGCTCAGGGTGAGAATCTCATGTCGGGCTTGTCGAAACACGAGGTCCGCGACAAGGACTCACGATTTCTGAAATGCCGTATTAGGGCGCGGGACAGGCGTCGAGGGCGCTTTTGACCCGCGCCAGCACGTCCCGCCAGTCGCCGCGGGTCGTCTGGCGGAACAGGCGCATGGTCGGATACCAGGGTGAATCCTCGCGTTCCAGCAGCCACCGCCAGTCCGCGGCGAACTGCAGCAGGATCCACACGGGCTTGCCGATGGCGCCGGCCAGATGGGCGACGGACGTGTCCGAGGTTATGACCAGATCCAGGTTCTCGATGATCGCCGCCGTATCGGCCAGCGACTTGACCTCGGCGCTGTAGTTGACGATCCGGTCCCCGAGGCCGCATTCGCCGATCTGGCCCTCGCCCGAGCCCTTGTGCAGGTTGACGAAGGTGGACGACGGATCGTCGAGCAGGCCGGCAAAATATTTCAGCGGAATCGAACGCCACTTGTCCCGCGGGAACTTCGGGTTTCCCTGCCAGCACAGGCCGACCTTCCGTCCGGCCAGGCCCGACAGGCGATCCTTCCACGCCTCCACCAGCCGGCCTTCGGCGCGGATGTATCCGACATCGCCGGGGATCGTCTCCAGGGTCGTGCCGAAGATCATGGGCAGGCTCATCAAGGACGCCTGGACGTCGAACGGCGGCAGGTCCCGGCCCTTCCGTACCAGTTGGTCGATCCCCTCCATGTCCCTGAACAGCCGTAACAACAAGCGGCGGCATTCGACGACGACGCGGCCACCGCGTTGGGCCACCATCGGCGCGTAGCGGATGAAGTGGATGGTGTCACCCAGGCCCTGTTCGGCGTGCAGCAGGATGGTGCGCCCGTCGAGGCGCGAGCCGTCCCACATGGGCTGGGCGAACTCCCGCCTTTTCTTTTTTTGCTCGGTTTCGCGTTTCCACCGCCATTCGTGCTCCTCCCATCCCCGGTCCAGGTCGCCGGCCGACAGCAGCGCCAGGCCGAGGTGGAAATGCGCGTTCCCGAAGTCGGGCCTGATCTCGATGGCGCGCCGGTAGAGGGCTATTGCCTCGTCCACGTTTCCCAGTAACCTGAGCGTATTGCCGAGACTGTGGAGGGTCCCCGCGTTATCGGGTTCGATCTCCAGGGCGCGCCGGTAGCCGGCCTCGGCCTCCTCAAGCTCCGCCTGCTCGTAGAGAATGTCGGCGAGAGTACCATGCGCGCCCAGGTGTTCAGGATCGATTTCCAGGGCGCGCCGGCAACTGGCGGCGGCCTTGTCCAGCCTGTCCAGGCCCATCAGCGCCTTGCCCAGGTTGTTGTGGGCGGTCGCAAGGTTCGGATTGATGCCGATGACGCGCCGGTAACAGGCCGCCGCCTCCTTCAGTTTCTTCTGGTGCCGCAGCACGTTACCCAGACTGTTGTGGGCGTCGGCAAGGGCCGGGTCGAGCTCCAACGCCCGCCGGTAGCACGCGGCCGCCTCATCCAGGTTTTCCTGGTTTGCCAGTTCCCTGCCCAGGTTGTGGTGGGCTTCGGCAAAATCGGGCTTGAGTTCGACGGCGCGCCGGAAACAGGCGAGCGCCTCCTCCGCCATTTCGGGGTCCTTAAGGGTCCTGTTCCGGTCCTGAAGGGCCTTGCCGAGGGCGTTGTGCGCTTCCGCAAAGTTTGGGTCGATCTCAAGGGCGCGCCGGTAGCTGGCGATCGCCGCGTCGGGTTTGCCGAGGTTTTTTCGGGCGATGCCAAGGTTGACCAGGGCCGCCGTATTCGCCGGGTCCGCGGCGGCGGCCTTGGCGAAGGAATTGGCGGCCAACGCGCTGTCGCCAAGCCGGGTTGCGACCGCGCCCAGCAGGTACAGGGTGCGAAAATGCTCCGGCGCCGCCCGCAGGATATTCCCGCACGCTTCCTTCGCCTGCTCCAGTTGTCCCTGCCGATAAAGCCGGGTGGCGCCTTTCAGGGCGGCCTCGAGGCCGGCCGCCGATTCGTTTGTTTGCGGTTCTTGCGCCGGCGGTTCCCGGCGCCGCCGTTTCCCTTCATCCATATTCATGGACCTTCGCCTCGCGCCCGGAAAAACCGCTCACGGCACCTAAACCCACGTCGCCGCGTGGTGCCGCAAGAGCCTGTGGACCGACATTTTCCAGATGGATATCAACGCCTGCCCCGAGGTCAACACAATTCGAAACGCTCCGCCGCGGTCCTCGTCGCCGCCCGCCCGCCCGCGGTCATGGCGCGGGATAGGCGTCCAGGGCGCGTTTGACCCGCGCCAGCACGCCCTCCCAGTCGCCGCGCGTCTCCTGCCGGAACAGGCGCATGGTCGGATACCACGGTGAATCGTCGCGCTCCAGCAGCCACCGCCAGTCCGGCATGAACTGCAGCAGCGTCCAGACGGGCCGGCCGATCGCCCCGGCCAGATGGGCGACGGAGGTGTCCGAGGTGATGACCAGGTCCAGGTTCTCCATGATCGCCGCCGTATCGACAAGCGATTTGACCTGCGGGCTGTAATTCACGATCCGGTCGGTCAGGCCGCATTCGGCGATCTGCCCCTCGCCCGCGCCCTTGTGCAGGTTGATGAAGGTGGACGATGGGTCATCGAGCAGGACGGCAAAATACTTGAGCGGAATCGAGCGCCACCTGTCCCCCGGGAATTCCGGATTTCCCTGCCAGCACAGGCCGACCTTCCGTCCGGCGAAGCCCGACAGGCGATCCTTCCACGCCTCCACGAGGCGGCCGTCGGCGCGGATGTACCCGACATCGCCCGGGATCGTCTCCAGCGTCGTGGCGAATATCATGGGCAGGCTCAGCATTGGCGCGTGCACGTCGAACGGCGGCAGTTCGCGGCCCTGCCTGATCAGTGCGTCGATGCCCGGCACGCCGGCGAGCAGCCGTCTCACCAGGGGGTGGCATTCGACGGCGACGCGGCCGCCGCGATCGGCCACCATCGCCGCATAGCGGATGAACTGGATGGCGTCCCCCAGGCCCTGTTCGGCGTGCAGCAGGATGGTGCGGCCGTCCAGGCGCGAACCGTCCCACAGGGGTTGGGAAAAGTCGCGCGCGTGGGTGGTCACGGTTGTGCGTTTCCACCGCCATTCGTGCTCCGTCCATCCCCGGACCAGGTCGCCGGCCAGGAGCAGCGCCAGGGCGTAGTTGAAATGGGCGTCCGCGTAGTCGGGCCTGATCTCGATGGCGCGCCGGTAGCGGGCCATACCCTCGTCCAGTTTTCCCAGGCTCTTGAGCGCATTGCCGAGATTGTTGTGGGCATCGGCGTAGTCTGGATCGATCTCCAGGGCGCGCCGGTAGCTGGGGATCGCCGCCTCCGCCCGGCCCTGCTCCATCTGCTTGACGCCCAGGTTGTTGTGGGCCTCCGCATCGTCGGGGTGGAGCTCCAGGCCGCGCCGGAAACAGGCGATGGCGTCGTCCGGCCTGCCCTGCTTGTCGAGCACGCCGCCGAGGCTGTCATGCGCCTTGGCGCACTCCGGGTCGATCTCGATGGCGCGCCGGAAGCAGGCCGCCGCCTCGTCCAGCCGTTCCTGCTCGTAAAGGGCATTGCCCAGATTGCAGTGGGCGTCCGTAAAGTCGGGATTGATTTCGATGGCGCGCCGGTAGCAGGCGATCGCGTCGTCCAGCCGTCCCTGGATTTTCAACACGACGCCAAGGTTGTTGCGCGCCGCCACGTGGTCCGGGCCGGCCTTGAGGATTTGTCTGTAAACGTGCTCGGCTTGCGAAAACCGTCCGGCGCGGTGGTGCTGACCGGCGATTCCCATCGCCGCGTCCGCGGTGATCCGACTTTTCGCGCTTTTCGCCCCCGGTGCTTTACCCGCCGGACTGCGCCCGCCCCGGCGCCCTTTCTTTGCCATCGAGCGTCCCCTTCCGCCGTTCAGGCCGCGGCCGCGGGAGCTGGGGTCGGGGCATCCGGACCGGGCAGGGCGCCATCGCGCCCCGGCGGCGACGGGGCGACGCCGCGACCACCGGTGCTCACTCGGCCCACTTGCCGAGGACCTGGCGAAGGGGGTCGAGCTGGGACTCGTAGTTTTTCGCGCAGCCGATCTCGTCGGTGTTGAAATCGATGTCGATCGCGGCCGGGTCGTATTCGAGGCCACAGTATTTGAAGATCCCCGGGACGACCTCGGCGGGATTCCGCACCAGCTCCTCGTACCGCACGGGGTACACCCGGTCCCCGTACAGGCTCCGCCAATGGGTCATCATTTCCTGGTAATCGACGTAAAACGATCCGGCTTTTTGCAGATCGTACGAATATCCGTTGCCGTTCTTGTAGCGGTAGAAAAAGGAGGTCAGGCAGTTGTCGAACGCATCGCGGCGGCAATAGATAACCCTGGCCGCGGGGCACGCCTCAAAGATCATCCCGACGAACGGGTAATTCGAGGGCATGGTGTTGACGAAGAAACGCGATTCGGGCGAAAGGCTGGAAAGGGCCGCCATATATGCCTCGCCGAGCTCCTTCTTCTGTTTGGCGCTCAGCACCTTCGTGTAGGCGGGGAACCTTGCCGGAATCGAGTATTTTTTGAGGACCCCCTTTATGGCCTCGGCCCATTCGTGGCTCTCGCCGGCGGCGTACACGGCGTCGTCTTGGGCGAGGAGGGATTCGACCAGGGTCTTTCCCGACCGCGACATGCCGATGACGAATACCGGGATCTGCTTCACATCGGCCAAATTCCCGGGCTCGCGGCCGCGCGGTGCCGCACACAGGCGCATGGTCTCTCGGATGCGCCGCCGGTGGCCCGGTGCGTTGAACGGCCGCTCCTTGGCGGTTTCCTCGTTCGCCCGCTGGTAGTACGCGAACGCTTCGTCGTAGGCCCCGATGTCGTCGTGGGCCTTGCCCAGGGCGATGAGCAGATGGTTCTTGTTGTCCGCCGACACTTCCTCCAGATCGAACAATTCCTTGAGGGTTTCGATCTCCGGATCACCGGGGACAAAGGTGTGAACCTTGGCCAGATTGCAGTGGGCCTCGGCGAAGTTTTCGCGGTATTCCATGGCCTTCTGGTAACACGCGATGGCCTCGTCGGTCTTGTCCTGGTCCTTCAGCGCATTGCCCAGGTTGTTGTGGGCCTCGGCATTGTCGGGCAACAGCTCGATGGAGCGCCGGTAGCAGGCCACGGCCTCTTCCACCTTCTCCTGGTGCTTCCTGACGATGCCGAGGCTGTTGTGGGTTTCGGCGGCGTCGGGATTGATCTCCAGGGCGCGTTCCAGGGCGGCCGCCGCCTCGTCCAGTTTCTCCTGGTCTTTCAGCACGTTGCCGAGACTGTGCAGGGTTTCCCAGTTGTCGGGTTCGATCTTCAGGGCGCGCCGGTAGCTGGCCTCGGCCTTGTCCGGCTTGTCCTGCGCCTCGAGGATACCGGCGAGGGTGATGTGGGTGTCCATGTGGCGGGGATCGATTTTCCGGGCGCGCCGGCAACTGGCGGCGGCCTCGTCCAGCCTGTCCAGGCCCTTCAGCGCCTTGCCCAGGTTGTTGTGGGCGATCGCGAATTTCGGATTGAGGTCGACGACGCGCTGGTAACAGGCCACCGCCTCGTCCAGCTTTTTCTGGTGGCGCAGCACGTTACCCAGATTGTTGTGCGCTTCCGCATAGGCCGGGTTGAGCTCCACCGCCCGCCGGTAGCAGGCGGCCGCCTCATCCAGCTTTTCCTGGTTCCCCAGTTCCATGCCCAGGTTGTTGTGGGCTTCGGCGTACTCGGGCTTGATTTCCACGGCCCGTTGGAAACAGGCGAGCGCCTCCTCCGCTATTTGGGGGTCCTCAAGGGTCCTGTTCTGGTCCTGAAGGACCTTGCCGAGGGCGTTATGGGCCTCGGCAATGCCCGGTTTGATCTCAAGGGCGCGCCGGAAGCTGGCGATCGCCTCGTCGGGTTTGCCGAGGTTTTTTTGGGCCAGGCCAAGGTTGACCAGGGCCTCGGCATTGGCCGGGTCCGCGGCGGCGGCCTTGGCGAAGGAATCGGCGGCCAATGCGCTGTCGCCAAGCCGGGTCGCCACCGCGCCCAGCAGATACAGCGTGCCGAAATGCTCCGGCGCCACCCGCAGGATTTTCCCGCATGCCTCCTGCGCCTGCTTCAGCCGGCCGCCCCGGTAGAGACGGGCGGCGGCGTTCAGGGCGGCCTTGAGGTCGGCCCGCGGCTTGTTGGTTTCCGGTTTTTTCGCCGGTTTTTTCGCCGCCGTATTCCGGACTCGCCGTTTCTTTTTGCTCATGGACTTTCGCTTCATGGGTCTTCTCATGGGTACTCGCCTCGCGGGCAGCCAATTCGGGTTGTGTCACGGCAGGGTAAAAATCCCGTAAACCGGAATGCCGGCGGCGGACACCGGCGCCTGACCCGTCGTCGACACGGATCGAAGATCGGTGACTCCCGGATTTACCGGACCGGGTCCTAGCAGGCTGCTGAAAAACCACCCATGTGCCGTCCTATCCTTCGAGACGCCGCCCTTTGGGCGGCTCCTCAGGATGAGGATTCTCATATAATCAAACACTTACCCCTCATGCTGAGGAGGCGCGGAGCGCCGTCTCGAAGCATAAGGCACCAGCAACGCCCTTTTTCAGCAGCCTGCTAGCCATCCAGTTCCGATTTCACCTCCTCGAACTTGCCGCCGGGAGAGCGCGGTATTTCATCGACGTAGGCGAAGCGGTACGCGAAGGCGTCGCTCAGGGCCTTGCCGAGGGCGGCGCGGGCCCGGTCCTCCTCCATTGGCGTCAATGGGCTGGCCACCACCAGCCTGACCTCGATCTCGTCGCGCGTCCGCTGGACAAGCTGGGCCTGGCGGAGGGACGGCAGGGCCTGGCGAAGGGCTTTCGTGAAAGCCGGCCACATCTGCTCGCCCGAGGGCAGCGTCAGCATGTTGCGGGTGCGGCCCAGAACGCGGGTAATCACGGGCAGGCCGCGGCCGCAGGGACACGGCCCGCCGGCCTCGGCGTAATCGCCGATCTCGTAACGGATCAGAGGCGTCGCGAAGTTGTGCAGGTCGGTGACCACCAACCGGCCGACCTCGCCCGGGGCGCACGGCTGCCCGTCCTCCCCCAGAATCTCGACCAGGACGTTCTCGGACTGCACGTGATAGTGCGGGTGCTCCGGGCATTGCAACGCGATCATGCCCAGTTCCTGGGCGCTGTAGGCATCGGCGAGGGGAACCTCCCAAACGCGCTCGCAGGCTGCGCGCACTTCCGGTTCAACGACTTCGCCCATGGTGGCGACCTGGCGCAGGCCCGGAATCCCGTTTCCCGTCTCCTCGCAGCGCTGCGCCAGGGAGAAAAGGTTGGACGGATAGGTCAGCAGGTAGTCGGGGTTGACCTCCTCAAGCCACGCCAGTTGCTCGGTCACCGGCCGGGTGACGTCGAACGAAACCATCGGCCCCGACGGGTAACCGGCAACCCAGGCGGTCGGTTCACCGGACGCCGCGGAGGACGCCAACCTCGCTATCTTGGCCGTCTTGGCGGACAGGTCGCGGCCATGCCAGAGGTGGTATCTGAGGTTGATCGCCTGGTAGAACAGCCTGGTAATATCGGTGGTCTTGACCGTGACCGGGCGCCCCGTGGAGCCCGAGGTATGGATGTCGGCAACCTTTCCGTGGTCCTTGGGCACCCGCCGGCTGACCAGGGCCGCCCCGTTTTCCTGGATGTCGGGGCGCCTGAGCACCGGGAGGCGGCGCCACCCGTCCATTGTCAGCTCCCCGCGCCTGAGGCCGGCGATCGCGTCGAGCCGGCCGCGGTAGTACGGAACGGTGCGCGCCGCATGGGCCAGGAGCGCCTCGATCTGGCGTAACTGGTGTTCGGCCAAGGTCTCGGCGGGCCACCACTGGCTTTGCTCCAACTGGTACTGGAGGGCCAGCACCGCGGCGTCGACGAAAACCGGCATCGCCGGCCAATAGATACCCGAGCGGCGGGAGGTGGGAATGCGCACGGCGTTCCTCCCGCCCCTGGCGTCGCCGGGGGAGGCGGCCGGGCGGCGTGGTTTCCTCGGCTTGGCGCGGGTGAGGCGGGCCATGGGTTAGGGGTCGAAACCGTGGTGCCGGGCGTGCGCCCAATCTATCCCGCCGCGCGGTCGCGGGCAACCGGGCGCCTGGTTGATCGGCGGCCAGCCCCAAATCCCGCCCGAATCCCGGGAACCTACGCGAATCAAACAAAAAAGTGGCCTGATAGGGGTTTTCCTGGTATATTTCCCCAAGCCCATGAACAAAAGGAGACGACGCCATGCGGGGTCGTCCCGGCCAGGATATTCCGGATCGCGGTTCGGGCGAGGAAACCCAAGGCAGCGAAACCCTTAAGGGTGGCGCGGTGGCCGCAGGGGACTATTCTGACCACAATCTGGAAGTGCTCACCGGACTCCTCGGAGCCTCCAATGAGTCGGTGGATCTGGACACCCTGTTCGATGCGGTGCAGGCGGTGGCCCGGGAAGGGGACGGTGGTCCCGACGCCGGCGGGGAACCGGCCGGGGCGGTGGATTCCGTCGCGGACGATTCAGGGGGCTTGCCGACACCGATCATTGACGACGGCCACCCCGGCAGTATTTACGACACATTCGTGGATACGAACCTGGGCGATTTCGACGGCCTGAATCTCGACGGACTTATCGACATCTTCAATACCGACAGCTGATACCGCGGCATTCGGCCTGGGTGCCCGACGACCCGTAGCGTGTGCGAAACATGGTGCGGGTCATGTCTTTCCTGCATAAATTCCTATCCCTTGCGACCCGGCGCCTCCCGGCCCGGCGCGTCCATAATCCAGGAGCGACCGATCGTCCACATCGTTGCCCGGCGGCAGTCCACGGGCCTTGTTGCAGAGATGTCACAGTGAGAATGTATCACCACGGAAATTCGGTGCGCTTTGCTTGACCCCGTACCGCGTTCATGGCTTGATTAGAATGTGTTGTGTAATGCTTTATGCGCCTTGGTGGCAACACTGGGGCGAGGCGGGTGCCCGGACGAGGGGTGGGTACACGAAATGAAATTCTGCGGGCGAGGTTTTGTCCCAATTGTTGGGACCTATGAATCTCTTGGGAAAGGGAGTGGGGGAGTTGTCTAGAAAATTGAAATTGGCCGCGCGTTCCCGGACGTGGGCGTTCGGCGGCGCGGTGTCCCTGTCGGTGTTGATCACCTTTGGGATGGTTGGTGGGGTTGACGCGGCGTCTCTGGCGGACACCGTTCAATATACAATCCGGACGAATCCCGAGGTTCTCCAGGCGGCGGCGAATCGGCGGGCGATCGATTTCGAGTTGCGTCAGGCCAAGGGCCTGTATTACCCCCAGATTGACCTGCGCGCGGGGGTCGGCCCGGAGTGGACACGTAACACCACGGTCAAACCCAACACGACGTTGACCCGCTACGAATCCCGCGTAACGGTGCAACAAAGGATCTTCGACGGGTTCGAGACACAGAGCGAAAAGGAGCGCCAGGCGGCGCGCATCGACTCCGCCGCCAGCCGGGTGCGCGAGCGGTCCGAATTCCTCGGCCTCAACGCCGTTCAGTTCTACCTGGACGTGTTGCGGACCACGGCCATCGTCGAGCAGGCGGTGGCGAACGTGCAGGCCCACAGGCGTGTTCTGGGGGCTGTTCAGACGCGCTTCCGGGGCGGACAAACGGGTGTCGGGGACGTGCACCAGGCAGAGGCCCGGGTGGCCAATGCCGAGGCGACCCTGGTCACCTCCAGGCGTAGCCAGCGGGACGCCGTCATCCAGTTCACGCGGGTGGTCGGCCAGGAGCCGGAGGATCTGGTGCGTCCCGTGATGGAGGAAAGCGCGCTCCCGGGAAGCTCCTTCGAGGCGGTGGAGATCGGGATTCAGAATAATCCCACCATCAAACTCGCCAAGGCCGATGTCGACGTATCGAAGGCGGAGATCAGCGCCACGAAGGTTCCTTTCTGGCCGGTCGTCAACCTGGAGGTTTCGGGAAGCGCGAACCAGAACCTGGACGGCGTGCGGGGAAGCAACAACGATGCCAGCGCCCTCGTCGTCTTTAGCTACAACCTGTATCGCGGCGGAATCGACGAGGCCAACAAGTTCGAGTTTGTCCAGCGCCACGCCGAATCCCTTGAGCGTCTCGCCTCCCTGAAGCGTCAGGTGGCCGAAGACGTCCGCCAGTCCTGGAACGCCATGATCAAGGCGAGGGAAGAGTTGGGCAACTTGATTGACCAGGTTGCCGCCGACGAGAAGGTGGTCGTCACCTACCGCCAGGAGTTCCAGATCGGACAGCGCGACCTGCTCGACCTCCTGGATTCGGAGAATGAACTCTTCAATTCCCGCGTCCGGGCGATTACGGCCGACTATGCTGCCGAGTTCGGCGGGTACCGGGTATTGGCCAGCATAGGCCAGCTCCTCAATGTGCTCGGCGTGAATGCCGTCCGCGAAGCCACGGGCGGCCAGCGCGACAAGACCGGAAGAACCCCCGATTCGCGCTGGATGACCAGCGATCCCATGGCCGGCGAAGGCAGGACCGTGGCTGCGGTCGAAGAAAAGGAAGCCGTGGCGGCGAAAGAGCCCGCCCCGGCCGCGGCGAAAGCCGTAACCACAGCCCCCGGTCAGGCGCCGGCCAAGACCGACGCCGCCAGCGCCGACGGGAAACCGGTCACCAGCGAGTTGAAGGTCGAGCCGGCGGCCGGTAAGGCCAGTCCTCCGGACGTCGTGTCCCTCAACACCAGCGAGTGGAATAACTCCTGGTAATTTTCCTGGTATTGCCCATACCGGACGGAGCCTAGGCTCCGTCCGGGGGGCGCCCGGCAGGCCGTTTCGCCGTCGCCGGGTTTGCCTTTCCCACGTGATCCGGCCGCCTCGTGCGGCCCTTTTTTTACGTAATCCGCGGCCCGCGCCGCCAAGCGGTCAGCCGCGGCCCGCGCTCTCCCGTTGCAGCTCTTCCGCGACCCTGGTGAATACGGGGGCCCAGTCCCCTGTCGCCGCCTGGCGAAAGAGGCGGGCCGTGGGATACCACGGGCTGTGCTCCCCCTGGGTCAGCCATCTCCAGTCGGAGACGAAGGGGATCAATATCCATACCGGCCTGGCCAGCGCGCCGGCAAGGTGGGCCACCGCCGTATCCACGGAAACGACCAGGTCGAGCCGGTCGATGACCGCGGCCGTGTCGGCGAAGTCGCCGAGACGGTCGCCGAGGTCGGTGACCGGAACGGCGGCCGCTGCCAGATCGGCCGCCGCGTCACCCTTTTGAAGGCTGAAAAAGGCGACGCCGGGGACGGAAAACAGCGGTTCGAACTGGCGCAACCGGCACGAGCGGTTGCGGTCGTTGGTGTGCGTGGCGCTGCCCGCCCAGACGATCCCGACCTTGAGCCGGGTCCCATCCGGGCAGTCGGGCAGGCCGGGGCCGGTCCCGGGCGGCGCCGCGAGGTAGGGAACGTCGCCGGGGATGGTGGCGGCGGTGGTTTGGAAGACATGAGGCAGGCTCATCAGCGGCGCGTAGACGTCGAAGGCGGGCAGGGGTTTGCCCGTGCCGACCGCCTCGTCGACGCCGCTGACGGTGGAGAAAAGGCGCACCATCTTCGGCTGGCACTCGACCACGACGCGGCCGCCCCGTTCGACGACCAGGGGCACATAGCGCACGAAGTGGATGGCGTCGCCCAGACCCTGTTCCACATGCAATAGAATGGTCCGTCCCCGCAAGGGCGAGCCGTCCCAAAGCGGCTGCTGAAACGGGCGTTTCTCCTTGTAGAACGGTTTGGCCCGCCAGCGCCATTCGTACTCCCGCCACCCTTCGGCGTAGTTGCCGGCCAGGAGGTCCGCCACCGATTTGTTGAGATGGCCCACCGCATAATCGGGCCTGATCGACACCGCCTGGCGGTGATGGTGCAGGGCCTCGTCCAGCCGGCCGACCTGGCTAAGGGCGTTGCCCAGGCTGCTGTGCGCTTCGGCAAGCCCGGGTTTGAGGGACAGGGCGCGCCGATAGTGTCCGATCGCCTCGTCCGGGCGGCCCAGGTCCTGGCAAACGTTGCCCAGGTTATGGTGGGCCTCGACGAATTGGGGATTGATGGCGAGCGCCTTCGCATGGTGTCTCGCGGCCTCTTCCAACTTTCGCTGTCCGGTCAGCGCAAGGGCCAGGCTGTGGTGGATATCCGCGGAATCGGGATTGATCTCCAGGGCGCGGCGGTAGCAGGCGATCGCCTCGTCCGGCCTTCCCTGGTCATTGAAGGCATTGCCGAGGGCGTTGTGGGTTTCCGCCCAGCCGGGAGTGATCTCCAGGGCGCGGTGGTAGCAGGCGATCGCCTCGTCCAGCCTTCCCTGCTTCATCAGGGCGATGCCAAGGTTGTTGTAGGCCGCCGCGTTGTCAGGCTGGAGGTTGAGAATTTTCCTGTAGAGTCGTTCCGCCTGCGCCGGTCGCCCGGCTTGGTAATGCTCGACGGCGGCGTTGAATGCGGCGCGCACGGTGAACTTCCCGCCGGGGGCCGGCGATGGTCGGTGCGGTTTCCCGGGGCGGCGGTCCTTCCTCTTCATCGGTCGTCCCGTCGTGCCTGTCGTGCATCATATTCGTTTGGTCGGGCGATCGCGCAAGGACTCGGGCGCCGCCGGGCGTGGCGGCGGCGATTCGCGGGTTACGGGAGGCCGGGGCAGGTCACGGGGACGCCAGGGGAGCCACCGCCTCCGGTGTCGCCGTTTGGGCGCGAATGGCGGCCGGACCCGTGAGGACGAGCTTGATCAGCTCGGACTGTCTCGTGGTGTCCGTCTTGCGGAAGATCTGTTTCAGCTGATGACGCACCGTGTGGGTGGTGACTCCCGCCTTTTCGGCGAAAGTTTCCAGCCGCTTCCCCTCGGAAAGGGCCTTCACGACCCGCGCTTCCGCATTCGTCAAGCCGTAGAGCCGGGACAGGACTTCAAGCGATATCTCGATGGCGTCTTCGGGGTCGCTGATGAAAATGGCCGCGCCGCGCCGCTCGTTTTCCGGATCGCCGGCGGCGCGGCCGACGGGCGAAACCAGAACCAGGAGCGGCTGCTTCAACGACGGGCGGGACAGCGATAACGCGAATTCGACCTCCGAATCTTCATTCGCGCCCGGTTGCGTCGTCTTCAGGATAAGGTCGGCCAATGCCTGGCTTTCCGCCGGTTTCGAGGTCCGGCAGCAGCCATCCTTGTCGACCACGAAGCCATCGTTCTGGGCCGCTATCTCCCGGGCTTTCCGGTTCATCAGGAGGACCTTGCCCGTGGCGTCGACCAGCACCACCCCCATGGGCAACCGGTCCAATATGACCCCGGCCGTCATCTGGGCCTCCCGGGAGGCGGGCGCCGCGGCCTTCTTGCGCATCCTGACGTTCCGCGCGACCGCGAAGGTGAGGGTCCTGGCCAGCATCCTGGCGCTCAGGTCCCCGTGCTTGAGGTGGTCGTCGGCGCCGGCGCGCATGACCTCGATCGTCAACTCATTCTCGTCATGGTCTGAAACGACGACGATCGGCAACAGCGCAATCCGGCCGTGCAGTTGTTTGACCGTCGCAATGGCGCGGGCGTCGAGGACGGCGAAATCCAACAACGCCACATCAAAGCGTTTTCCGGCAACGCGCTTCAGTGCCTCCGGGTTCCACGACGCCATGGACACATCCAGGATCGATGCCTCCGGCTCGGCCAGCAGTGCCGGCAGCCTGCTGCTTTTCGACGGCCGCTCTTCGATGAACAGCACGCGTATCCTGGATTTCGGGGCCATTCGGGTACGTCCCGCAACCTATGACATTACGATCATAATCAATAATTATGTATGATTCGTATTGATTATCAACGTCTTACTTGAAGCCCATTAGGGTAGTCCATCGCTGTTTTTCATTACCGAATGATGGACCGGTCGTGCGCCGTGCGGCGCCCGGCGACCCGTCCCGTCGGGCACGCCCGGATGCGGGTGACCGACGACAGGCGGCCCCAGGCATCGCCTTAGGTTTCCCCCCGGAAACGATATGCGGGGGTGTCCCCCGCATATCGCGGAACCGCCGTGACCCATACCTAACGGTCGCGCTCGTCCAGCCATTTCTGGATCATGCGGCGCGCGCGATCGATTTGGGCCGGCGTCATCCTTTTGACGAGACGTCTGAGGGCGTAGGTCGCGCCTTTGTCGCCGCTCCTGCTGGCGAGGCTGAACCACAGGTACGCCTCGACAACGTCGGTCAGGATACCGCGGCCGGTGCTGGCCATGGATCCGAGGCTGTACTGGGCCTTGGTATGCCCCTGGTCGGCGGCCTTGCGGAACCACGCTGCCGCCTGCCGGTAGTTCCTGACGATGCCGTCGCCATTGAAGTACATGATCGCCAGGTTGAACTGGGCCTTGGGATCACCTTTTTCGGCGGCCTTTCGATACCATGACACGGCCTCCCGGTGGTCCTGCGGGACGCCTTTTCCTTTCTCGTACAGGTACCCCAGGTTGCGCTGGGCGCGGACGTCACCGTCCCGCGCCAGGGGCAGAAACTCGTTCGCCGCGGTGACGAAGTCGCCGCGCTGGTATGCCGCCATGCCCTCGTCGTAGCCTGCCCGGACCGCGGACGCGGCAACCAGAAACAGCGCGGCCGCCAAAAGAACCGCACGTGTCACGGGGCGCCGTTCCCTTGGTCGTGGGTGTCCGTCATCATGGTGGTCAACATGTCGCCTGTTTCAAAACCGTCTCTACCGGTCGCGCCGCCGGGAACCGTTTTCCCCCGCGCACCATGCCGGCGAAGCAGGGCCCTCTTCTTGCCCGCCCGTCCGCGCGGCGTCGCAAATCGTCGCTACAGGTTTTCCAGATTCCCTTCCCCGAAGGCGTCGAAAGACCCTTGTTTTCCTTCGACGGTCGTATAGACGACCTTGCCGTCCGGCAGGATGAACACTTTCTCGCAGTGGTTGCCCGTCTTCGGATTCTTCCAGGTGTAGCAAAGCGTGGAGTCCTCGACCTTCCACGTGCCCGAGTCCCTGAACTTGCCTTCGGCGGCGGACATCTTCATGAACCCTTTGGGCGCGAAATAGATCATGAATGCCCTGCCCGTCGACCCGGTCCCGTAAATGGTCCGCCCCGCGATCAAGCGCACGATATCGGTGGTGTAGGCCTGCTTCGCGCCCGCCTTCGCCAGGGCGTCCGCGACCGGCGCTGCGGTGTTCTTCGCCTGCGCTGCGGCCGGCTTCGCTGCGGCTGGCTGCAAGGGTTTGTCTTTCGCCGCCGCGCAGGCGACCAAACCGAGACATGCAACCGCTAGAACGATTCCCACGTGTCTCTGCAAATTCCTCACGGCTCCCATTCCCTCGCCAGTAGTCATGTAATTATAGCGTGTTTAGTCGCAGAGTATTTAAACCGCATGTGTCCAATCGGACCATGCCTGCCAAAATATAATACCACGATTTCCCGTTCGGGGCCATCAGAGGACGCCCCCGCGGCCCCCGGGGGGACAAGGGGAGGGGGCCCGGTCACGGTATGCGGGGGACGCCCCGCGGCCCCCGTCAGGGCGTCTTCGCCGCCGGGCCGGATGCGCCTCCGGCCTTCCCCCTGGGTGTCCGCTGCGGTTTCGCGCGGGCGGCCTTCCCGGCCCCTGGCGCCCCCTTGGGCCACGGGGCAAAGGGATAGGGCTTGTCGTCGGTATGATAGGTCAGGAATTGGGTGATCTCATTGACATAGGCCCCGACGCCCTGGCCCAGGGCCTGCAGTTGCTGGTTGACCTTTCCCGTAAACAGCGTGGACAGGAATTGGACAACGGCGACCACGGCGATGACGAACTCCACGATGTTGAAGATCACCGCGAAGAGGATCATGTAGATCACGCGTATCCAGGTGTTTCGGCTGGTCAGGTTGTCTTTGGTTTCCTGCTCCACGGCTGGCGGTCTCCTTTGCCGGTGGCGACGACGGGCCGCACGGGTCGCGCTACGATACCAAGGAACCGGGCCCGGTCACAATCGAAACGCTGTTGTCCATAGGGGCGCGCGCCGGACGCCTCTCAGCGCAGGGTCACTTCGCGGGTGGTGGAATACTCCTCGTGCCCGTCGAGGCCGTTTTCCCGGACCAGCCGGATTTTCCCCTTGTATACGCCCGCCGGCCACAGCGCCGTCTTTCTGCGCACCCCGGCGTAGGCGTAGCGGCGGGCCTGGGTCTTGGGGATCGTCTTGCTGTAATTCAGGATCGTTTCCCCGTTCGGGCCGGTGATGCCGAGCATCAGTTTGTCGCCCGCCTTGACCGCGAACATGTCCACCCAGAGGACCAGGACCGGCGCATTGCGCGGCAGCACCGTGTCCCGGTAGCGGCCGTCGCGCATGGCCTTCGCCTTGGGCGCGGTGGCGGCGAACCCCCCGTTGTAGAGGGCCGTCGGCCGGTAGGCCAGCTTCTCCAGCACGTCGGGTTTCCACAGCGGCTTTTCGCCAAGGGCGCAGTCTTCGCGGGGTCCCGTGCCGACGAAGGGATCGATGAGTTTCCGGCCATGCATCACCTGGAAATGAACGTGCGGATACTGGGCCGAACCGGACATGCCGACGAACCCGAGGCGCTGTCCCGCCTTGACCCTGTCTCCCTTGTTGACGGCGACGCTGCCCTGGCGCATGTGACAGTAAATCGTTGACCATCCGCCGGGATGCCTGAGGAATACGCCGTTGCCGCACTTTCCCTTGAGCTTCTCGGGATCGCCTGTCTCGAGGACGTTCACGTCCGCCATGCCGTCGCGCCTCCTGAACACCACGCCGGGAGCCGCCGCCACGACCGCCACGCCGCCGCGCATGGCGTCGAGGTCACGGATGGCAATGTCGGTTCCCTGGTGGCGGTCCGACGTCACCGGTCCGCACCGGTAGTCGCGCCTGCCCGCGGTCTCGTCCCAGTCCACGTATTTCGCAATCCAGCACGTTTCCCCCGGGGTGCAGCGGACAGGCATGTCCAGTTGAGGCGGGGCCGGGGCCTCCGCCGGCACCGCGTCCGCCGGCCACGCCCACGCCAGCGCCGCGGCCAGCACCCCGATGCCGCCGGCCGGCCAGAATTTCCCTTTCGCCGTCATGGCTTTCATGGATTGTGCATAGCAACTTTACCGGAGAATGGAAATGGCCTCGTCCTCATTTCGACGATTTCGTGCCACATCCGATCGCCCGTGCGCTTTCCCCGGCAGAAGGGCACGCGGCGCTTGCCATGGGAACCGCCGCATGGGCGGTGGTCGCGTCGACGCGGATCAGTCTTGCGGTATGACGTCGAAGGCGATGCAGATGCGCTGTTCTTCGGTCTCTATGGGCACGGTTCCGTGGTAGAAATAGGACGGGAACAGGAACATCAGTCCTTCCTCGGGCTGGAACAGTTTCACCTCGGGCTCCACCTTGCAGCGGAACTCCGCCTGGGGCCGGCCGAACTCGATCCATCCCGCCTGCCCTTGTTCGGGCAGGTTGCCGATGTTGGGGAGCTGCACGTAGTAGACGCCGCTCACCCACGCCGCCGAGTGAATATGCGGGGCCTGATGGCCGCCCGTGTCCATGACGACGGCCCAGGCGCTCAGCTTCCAGTGGTCCGGCCGGCTGGCCAGGAAAGGATGGGACGCATCCTCGGGCATGGCGCGCATGTAGTCTTCGACCGCACCCTCCATCAACGCCTTTAGGGCGGCGACCGGTCCCTGCGGGTCGAGGAACAGGTCGCCCGTGTGCCCGCCGAAACGGGTCGCATGGCCGGCGCGTTCGAATTCCAGGGTCGGATCGTTGCAGACCTGATGGGCCAGCGCCTTGTTGAAGTCGGCCAGGCCGTCGAAGCCGGCCGGGACCTCTATGCGGGCAGGCCGGATGAACCGGTCGAAGTCGAGCAGGAAACGCGCCCCGTCGCGGTCGCCGGCCTCGTTGAGCGCCACGGCCTTGGACGAAAGTATGCGCCTGTTGCCGGGATCGGCCTTGAGACAGGCGTCGCACACCTCCACCATCCTGGCGGGGTCGTTCCGGTCCAACAGCGCCATGGTCAGCCTGAACATCGCCGCATCGACATCCGGTTTGATTTCCACGGCGCGCTGCAGGGCCTGGATGGCCTCGTCGAGCCGGCCTGAGCGCTGCAGCGCGAGGCCGAGATTGTAGTGGGCGTCGGCATAGTCGGGCTTGATCTTGATGGCGCGCCGCAAAGCCTCGATGGCCATATCCGTCTTCCGCGCCGCGTGCAACAGGGCACCGAGTTCGTTGTACGCCTCGGCGTAATCGGGCTTGAATTGAACGGCGCGCCGAAGCGCTTCGAAGGCGTCTTTGGGCTTGTCCGAGGCGCGCAGCGCGGCGCCCAGTTTGAAGTATGCCTCCGGGTAGTCGGGCTTGATTTCGATGGCGCGGCGGTAGGCCGCCAGGGCGTCTCCGCGCCGGCCCGACGCCTCCAACGCGGTGCCCAGGTTGGCGTGATAGGATGGATTTCGGCCGTTCCTGGCGATCGCCCGCTGGATGAGGCTGACGGCCACGTCATGCCGCCCCGCCTGACGGGCGAGGACTCCGAGCAAATGAAGGGCGTCCGCGTTATCCGGGTCGGCCTGGAGGACTCGGCGGTATACGGATTCCGCCTCCTTGGCGCGGCCCGCGTTATGGTGGCGGACGCCTTCGCTCAGATCCTCAAGCACCTTATCTGCGGTACCCTGGTCCGACACCTTGTCCTCCGGGAGATCTTTCACGGCTTATGACTGTCGGCGGGGCGGCAGGGCCGTCACCGGAGCGACTTCAAATACAGGCGCCGCAGGCCCTGGCTTCCCCGGCCCGATGCGCCGCCGCGCAGTCGTTCCATTCTCAACTGGCGTCCCAGATCGTCCAGGCGCCGGCGCCCGGTTTCCGCCTCCTGCCAATCGCCTTTCAGGCGCCGCAGCGTGAACTCCCGGCGCACCCGGAGTCCCGGGTCGTCGCCTGGGTGTACGACCTCGCCGTCCTTCGGGTGTTCCTGTACGGGCGGCGCCGACAGGTTCCGCCGCACCCGATCGATCTCGACATCGATACCGCGTCGCTCCTCGCGGGCGCCACGTTCCGCATCCCTGTGCCCCTGATCCAGGCCGCGGCGCTCCGACTCGAGTTTCAGGCGTTCCTGCTCCAGCTCGCGCTGGCGATTCACCGACACGAAGCGGGATCCGCCCGCTTCCGCGGGGAATCCCGTCTCCACGGCCTCACCACGCCGGAACTCGGCTTCCTGGGCCAGGGCCGACGGCAGGGCCAGGCCGAGGACCAGACCAACGCCCGCACACATATGACCCGCACACATATGAAAGGACCGCATCGCTGTATTCTTTCCTTATCCGGCGCGCCGGGGGGGCCGAACCACTGTCCCGATACTACCAGGAATCGGTGCCCGGGGCCATCCGGCGACGGGTTCGGTCGCGCGAAGTTGTGCCGCCGTGAGGAGCCGGCCGGGGCGTCAAGAAGGTT
>JBHHXI010000050.1:0-19338 GCA_046756945.1 Rhodospirillales bacterium
GCCTGGCTAGCGTCCGCCGTCGGCCTCCTCGATGGCCCGTATCACGTCGTGATAGCTGTCCGGCGCCTTGTCCCTGAAGCGCGATTTCAGGCCCAGCCTGGCGCACCCGCCCAGGCGCCGCGCCGCCGCGCCGGCCATGACCGGTTCGATGCCCATGGCCGTGAGCGTTTCGGCGACCTCTTCCATCTCGTGGGCGCGGCGTTCGCCGTGGATCGCCGTCCGCCCGAGCAGGTAATGGGCGAGCTGGTTCCAGTCGATTCCGGGATAGCCGACGCGCATGGATTCGAGCACCCGCTCGGTCACCCCGTAGCGCGACGAGGCGAGGGCGCATTCCAGGAACAGCGCTTCGAGGCCCTTGACGACGATGCTGCGGAACATCTTGGTTGCCGCGGCGCGGCCGATCTCGGGCCCGAAGTCCTCCACGCACATGCCGTAGGCCGACAGCCGGGCCACCAGCTCCGGCGCCGCCTCGCCGCACAGCAACATGGGGACCTTGTGGCCGAGCGGCGGCACCCCGGCCATCACCGCGGCCTCGACGAAACGGGCGCCGGTGGCGGAGACGATCGCCGCCGCCTCCTGCTTGACGGCGGGCGACGTGGAGTTCAGGTCCATGTAGATGTGCCGCGGGCGCAGGTATGGGGCCGCCTCCCCGGCGACGGCGACGGCGACCGACGAGACCACCGCCGAGATGATCACCTCGCTGCCGAGGGCCAGCTCCTCGATGGACGAAGCGAGCGTCACGCCCGCCCCGGCGGCGCGCTTTTCCATCTCCGCGCCCCGTTCCGACTTGAGCGCCACGTCGTAGGCGGCGACGGCGGGCGCGCCCGCCTGGCGGATACCCCTGGCGATGGCCGAGCCGGCCTCGCCGAATCCGATGAAACCGATGGCTGTGTTGGGCCTGTCGTTCACGGCTTCCCTCCGTTTTTCAGAGGTCGATGTCGACCCACAGCGGCTGGTGGTCCGAGCCCTGGGCTTCGCCGTCGACCCTGGCGCCCTGGACACGCTTGGCCAGCATCGCGCCGACGAACACGTAATCGACCCGCAGGGGGCCGTCGGCGCGCGGCCAGGTGAGTCCGCCGTCGGGGTCGTTGCCGGCGGCGAGCCAGGCGTCGGCGAAGCCGTCGATGGGGGTGACGCGGCCGTACCGTTCCGTCACCGGACCGGCCATCATCCCGTATTCCGGCGAGTCCGGCTCCATGTTGAAGTCGCCGAGTGCAATCGCCTCGCCGGGCATGGGCGGGGGCTCTTCCCCGGCCCAGTCGCGGGGATCGCCGGCGCCCGACCAGACGCCGCCTTCGCCCGCCGCGCCGCCGACGATGTCGCGCAGCCGGGCCACCTGGCGCCGGCGCTCGAGGCTGGAGACATGGGCAAGGTGCACCGAATAGAAACGCACGGGCCCGACCGCGCATTCGATGACGCCTTCCAGGGCGACGCGCTGCATGCTCAGCTGTTCGAGCAGCCCGATCTTGGGCAGCAGGTGGTTGCGGGCCGACAGGATGGGTGTGCGCGCCAGTAAAAGATTGCCGAACTGCTTGCGGCGGTGGGGCGCGTCCGGCCCGCCGCCGCCATCCAGGTCGAGCCCCGGACCATAGACCCAGTGATAGCCGGGCAGCAGGCGCGTCAGTTCGGCGACCTGATCGACCATCCCCGAGCGCTTCCAGAAGCGCTCCACCTCCTGCATGGCGATGACGTCGGCGCCTTCCACCGCCTGGGCGATGCGCGCCAGGTCGAAGCGGTCGTCCTTGCCCCGGCCGAACTGGATGTTATAGGTGACAAGCTTCACGCCGGTTCCGCTCCCGTGCCGTGTGTGTGCCCGAGTCTGCCACGATGGGCAACGGCGGGGCCTTTGTCACGTCTTTCGTCGCGCCGGGACCCGGGATTTATGATTCCCGGTGCTGGGAGACAAAATTTGATTGTCCGGGCCGGGGGCGGGTAGGCTGCCTGGCCGGCGGAGCCCGGCGCGGCCCGTATTTTTTTGGAGACCCCCGATGCCCCTTGCCGATTTTCCCAGGGTCCGACTCGCCCACACGCCGACGCCGTTCGAGCCGATGGACGGGCTGACGAAACTGCTCGGCGGGCCCCGCCTCTACGTCAAGCGGGACGACTGCACGGGCCTTGCCATGGGCGGCAACAAGGCGCGGCAGCTTGAATTCTATCTTGGCGAGGCCAGGGCCCGGGATGCGGACACCATCCTGATCACCGGCGCCGTGCAGTCCAACTACCTGCGCATGACGGCGGCGGCGGCGGCGCGCCTGGGCATGGCCTGCGAGATCCAGCACGAAGAACGGGTCCCCGGCATGGACGCCGATTACCACAATTCGGGCAACGTGCTCCTCGACCGGGTGTTGGGCGCCACCATCCACGCCTGCCCCGGCGTCGCGGACGAGAAGGCCGCCGACGCGGCCCTGGAGGCGGTCGCCGGGGACGTGCGGGCGAGGGGCGGCAGGCCCTACGTCATTCACCTGGGCGAAGCCCATCCGCCCCTCGGCGCGCTGGGCTACATCGACGCCGCCCGCGAGGTGCTGGACCAGGCGTCCCAGGCGGGACTCGCCCTGGACCTGATCGTCCTGCCGAGCGGCAGCGCGCTGACCCATGTCGGCATGCTGGTCGGGCTCAGGCTGGCGGGGTCCAGGGTGCCGGTGCTGGGGATCTGCGTCCGCCGCGGCCGGGACGAGCAGGCGGAACGGGTCCTGAGAAGGGCGTCGGAAGCCGCCGACATGGTCGGAAAACCGGGGCTGATCAGCGCCGAAGACGTGCGGGTGGAAGACAGGGTCCTGGCGCCCGGTTACGGCGTCGCCAACGACGAAACGCTGGAAGCCATCTCGCTTGCCGCCCGCCACGAGGGACTGCTGCTCGATCCCGTATATTCCGGAAAGGCGCTCGCCGGTCTGATCGCCCTCGTCCGCGAGGGCGCCGTCGCCCCGGACCACACCGTCGTCTTCCTGCATACGGGCGGCACCCCGGCCCTCTTTGGGTACCGAAGCCTGTTCGGGTGAGGAGGGCCATGGACTCATTAACTGGTGTTGCCAGTGGTGATGTCCGCGCACGGGTCCACGCCGGTCAACCGTAACGACCTCGGCGAACTACCGCTGTTAATCCACAGCGGACATTTATGGGACCGGGTGCCTACTGCTCGGCCTGATTGACCGTGGCCGGGGAATATTTTTTGAAAATTCCGGTTAGAAATCCTCTAATATGGTCGCCTGACGGGGTGCCTCCTCATCTGGCGGGTTCTCCTGTCGCGGAACGTAATACTTTCGGAGGTAAAAATGGCCACTGACGAAAGAACGCCCGGCGCGGAAGCACCGGCAGAACAGTCCAGCATGCAGACGCCAGCCGTTGAAACGGCTGCCTCGGAATCACCGGATGAGGACGACATTAGCAAGAACCTCCTCATGCAAGTGGGGATCGTCGGCGGAATCGTTTTGCTGGTATTGCTCGCTGTATTTTTCGGCGCGCTCTAATCACAAGAAAAACCAGTTCCGATCTTCAGTTGAAATCGGACACCGCAGCAGGGAAATGACGCGGCGCTTTTTTTTCGTGCGGCCGAGGGCCTAGCGAAGTGTGAAGGTCCGCTTATGATGCGGTAAACGGCTCCCACCCGAAGGCATCTAGGTGCCCAAATGCGCGGAATTGCGACCGGTGTTGGCGTAGAAGCCGACATCGGTGCCCCGCCGCTGAGCCAACTCTCGTTTGCGGGTACGCGACCTAAACCAGGTACAGGACCAAATAGGCGCCGAGCAGCACGATCACCCAGAAAACCATGCTGCCGGCCTGCAGGGAACGCGCCAGCACGCCTTGCGGCCCGTGATGGCGGAAGACGAAACCGATGAGGACGCCGATCCAGTTCCGCGCCGCCGTCTCCGCATCCTTCAGGGCCTTGCCGGTCAACGTCGCGGCCCGGCCGAGCACCCACTTA
The DNA here is from genome assembly GCA_046756945.1 of Rhodospirillales bacterium. Lineage (GTDB taxonomy): Bacteria > Pseudomonadota > Alphaproteobacteria > Rhodospirillales > 2-02-FULL-58-16 > JACZQZ01. Next base: position 3,920 of record JBHHXI010000050.1, read on the forward strand.
CCGAGCGTCCTGTAGAACCAGTCGAAGTCCAAGGTGATGGTCAGCGTCCGCCGCATCAGGGGCAGCATGATGAAGAACGCGAGGCCCGAGAACAGCAGAAGCTGAAGTATGTTGACCACGTGGGGAACGGTGTAGGGCGCGTATTCCACCGGGTAGGGCAGCAGGGCGTAAAGCGGCTGCGGCCACACGCCCAGGCCGATGCACAAAATGGAGAACAGGACCATAGCCAGGCGCATATTCAGAGGCGGGTCCGGGGGCCGCAGTCCGGAGTCCTTCTGGAAGAAGACGAACCACGGGAACTTGATGCCGGCGTGCAGGAACACGCCCGCCGATCCGGCGGCGAGCAGGAACCAGGCGACGGCCAGTTGCTCGTCCGCCGCCCCCTGCGAGATCATGGACTTGCTGATAAAGCCCGAGGTCAGGGGGAACGAGGAAATGGAAAGGGCGCCGATGATGCCGCACACGGTGGTGACGGGCATGCTCTGGAACAGGCCGCCGAGATCGCTGCATTTGCGCTTGCCGGTCATGTACAGGACCGACCCCGCCGACATCAGCAGCAGCGCCTTGTAGATGATGTGGGTGAAGGCGTGGGCGGCGGTGCCGTTCAGCGCCATCTCGGTGCCTATGCCGATTCCGGTGACCATGAAGCCCACCTGGTTGACGATGCTGTAGGCCAGGATCCGCCGCATGTCGTTTTCCAGGAGGGCGTAGACGATGCCATAAAGCATCATGTAAAGGCCCACGTAGATCAGAATTTCGGCGCCGGGAAAGCCCCGCAGCAGCACATACACCGCCGCCTTGGTGGTGAAGGCGGAAAGAAACACGGTGCCGCTGTAGGAGGCCTCCGGGTAGGCGTCGGGCAGCCACGCCGACAGGGGCGGCGCCCCGGCGTTGATGAGGAAGCCGGCGAGCATAAGCCAGGTCCCCGGCGTGCTCGGCGTCATCGCCGTGAAGGTTATCGTGCCGGCGTCCGTCACCTGGGCGACGATTCCCGCCATCAACAGGACGCCGCCGAGTAGGTGAACCTGCAGGTATCGCATGGACGCGCGATAGGACTTTTCGCTTCCCCTGGACCACACCACCAGGGTGGAGGCAATGGCCATGATCTCCCAGAACACGAAGAGCGTGATCAGGTCGCCGGCCAGGGCGACGCCGACGGCGCTGCCGGCGTAGACGGAAGCCGCGGCCAACTCCGCCACCCGCGGCTGATTCAGCGCGAACAGACCGCCGGCGAAGGACATGATGGCGAAGATGATGGCGAACAGGCGGCCGAGGGCATCGGCCTTGACCACCTCAAGCCTGTACTCCAGGAAGCTTCCCGACAGCGAGACGCCGTCGGGGAGCTGCCACACCAGCCACACCGTCAGCAGGGGCAGGGCGAGGACGGCGGTGCTGCGCGCGTAGCCCCTGAGCAGCGGCAGGAGGAGGCCGCCGAGGATCAGCACCAAAGCCGGCGGAAAGGCGCTACTCGCCGTCATAGTAGGTATCCTCCCGCTTCAGGAAAACGCCCAGCACCTTGGCGAACAGGATCATCCCGACGCAGGTCAGGAAGCCGTACCAGGAATAGAACGAGAAGGTGCCGTCGAGCCCGAAGTAGGGATGGCCGTAGACGACCACATCGCCCACGGCGAGGACGGCGAGGACGGCGAGGAAGACGATCCACAGCACGCGGATCGAGCGCCGCCTGACCAGCCAGTGCTTGCCCTCGCTCATCCCACGCCTCCTGCCAGTTGACGGGCGAGCGCGAACGGAAGGTCGGGAAAGAAGAACAGGAGCAGGGTTCCCGCGGCCGAGACGGTGAGCGCCAGGACGACGGTCAGCGGTGCCTCTCCATGCCCGTCTCGGCGGTGCCCGTGGTTGCGGGGATTCCCGCCGTCCCTAGCTTCGGCGCCCCGTGCGGGGCCGCCGCCGGCCGCCGGCTCCGCCGTCGCGGCGCGAAAGAAGGCGGCGTACACGATGGGCAGGAAATAGGCGGCGTTGAGCAGGGTGCTGAGCACGATCACCGCCACCGCGAACGTTTGTTCGGCCTCCATGGCGGCCCGCAGAATATACCATTTGCTGACGAAGCCAATGGTCGGCGGAAGGCCGATCATGGAGAGCGCGCCGATCGCGAAGGCGGCCATGGTCCACGGCATCCTCCGCCCGATCCCGTCGAGCTCGCTGACCAGAGTCTTGTGGCTGGCGACGAGGATGGAGCCGGCGCAGAAAAACAGCGTGATCTTGCCGAAAGCGTGGGCGGCGATGTGGAACGCCGCCCCCATGGCCGACAGCGGCGTCAGGATCGCCGCCGCCATTATCACGTAGGACAGCTGGCTGATGGTGGAATACGCGAGCCGGCGCTTCAGGTTGTCCGAACGCAACGCCACCACCGACGCGGCGACGATGGTGAACCCGGACACATAGAGAAGCCAGCCGCCGCTGGCCGCCTGGGCCAGGAAATCGATGCCGAAGATGTAGACGATCACCTTGAGCACGGTGAAGACGCCGGCCTTGACCACGGCCACCGCGTGCAGAAGCGCGCTGACCGGCGTCGGCGCCACCATGGCCGCCGGCAGCCAGCGGTGGAAAGGCATGACCGCCGCCTTGCCGATGCCGAACACATAGAGCGCCAGCAGGATGCCGACGGTGGGACCGGCGGCCTTGCCGGCGAGGATGCCGCCGGCCCTGAAATCCAGCGTCCCCGTCATGGTCCACGTCCAGATGATGGCGAAAAGCTGGAGCCCGATGGAGGTCCCCAGCAGGATGCCCAGATAGACCCGCCCGGCCCGCTTGGCCTCCTCGGTCCCGTGGTGGGTGACGAGGGGGAAGGTGCACAGCGTCAACACCTCGTAGAAGGCGAACAGCGTCAGCATGTTGCCGGCGAAGGTGACGCCCATGGTGCTCGAGAGCGCGATGGCGAAATAGGCGTAGAACCGGGTCTGGTTCTTCTCGTGGTGGCCGCGCATGTAGCCGATGGAATAAATGGACGTGACCAGCCACAGGAAACTGGCGACGCCGGCGAACAGCATGCCCAGGGGCTCGACCTCGAACGCGATGGCCAGGCCGGGCAGCATCTCGCCGACGACGACGGCGGGCCGCCCGCCGGCGAACACGGCCGGGAACAGCGAGGCGACAAGCCCGAACAGGATGACCGCCGCCGCCAGGGTCACGCCCTCGCGCAGGTTGGGCCGCGACCCGGTGAGCACGATGAGGGCGGCGGCGACAAGGGGCACCGCCACGGCCAGCAGAATCGTCGCCCCGGCGCTCATGGAATTGCCTTCAGCAGGAAGGCCGCGGCGCCGCCCGCCACGTCGAGGGTGCGCGTGGCGTCGATGCCGAAATAGACGGCGGCGCCGGTGAGCAGCCACATGGGCGCGAGCATGGAAAGCGGCGCCTCGGCGGGCGCCGGCCCGCCCTCGGGCGCGGGCCGGAAATACGCCGCTTCGACGACGCGCCAGATGTAGATCACCGCCAGGAGCGAGCTGAACAGCACGAACACGGCGATGGGCCACCAGCCTTTCTCCAGCGCCGCCTGTATCAGGTACCACTTGGAGACGAAGCCGACCGTCAGCGGCACGCCGATCAGGCTCAGGCCGGCGACCACGAACGACGCCATGGTCAACGGCATGCGCCGGCCCAGGCCCGCCATGTCCCCGATTTGCACCGAGCCTATGCGCAGGAAGACACAGCCGAGCGCCATGAACAGGGCGCACTTGATCAGGGCGTGGTTGAACAGGTGGACGATGGCGCCGGTGAGGCCGGTGACCGTGGCGAAGCTTATGCCTAAGACCATGTAGCCGATCTGGGCGACGCTGGAATAGGCGAGCATGCGCTTGACGTTGTTCTGGTAAATCGCCACCGCCGAGCCCGAGACCATGGCCAGGATGGCCAGGCCCATGAGCACGTCGCCGATGAGCTTGATCTGCAGGACCTCGACGCCGCCGAAGACGGTGAAAAAGATGCGGATGAGCACGTAGACGGCCACCTTCGTCGCCGTCGCGGCGAGAAACGCCGTCACCACGGACGGGGCGTAGGTGTATGCGTTGGGCAGCCACAGGTGCAGCGGAAAGAGCGCGAGTTTCAGGCTGATGCCGACGGTCAGGAAGGCCAGGGCGACGAGGATGGTGCGGGTGTCGGCGACGGCGGGCATGAGGGTGGCCAGGTCCGCCATGTTGAGCGTCCCGGTCATCATGTACATCAACGCCACCCCGATGATGTAGAAGGTGGCGCCAAGCGTACCCATGACCAGGTACCGGTACGCCGCCGTCAGCGCCCGGCGCTCCGCCCCCAGGCTGATCAACACGTACGACGACAGCGACGAGATCTCCAGGAACACGAACAAATTGAAGACGTCCCCGGTGATCGCGATGCCGAGCAGGCCGGTCAGGCACAACAGGTACATCGCGTAGAACAGGTAGATGCGGTCCCGGGGGATCTCGCGCTCGACGCTGGGGCGCGCGTACGGCGCCACCACGGCACCGATGGCGGCGACGATGACCAGGACAAAGGCGCCCGCCAAGTCGACCCGGTACTCGATGCCCCACGGCGCCGCCCAGTTGCCGAGAGGGTACGTTACCGGGCCGGTCTCGAGAACCCGCAGCAGCAGCAGGACGGCGATCGCCAGCACCACCCAGCTCACCGCCAGGGCCAGGGCCCAGGCCAGGGCCGGGCGCCTGAGCAGGACGCACAGCGGCGCCGCCATCAGGGGGACTACTACCTGGAGGGCGGGCAGGTGGGCGGCGATCACGCGTCGTCCTCCTGGCTTTCGATTTCGTCGTCCTCGATGGTGCCGTACGCGTTGCGGATGCGCACCACCAGCGCCAGGGCCAGCGCCGTGGTGGCGACGCCGACGACGATGGCGGTCAGGATCAGCACATGGGGCAGGGGGTTGGAATAGGTCCCGATGCCGGCGTCCAGGATCGGCGCCGTGCCGCCCTCGACCTTGGCCATGGAGATATAGAACACGAACACCGAAACCTGGAAAATGTTGAGGCCGACCACCTTCTTGACCAGGTTGTCGTGGGCGATGACCACGTAAAAGCCGACCATCATCAGCACGATGACGACCCAGTAGTTATAGAGGCCGGGGAACTCCACCGTTCAGCGGTCCTGATGGGCGAAGATGAAGAAAATGGTGATCATGGCGCCGGAGACGGTGGCGCCGACCCCGAACTCGATCAGGGAAATGCCCAGGTGCTGGCCGATCACCGGATTGTCGGCGAGCGCCGAGTAATCGAGGAAGTTGCCGCCAAGAAAAATCCCCGCCACCCCGACGCCGGCATAGAGCAGCAGGCCGAGGGCGAGCAGCGTCCGCGTCGCCCATGCCGGGGCCACCCTGCGGGCGTTGTCGACGCCGAAGATGAGGGCGTAGAGGATGAACGCGCTGGCGAAGATGACGCCGGCCTGGAAGCCGCCGCCGGGCCCGAAATCGCCGTGGAACTGCACATAGAGCGCGAACAGCATGATCGGCGGGATCAGGAGCTTGGAGACGACCCGCAGGATGGCCTTGAAAATCATTGCGCCGCCTCCTTTTTTCCCGCCGGTTTGCGCTTCTTCCTGGGCCTGCGGGAGCGCCCGATAAGGATCAGAACGCCGACGGCGGCGGTGAAGATGACCGTCACCTCGCCCAGGGTGTCATAGCCCCGGTAGCTGGCCAGAACCGCCGTCACCACGTTGGGCAGGCCGGTGTCGGGGCCGGTTCTCTCCAGGTAGTAGGGCGCCACGTGACTGTGGATGGGGGCGTTCGGGTCGCCGTAGCGGGGCATGTCCAGGGTGCCGTAGATCAACACCGCGCCGGTGAGCACGACTAAAAGCAGCGGCGCCAGGGTCTTGCGCGGCGCGGCCTTCTCCTCGCTGGTGGTGAGCGCCAGGGTTCCCAGCATGAGCACGGTGGTGATGCCGGCGCCGACGGCGGCCTCGGTGAAGGCGACGTCCACCGCGTCCAGCACGACGTACAGCACCGCCGCCGCCAGACTGAACACGCCGGCCAGCATGACCACGGCGAACAGGTTCCTCAGCCGCACCAGGGCCAGCGCCGTAACCGCCATGAACGAGAGCAGCGCGAAGTCGATCAGGTTTTCGATGGCCGGCCTGTCCTTTCGCTGGTTTTGGCCGACGGGCCCTTTTTCCCGTCGACGACGGGCTTGACACCGCCGTTCAGCGCCGCCCGCGCCAGGGCGTGGGTGGTCGTCGGGCTGGCGAAGAATATGAAGACAACGATCAGGACCAGCTTCACCGTCACCATGGTGAAGCCTTCGTGGATCATCAGCCCGGCGAGGATCAGTCCCATGCCGAGGGTATCCACGATCCCGGCCCCGTGCATGCGGGCAAAGACATCGGGCAGGCGGTTAATGCCGACGGCGCCGATGAGGGCGAACAGCGACCCGGCGATCAGGCATGCCCAACTGGCGATGTCGGCGAGCAGCGCCATCACACGTCTCCCCGTTCGTCTTCGCCCAAGGGGTGGCCCAGGTGGCTAAACTTGACGTATTTGGTCACGGCGATGGTGGCGATGAAGTTGATCAGCGCGTAGACCAGCGCGATGTCCAGGAACTCGGGCCGCCCGGCGAGGAATCCGTGGACGGCGATGAGGACCACGGTCAGGGTGCCGAAGGCGTTGACCGCCAGGATGCGGTCGAAAATGGTCGGACCCTTGATGGCGCGGAACAGTACGAGCGCCATGGTGACCAGGACGGCGGCGGAGGCGGCGGCGAACATCAGGTCTGGCGCCCCCCTCGGCCCTCGGCGGCGCCCTCCACCGCGGCGACGCGGCGGTCCATGTCGCCGCTTTTAAGCCCGTCGGCGGCCGCGCGGGTGAGGGCGTGGACGCTCAGCACCCCTTTGTCCAGGCCTATGGTGACCGTTCCCGGCGTCAGCGTGATGGAGTTGGCGTAGATGACATGGCCCAGCTCGCTCTTCTGGGTGCCCTTGAGGCGCAGCACGGCGGGGCCGATGGCCATCTTCGGGCGGACGATGACCCGGGCGATGTCGATGTTGGCCTTGACGATCTCCCAAACCAGCCACGGTATGTACAGAAGGAAGCGCCAGCTCAGGTGAATGGGGTGGCCTTCCCGGTCGATCAGATCCATGCGCCGGGCAATGAGGACGACGACGATGGTCGAGGCGACGCCGAGACCCAGCAACAGGGGCTGGTAATGGCCCGACAGCAGAAGCCAAAGCCCATAAAGGACCGCTCCGAGACTCAGCGCTTGCAGCAAAACCCGGCTCCCCCGATGGCGTCTTTCCGGGCTGCCCCCCCAACGCCGCGAATTTCCGCTCTGGCCGGCTCTTTCTTGGCCTCAGACGATGGTTTCGTCAAGGGGGCCGTAAAAAAAGGTTAAGGTTTGCCGGCGCACGTGCATCTGCGCTATGGGAGTCCCATGAACTGGACGAGGCGCCGCCTTCTCCGTGCCGTACTGCTTTTCGCCGCCGCCGGCCTCATCGCCGGCCCGCGTTCCACGGCTGTGGGCGCCGGGGCGTCCGCGCCGGTGCGATTCGAGACCTCCAGCCTTGTCGTCGTGACCGCCCGCGGCAGGTCCGGTTTCACGGTCGAGCTGGCCCTGAGCGCGGCCCAGCGGATGCGGGGGTTGCAGGGACGGCGCCGGCTTGCCGCCGACGCCGGCATGCTGTTCGATTTCCAGGGCACGGGCCCGGCCGTCATGTGGATGAAGGACACGTATGTGCCGCTGGACATGCTGTTCATCGATTCCCAGGGACGCATCGTCAACATCGCCGAGCACACGGTGCCGCTGTCGCTCACCCCCATCCGCTCCGCCGGGCCGGTGCGCGCGGTTTTGGAACTCAACGCCGGCACGGCGGCGCGCCTGGGCATCAGACCGGGGGACAGGGTGCTGCATTCCGTCTTCGGGACGGCCGGACAATAGTCGATTGACACGCCGCGTTTCGTGTACCTAGTACTAAGCCACCGTACCAAGCCACCCCATCCGTTTGAAAACGGGCCTGAAACCGGGAGGAACAATTGGCAGCACCGCATTTTCTCGTGCACAACACCGCCGACACCACGGGCGTCGTGGTGGTGGAAGGCGTCGAAGCCGGCGACGAGCTGACCGGCTGGGTCATGGAGACCGACGGCACCATCACGGTGAAGGCGCGCGATCCCGTTCCCCTGGGCCACAAGGTATCCCTGGGGGACATCAAGAAGGGCGATACCATCATCAAATACGGCCACGACATCGGCCAGGCGATCGCCGACATCGCCCGCGGCGGGCACGTCCACGTCGACAACGTCAAGACGAAAAGGTGGTAGGCATGGCAACACCGACATTCCGTGGATACCGGCGCACCGACGGCCGGGTCGGAATCCGCAACCACGTCGTGATCCTGCCCCTGGACGATCTTTCCAACGCCGCGTCCGAGGCGGTCGCCCACAACATCAAGGGCGCGCTGGCCCTGCCGCACCATTACGGCCGCCTGCAGTTCGGCGAGGACCTGGAGCTGTTCTTCCGCACCCTGATCGGCACCGGCAGCAACCCCAACGTCGCCGCCGTGGTGGTGATCGGCATCGAACCGGGCTGGACCGGGCGCATCGTCGACGGCATCGCCAAGACCGGCAAGCCCGTGGAAGGCTTCGCCATCGAACGGAACGGCGACCACAACACCATCGCCGCCGCCTCGCGCAAGGCCAAGGAGTACGTCCATTGGGCCAGCGAGCTGACGCGCGAGGAATGCTCCTTCGGGGAAACGTGGATTTCCGTGAAGTGCGGCGAATCCGACACCACGTCGGGCCTCGCCTCCAACCCCACCGTCGGCAACGTGATCGACAAGGTGAACGCCATGGGCGCGACCACGTGCTTCGGCGAGACCTCGGAGATCACCGGCGCCGAGCAGGTCTGCGCCAGCCGCGGCGCCACGCCGGAGGTGGGCGAGAAGTTTCTCAAGGTCTGGAACGACTACAACGACTTCATCGTCGCCAACAAGACCGACGACCTGAGCGACAGCCAGCCGACCAAGGGCAATATCGAAGGCGGCCTGACGACCATCGAGGAGAAGGCCTTCGGCAACCTGGAAAAGATCGGCCGGACGACGAAATACATCGACGTGCTGAAACCCGCCGAACGGCCGGCCAAGGGACCGGGCCTGTATTTCATGGACACCTCTTCGGCGGCGGCCGAATGCGTCACCCTGCAGGCCGCCGCCGGGTTCACCGTTCACCTGTTCCCGACCGGCCAGGGCAACGTCATCGGCAACCCGATCGAGCCGGTCATCAAGCTGACCGCCAATCCGCGCACGGCGCGGACCATGAGCGAGCACGTGGACCTGGACGTGTCCGGCCTGTTGCGGCGCGAGATGACCCTGGACGAGGCCGGGGACGCGCTGCTCGACATGACCGTCCGCGTCTGCAACGGGCGGCTGACGGCGGCCGAGGTGCTCGGTCACCGCGAGTTCGTGATCACCAAGCTGTACCGGAGCGCCTGAAGCGCACGGTCGGCGGCGCGCCGGTGCCGCCCTCCGGCGGGGCGGGGACACGGCCGGCTTTTGCGAAAGGGAAAGATGGCGGACATGGCTTCCATGCTGGATGTCTCGGTCTGGCGGGGCGCCGGCGAGGGCCGGTTCGTTTCCTATCCGGTTCCGCGCCGCGAAAACCAGACCGTGCTCGACGTGGTCACCTACGTCCAGCGGCGCATCGACCCGACCCTGGCGTACCGCTTTGCCTGCCGGGTCGGCATGTGCGGCTCGTGCGCCATGACGGTCAACGGGGTGGCGCGGTGGACGTGCCGCACCCACGTCGGCCGGGTGGCCAGGGACGGCCGCCTCAGCATCGCGCCGCTGAGGAACATGCCGGTGATCAAGGACCTCAGCGTCGACATGGCCGAATTCTTCGCCAAGGCGGCGCGCGCCAAGGGCGCCTTCCGTCCCACCGCCGACAGGACCGCGGACTTCGCCGTCATCGCACCCGATTCGCCCCGACGCCGGCGCGCCGACGCCGCCATCGAATGCATCGGATGCGGCGTCTGCTACGCCTCGTGCGACGTCGCCACCTGGAACCGGGATTACCTGGGGCCGGCGGCGCTGAACCGCGCCTGGACGCTGGTCAACGACGACCGCGACGGGGGCAACGCCGAACGCCTCGCCCAGGTGGCGGGGGACGCCGGCTGCCATGCCTGCCATTCCCACCAGAGCTGCCAGGAGCGCTGCCCCAAGCATCTCAATCCGACGCAATCGATCGCCGGGCTCAAACGGGCGACGGTGCTCGCCGCGCTCACGGGGAAACTGTGAGCGCCCGCGGCGAAACCCTTTTGTGGCTCGCCCAGCGCATCAGCGCCATGGTCCTGGCGGTGGTCGTGGCGGTGCACATCGGCACCATCATCTATGCCGTGCAGGGCGGCCTGAGCGCCCAGGAGATCATCGGCCGCGTGCAGGGGAACACCGGCTGGCTCGTCTTCTACGGGGTCTTCGTCGCCGCCGTTGCCGTCCACGGGCCGATCGGCCTGCGCACCATCCTGCGCGAGATGACGCCGGCGCCGGCGCCGGTGATCGACGTGGCGGCCGTGGCCTTCGCCGTCCTCCTGGCGTGGACGGGCTGGCAGGCGGCGTACGGCCTGTACGGGTTCGGGGCGGCCTGATGCGCCCCTTCCGGCTTGCCGGCGGGTCGCGCGACCATCCCGCGTACTGGGCCTTCGCCGTGCACCGCCTGTCGGGCCTGTTGCTGGCGCTTTTCCTGCCGGCGCATTTCTACGTGCTGTCCCGCGCCATCCAGGGGGCGGCGGCCCTGGACGCCGTGCTCGCGTGGACCGAGAACCCGCTGGTCAAGGCCGCCGAGGTCGGCCTGATACTTCTTCTTGCCGCCCACCTGACCGGCGGGCTGCGCCTTCTCGCCGTGGAGTTCCTTCCCTGGCGGGACTGGCAGAAGACCCTGATCGCCGTCACCGCCGGCGCCAGCCTCCTGATCGGCCTCGGTTTCCTGATCAACGTGGCGTGAAGGCGCGTCCCCGGCGCCGGAACGCGGACTCCTGAACGAAGGGCGCTTGTCGCGACGCCGGCTCGTCGGCGCCAACCGGTCATCCTTTAAGGTCGCTGCGAAGAACCGGGAACGAGACCCTGAGGGGCGGTTAATTGACGTGGCCTAAACAGTGCTTGATCACCGTCAATTCCTTAGGCCGTAGCCCGTGCTTGAAACATGCCGTCGGAGGGTTCCCCCGCAATGGGCTTTGCCCCGGCACGCCCCTGACCTCGCTATTCGACGTGGGGGACCATTGCGGCCCGGTTTCTTTCATCGTGCAGGCGAGTCAGGACATCAAAGCCGAATGAATCACCACACCGACAACAAAGAGATTTTGGTGTGGGACCGAGCAACCAGGGGATTTCATTGGGCCTTGGTCGGCATGGTAGCCATCTGCTGGTTTACCTCCGAGGCCGAGGGTGCGTTGTTCTGGACCCACCTGGTGTCTGGTTACGGCGTCCTACTGTTAGTTTTTTTTCGGCTTACATGGGGCGTTCTGGGCAGTCGGCACGCCCGGTTCGAAAAATTTGTCTGCGGTTGGACCGCAGTCCGTGAACATGTTCAGCGCCTGCTGGCACTGACCCCTCCCCGCCACATCGGCCACAATCCGCTGGGTGGCTGGATGATTCTGGCTCTGCTTGCCGGGCTGGCCCTGATAGTCGCCACCGGCATGTTCGCTGCTGATGACGGAGATGCGGGGCCTTACGCTATGCTCGTAAAGTCTGGAATTGCCGACGCCTTGTCGGAGGTGCACGAAACACTGTCTTCTTTCCTGCTGTTCCTGATCGCGCTGCACGTCCTCGGCGTCCTGGCAGATAGTCTGCTGGGACGCCAAAATTTGGTCCGCGCCATGTGGACGGGAATCAAACGGGTGCCGACCAACGATCCTGAAAACGACGTATCAGAACCGCCCGCCTGGCGATTCATATTGGCGCTCATGGTGTCGGCGATGGGTCTTGCAGCAGTTATCTGGGGTGCCCCCGTATAGAAGGTAGTCTGCCGTTTCAGAGAGAATTTTGACAAACGTTTCTGGAAAGTTTCAGACTCCTGTCCGCTCTCCAGGGACCGCTTGTGGTGCATCTCGGAATCTGGACCCGTGCCCGTAGCCAGAATGGCCGCCGTCGTGGCCGGCGCGGCGCGGGTTGTTCCGTCAGGGAGCCAAGATCACCAGATCGACTGAATGATTGATTCCGTCGACCGCTCGGTTCTGTCGGATTTCGCGGTTCGAGGGCGCGACGTATCCCTGTTCGAGGGCTTTTTCGTATTCGGCCAGGGTGGCCAGGGCTTTTACCTTCTCCGCCTTGGTCTGCTTTTCCAGCTTCGCCGCCTCGTTCACGCAGTCTCCAAGTATGGTGTGTTCCAGACGGTCCTCGTCGCCGATGATGCCGAAGATGATGGGGCCGGTGGTGACGGCGGCCCCGATGTTCAGCGGTTGCAGGCCGCGGGCAACCCGCTCGGCGCTCCAGGAGGCAGCCTCGGCGACGAGCCCGTCCACCGCGCGCAAGGCGTCGGCGGCAAAGGTCCTGCTTTCAACCACGGATCCAAACGACGCCTGGATGCCGTCACCCTCGAAACGATTGATGACTCCGTTGTTGCGGCGAATGATGGGCACCATCCGCCGTTCATATTCTATGACCAGCGCGATCTGTTCATCCGGGGTCATGTTAGAGGAAATATCGCTAAATCCGCGCAGGTCGACCATGAGGATCGCCGCGTCGCGCTTGACGCCGCGGCCCAGGGTAACGTCCGTGCCTTCGGTGGCCAGCTGCTTTACGATCTCGGGCGAGAAGAACCGTGCCAGGGTCCGCGCCATTTTTGCCTGCTGCTTGTAGCGGACACGGACCTCGAGGATATTGCGGACGCGGTGCAGCACCTCGATGTCTTCAAACGGCTTGGTGATGAAATCCCGCGCCCCTTTATCCAGGGCCTGCAGCCGTGTGTCGTGGTCCGATTGCGCGGTCACGACGAGGATGGGCAGATAGTCGTTCTCGATGGCGTCGGCCAGCTCCTCCATGACCTGGAAGCCGTCCATGTGCGGCATCCGGATATCGAGCAGGATTACGTCGAAGTGCCATTGCTGGTCCAGGGCTTTCACCTGGCGGGGGTCGGTGGTGCTGTAGATGTTGGTGTAGTTCTCCTGTTCGAGAATTTCCTCGAGCAGTTTCACATTAACCGGATTGTCGTCGACGATCAGGATATTTGCTTTTTGTATCTGTTCCTGAAGGTCCATCATTGGGGCTCCCTTAAGACTCTTTCCACGGCGGCCTGGATTTCGTCGGGGTCGACGGGCTTGGTCAGGTAGTCCCGAAATCCCGCTTCGCGCCCTTTCTTCATGTCGCTCGGCATGGCGTTGGCGGAAAGGGCAATGACCGGAATACGGCGCGTGTTCTCCGAGCGCATAAGGTGTTCCAGAGCCGTGAATCCGTCCATGCCGGGCAGATTGATGTCGAGAATAATGACGTCCGGTTGGCGTTCCCTCGCCAGTTCCAGGCCCAGTTCCGCGTTGTGGGCGGACAACACGGTCAGGTTTGGAAGCCGGTCATCGATGATCTCTTCCAGAAGCTTCAGGTTCGCCGGGTTGTCCTCGACATACAGCAGGAGCCCGGTGGAACTCTCTTCCTGCCCCGCCTGGCCCGCCTTGGGGACTGTCCCTGTCTCTTCCCGGGCGGTCGGCTTATCCGCCTGCGGGAGGTCAATCCAGAACGTGCTGCCCTGGCCCTCGGTGCTTTCGAACCCAATCTGCCCGTCCATGAGTTCGACCAACCGTTTGGTCAGGGTCAGGCCGATGCCGGTGCCTTCGGTTTCTGTGGCCTCGGCTCCAAGGCGGCTGAACGGCTGGAAAATTTCCCCTTGTTTATCCTTGGCAATGCCTTCGCCGGTGTCTGAAACGGAAATGCGCACCATACCGTCAGGTGTTCTCCTGCAATCGAGAACCGCCTCCCCACCTTCACGGTTGTATTTCACCGCGTTGGAAAGAATGTTGAGAAGCGCCTGCTTACAGCGTGTGTAATCCGCCCGAACGAAGGGTATGTCGGCTTCCGCGGGCGATACCGTGAGCGTAATGCCCCGCTTGTCGGCAAGGACCCCGGTCAGGGTCAGGCATTCCTCGAAAACTTCGTTCAGCGGCACGTCTTCGGGTGAAATAGTGACCTTCCCGGCCTCGACCTTGGCCAGATCGAGAACATCGTTGATCAGTTCCAGCAGATGGCGGCCACCCCTGATGACCTCCGTCAGTCTGTCTTTCTGGCGCTCGCTGGGCGGCTCCTTGCGGTCCGATTCCAGGAGCCGGCTGAACCCGATAATTGCGTTCAGCGGCGTGCGCAACTCGTGACTCATATTGGCGAGAAACATGCTCTTGGCTTCGTTCGCTTCCTGGGCCGCCGTCATGGCGTGCTCGAGCTCCGTGGTACGCTCATCGACTTTCTTTTCCAGCGTGCGGCTGTAATCTTCGAGCTCCTCCTTGCTATTCCGAAGGGCCTCGAACAATTCGCGGATCGATTCGCGCATGACATTGAGATCCCGTGCCAGGGTTCCGATTTCATCACGGCCGCTGATTTCGATGGGGGCTTCCAGATCGCCATGAGCAATCGATGTTGCCGAGTTTTGGAGCTGCAATAGCGGCCGGGAGATGTATCGTTTTGTGATGGCAACGGATGTCAAAGAAATACCCACAATGATGAGGATCGTTAAGGCAATGATGCCGGAAATATTAAAAATAAGCTCATCCCTGACACTCTCGCGCGACATTGCAATTCGAATCGTGCCAACCGTGTTTCCCTCGAACACGATATCTGACGTCTTGACGATGAGTGGGGAGGATTGGTCAGGATTTGAAAAATCGGTACCCTGATAGCTCTCACGCGTTCTCTCGATAATAACCTGATTGGCCCACATAACCTTTGCGTGAGCAATGGCTTCATCGAGGAATAATGACTCGACGAAATCATCCACGACATCATTGTCCAGGTTCCAAAGTGCCTTCGGCAAACTTGTCGTGGAAAGATTCAAGGAATAATCCAACCTTCTTTCTAATTCCTTCTCCGTTTCGGTAATCTTGATAAATATGGCGACCGCCGCAAAACCAAATAACAACAAAGTCACCACGCCGATGAACGCATAGCTGAACCGGCGGCTGATGCTCTGGACCTTCGGAGTCTGTCGTTGTGATGATGCGGCTTCCATCGGATTATTCTTGCTGGCCTATTGCGCCAGCCACACGTTGCCGAGGTCCTGGTTGATGTAGTGGCTTGGGCTGATCTTCCAGCCCTTGACGTAAGAACGGTGCGGAATGATCCGGTACCACCACAGGGTGAGGAACTGATGCGCCTGTTCGTCGAGGGTCCGCTTCTCGAACTCGCGCATGATCCGACGCTGGTCGGCGGGGTCGGTGGCGCGGTTTATCTGGTCGAACAGCTCGTCCATCCTACGGTCCTGGTAATTGGCGTTGTTGTTGCCAGTTCTGTCGTCGGAAATGAACTTG
>JBHHXI010000051.1:0-19113 GCA_046756945.1 Rhodospirillales bacterium
GGCTCGGCCGAGACGTAGGCCGACAGGCCGCGCACGTTGACGTCCACGTTGAGCCGGTCCTGGAGCGGCGGGAAGGCGCGCTGGCGGCAGTCCATGCGCTCGCACATGCGGCAGCCGGCGCCGACGGGCACGGCGGCGGCGCCGTTGTCCAGCGAAATCCCGTGGGCATAGACGAGCTCCCGCGCCTGGCCGATCTCGCATCCGACCTCCACGGCATAGGTGCTTGGCGGCACGTGGTGGCCGCCGCCGCCCTTGGTCACCGTGCGGGCGATGCAGAAATAGGTCGCCCCGTCGGGCATGCGCGAGACCTGTGTGCGGATGCGGCCCGGGGTGAGGAAGGCGGCGTGCGCCGCCCACAGGGGACAGCCGCCGCCGAAGCGCGCGATGTGAATCCCCGAGGCGCTGAAACGCTTCGAGATGTTGCCCGCGATATCGACGCGGAGCAGGTGGAAGGGCACCCCCGTGGCGCCCGGACGGTTGAGCGTGGTGAGCCGGTGGCAGATCTGCTCGAAACCGGCGGAGAACCGTTGCCCAAGCAGCTCGATGTCGTAGCAGAGCGTGCGCGCCGCCTCGAGGAAGGGGGCATAGGGCAGGACCACGGCGCCGGCGAAGTAGTTGGCGAGCGCCACCCGGCACAGGGATTCCGCATCGGCCGTCGACAGCTTGGTTCCGGCCACCAGCCGGTCGAGGATCTTGCCGCACGACAACAGCCCGATCTGGTGGGCCAGCTGGAAGTCGCGGCTGTTCGCCGGCAGGACCTCGGACAACTGCAGCTTGCGGGTCACCGGATCGAACCGCCGGACCGCGCCCATGCTCGCCTCGGCCGCCGTGGTCTCGACCTCGACGGCGTACACCTGCGCCAGATGGTCGACCAGGCCCCGATGGAGGTTGCTGTGGTCGAGGCCGGCCTCCCGCCATAGCCGTTCGGCCGCCTCCTCCAGTTCCGGGAAATGGTTGGTGCGCTCCTGGATGAAGTCGGTGACCTCCTCGGACGGGGGCGCGGTGGCCTCGAGCCCGCTGGCGCGTCCGTCCGACAGGCGTTCGGCGAGGGTCTGCGCGTCGTCCCGGGCGCTGCGGTAGGCCCGGTACAGATCCAGCACGGCGCGTCCGGCGTCGGGAAGGCGCGCCGCAAGCTCGCGCAGGTCGGCTTCATTCACGGTGTGTTCCTCGAGCAGCGAATCGCTGAAGACCTCGACCAGGGCGCCGGCGAGGCGGGCCTCGTCGTCCTCGGTGAAGCTGCGCAGGTTGATGTCAAAGGCCTGCGCCAGCTTGAGCAGAACGGAAACGGTAACGGCCCGCTGGTTGTTCTCGATCAGGTTCAGGTAGCTGGTGGAGATGCCGATGGCGCTGGCCATCTGCGCCTGGGTCCGCCCCTTCTCGCGGCGCAGCCGGCGCAATTTGTGTCCCAGCATGGTATTCCGGCCCATGGCGGCCTCTATTTATAAGATTTCAATAATCTATTTTGTATGCGCTGTAAATTTACCAAATTCAATAGTGTTTTTCAAGTACTTATTGAATCCGATCCATCATTGTGAAAACATCACTCTCCAAACCCGGAAAAATCCGGGGCCTCGGGAGAACCGGCGTGGACAGGACCGGGAACGCATATTCCGTCCTGAGTATTCGAAAGTGGGGGGTAGTCGCATGAAGATCTGCATTTACGGGGCCGGCGCCATCGGGGCGTATCTGGGCCTGCACCTGGCGGAGGCCGGATACGGCGTGACGCTGATCGCCCGCGGTCCCCACCTCGCGGCAATGAAAACCGGGGGTCTCAGGCTGCGCGCCAACGGCGCCGAGCGGATCATCCATCCGACCTGTACGGACGATCCCGCCGAGGCCGGCCCCCAGGACTATGTCATCGTCACCCTGAAGGCCCATCAGGCCTGTGAGGTGGCCGGGCGCATGGCGCCCCTGCTCGGGCCGGACACCGCCGTGGTGACGGCCATGAACGGGATTCCCTGGTGGTACTTCCACAGGCTTCCGGGCCCCTTCGAGGGCCGCCGTCTGGAAAGCGTCGATCCGGACGGCCGGCAATGGGACCTGATCGGCCCGGAACGCGCCATCGGCTGCGTCGTCTATCCGGCCACGGAAATCGTCGAGCCGGGCGTGATCCGCCACGTCTATGGGGACAAGTTCACCCTGGGCGAGCCCGACGGCTCGATCTCGCGCCGCTGCCTGCGTCTCAGCGAGGCGTTGACCGACGCCGGGCTCAAGGCGCCGATCCGCGACAACATCCGCGACGATATCTGGAAAAAGCTGTGGGGGAACCTGTGCTTCAACCCGATCAGCGCCCTCACCCTGACCACCCTGGACGTGATCACGGCCGACCCGGGCACCCTGGCGCTGGCGCGCAACATGATGGGCGAGGCCCAGGCCATCGGTGAATCCCTGGGCGTCGAGTTCCGCGTCAGCATGGACAAACGCATCGCCGGCGCCGCCCAGGTGGGGGCCCACAAGACATCCATGCTCCAGGACCTGGAACGGGGCCGCCCCATGGAGATCGACGCCCTGCTCACGTCCGTCCAGGAACTGGGCCGTCTTACCGGCGTTCCCACGCCCTACATCGACACCGTGCTGGCGCTGACCCGCCAGCGCGCCCTTCAGGCCGGGTTGTACACGCCGTTGCCCGACACGGGCGCTATGGAGGGTGTTGCAGCCCGGCGGGCGGCGGCCGTCGGCTGAAAAGGTCCGGGGTGACCCCGGTGGCGGGGCGACCGGCGCAATTGCTGCCGCGGCAAATCGTGGATTTCCTTCTCCTCCCGTTGCCGCGGCGAAATAAGGCCCTCCCGCCTGGGGGCCTTATTTTTTTGGATCGCGCCTAAGGGGTGGGACCCGCCGGCCGCGCGGGAAACCGGATGACCGCGCGCAGGCCCGGCCGGTTGTCCTCGAGGACAAGGTCCGCGCCGTGCAGCCGGGCCACCGCCGCCACCAGGCTCAGGCCCAAACCGCTGCCCGGGCTGTGGCGGCTCGATTCCAGGCGCACGAAGCGGTCCAGCACGCGCTCGCGCTCGCCCTCCGGGATGCCGGGGCCGGTGTCGGCGACCGCCACCTCGACGGCCCCGTTGGCGTTCCGCGCGGTGACGATGATGGCGCCGGACCCGGGCGTGTACTTGATGGCGTTGTCGACCAGATTGGCCAGCGCCTGGGACAGCAGATGGCGGTTGCCCCTCACCGTCGGTCCGTCGCCGCACGCCAGGGTCAATGACAGCCCTTTTTCCTCGGCCACCGGTTCGTAAAGCTCGGCCACGTCCCGGGCCAGGGCGCCCAGGTCCAGGTCCGCCATGTCTTCCGGCCCGGCCCCGGATTCGGCCTGGGCGATGCCGAGCAGGGCGGTGAACGTGTGCAGGAGGTCCTCGGCGTCTTCGATGGTGCGCTCCAGGGCGGCGCGGTACGACTCGATGGACGGCGCTTCCAGCAGCGTCACCTCGAGCCGGCTGCGCAGGCGGTTCAAGGGGCTGCGCAGGTCGTGGGCGATGTTGTCGGTGACCTGGCGCATGCCGGCCATGAGGCGCTCGATCTCGTCGAGCATGGCGTTGAGGTTCTGGGCCAGCCGGTCGAGCTCGTCGTTGGCACCGCTGACCGGCACCCGGTGGCCGAGGTCGCCGGCCATGATGTTGCGGCTGGTCCGGTTGATGCCGTCGATGCGGCGCAGCCAGCTGCGGCTCATGACCACGCCGCCGACAAGCCCCAGGCCGATGGTCAGCGCCACCACCCAGATCAGGGAGTCGCGGATGCGCTGCTGCAGCGCGTGGCGCTCCTGGACGTCGCGGCCGACCAGCAACTCGAAGCCGCCGGGCAGCAGCAGGTGCCGGGCGCGGGCGTGGTGGGTCTCGACGCGCGCCCCGACCGGCCGTTCGTACGGGAAGTCGAGCCAGCCGCCCGGCTCCGCCTGCACCGTCGGCCAGGAGTCCAGATTGCCGGCGATGGACCGGCGGTCCGGATCGGTGAACAGATACAGGCTCTGGCGCTGATCGCGGCTGCGCTCGCGGATCACCGTTCGCAAACCCGCCAGCCCGGTGCGGCGGTATTGCTCGGCGAGGCCGGTGATCTCGGCGGCGATGGTCTGGTCGGTCTGCTGGGCGATGAAGCCGGTGGTGTTCCAGTAGATGAACCCCAGCAGCGCCACCACGGAAAGGCCGAACAGCACCAGGTATCCCAGCGCCAGGCGGAAGGTGGAGGTGCGGAGCAGCCTACTCGCTCTCACGGATGCAGTACCCGGCGCCGCGCACCGTATTCAGGAGGGGCCGCTGGAACCCCTTGTCGATCTTGGCGCGCAGGCGGCTGATGTGGACGTCGATGACGTTGGTCTGGGGGTCGAAATGGTACTCCCAGACGTTCTCCAGAAGCATCGTCCGGGTGACTACCTGGCCGGCGTGTTTCATCAGGTATTCGAGCAGGCGGAACTCGCGCGGCTGCAGCTCGATCCTGGTGCCGCCGCGCACCACCCGGCGCGCCAGCAGGTCCATCTCCAGATCGCCGACGCGCAGCCTGGTTTGCGCCTCCGCCGGCCTCTGCCTGCGCACCAGGGCCTCGATGCGGGCGACCAGCTCGGCGAAGGCATAGGGCTTGACCAGATAATCGTCGCCGCCGGCCTTCAGGCCCTTGACCCGGTCGTCCACCTTGCCCAGCGCGCTGAGGAACAGGACCGGCGTCTGGTTGCCCTCGGCGCGCAGGCGCCCGACCAGGGAAAGCCCGTCGAGTCCGGGCAGCATGCGATCGACCACGAGGACGTCGTACTCTTCGCCCTGGGCCATGTGGAAGCCGTCCTCGCCGTCGACGGCGTAATCGGCGACGTGGCCGCTTTCTTTCAGGCCCTTGACCATGTACCCGACGGCTTCGGGATCGTCCTCGATGATCAGGACACGCACCGCCCGGAATCCTCCGTCCGTTTTCCGCCGCAGGGAAACCTAGCAGGCTGCTGAAGGACTGTCATATGCCGTGGCCTCCGGCACCGGGACCGGAAAAAACCCGCCGGCCACGGCGGCCGGCGGGCGGGAAGCCGGGGCGGGGGGCGCCCCTGCGGGGGAGCGGCGCAGGGGGCGGCCGCGCCCGGCCCCGGCACCTTCTCAGGCGGCCTTCAGGGGAAGCGCGACAAAGCGTTCCTGGGCCTCCCGGTTGATCAGGAGCAGCACGGCTTTCTGGCGTTGCTGCCTGGCCTGCCTGATCCCGGCGGCCACGTCGGCGGGCGTCGACACCTGGGCGTTGCCCACCGCGACGATCACGTCGCCGGCGGTCAGGCCCTTTTTCGCCGCCCAACTGTCGGCGGCGACGGCGGTGACGACGACGCCGGCGATGTCGTCGCCGATCCGGTAGGCGCGGCGGACCGCCGGGTCCAGGCTGCTCAGCCGCATCCCCTGGACCTCGGCCTCGGCGGTGCCGCCGAGGCGCATGGATTCGGGCATGCGGCCGATCCGGACGCGCACGGTCTTCTCACGACCGTCGCGCCAGACGGCGAGTTTCGCCGACTTGCCGCCGTCGATCCCGGCGATCAGCCTGGGCAGGTCGCGGACGGTGCGTACCGGCCGGCCGTCGACGGCAAGGATCACGTCGCCCTGTTCGAGGCCGGCTTCCGCGGCCGGGCTGTCGGGAATGACCCTGGAGACGATGGCGCCCCGGGCCTTGTCCAGGTTCAGGCTGGCCGCCATGTCCTTGTTCACCCCCTGGATGTTGACGCCGAGCCAGCCGCGCTCGACCGTGCCGTCATCCTTGAGGTCGACGATCACCTTCTGGGCAAGCGACGACGGGATGGCGAAGCCGATGCCGACGCTGCCGCCGGTGGGCGAGAAGATGGCGGTGTTGACGCCGATCACCTCTCCCCGGAGGTTGAACGCCGGGCCGCCCGAGTTGCCCTTGTTGATGGGAGCGTCGATTTGCAGGAAGTCGTCGTAGGGGCCGTTGCCGATGGCGCGGCCGCGGGCCGAAATGATGCCGGCGGTCACCGTGTGGTCGAGGCCGAACGGGTTGCCGACCGCCACCACCCAGTCGCCGACACGCGCCGCGTCCGAATTGCCGAAAGGAACGAACGGCAGATCCTGGTCCGTTTCGATCTTGATCAGCGCCAGGTCTGTCTTCCGGTCACGGCCGATCAGCGTCGCCTCGTGCTTGGCGCCGTTCTTAAGCGTCACCACGATCTTCTCGGCGCCGCGGACCACGTGGTCGTTGGTCACGATGTAGCCCTTCTTGTCGATGATGAAGCCCGACCCCATGGCCTGCATCCGGTGTTGTTCGGACCGGCGCCCGTGATCGCCGCCGAAACGCTTTTCGAACTCGTCGCCGAAGAAGCGCCGGAAGAACTCGGGCATGTCCTTGGGCCCGCGGAATTCCCGGGGGTCCATGCGCGCCGGGGTCGCGGAGTCCCCGGCCTCCACCCGGATGTTGACCACCGCCGGGCCGACCTTCTCGATCATACCGGCGAAGCTCACCGGCAGGGCGCTACCGGCCACCGCCGCCGCGGCCGGCGCCGTGCCGGCCGTGAGCGCGTTCGAGGCGCCGATCGCGACCGCCCCGCCGGCGATGGCAAGCACCGCCACCACGGCCGCCACCCTGCCGGCGGTGCGCCCGCGGTTTGCGTATTCCTGTGTCTTCATCGTCCTTCTCCTTTGTCGGCCGGTTGCGGACGGCGGGGCGAAGCGCGGCCCCCCATTGGGGCGTTCGCTCCCGCCGCACACCGGCCGGTTGCCGGCGACACTACGTTCGATCACCTTACGGGGCGCTTTCCGGTGGGTTAAAAATCGGTAAGGTTCCCGGCCAGCGCGCCGCGTTTGTCCTTTGCCGCGAATCTCTGTAGGTTGCCCGCCGTCCGGCCACACCGTCCCGACCCATGCCCAACCCATGAACGTGGATGACTTCGATTTCGACCTGCCGCGCGACTGCATCGCGCAACGGCCCGCGGTCCCCAAGGACTCGGCCAGGCTCCTCGAAGTGGGCCGGGCGGCGGACGGGGACGACGGGCTCAGCGACCATACGGTGCGCGACCTGCCCGGCCTCCTCAGGCCCGGCGACATCGTCGTCTTCAACGACACCCGGGTGATCCCCGCCCGCCTGCCGGGACGGTGTGGCCAGGCGACGGTGGAAGTGACCCTGCACCGCCGGATCGATCCCGCGGTATGGCTCGCCTTCGCCAGGCCGGCGCGCAGGCTGCACGTCGGCGACAGGGTGGACTTCGCGCCGGGTTTCGCCGCCCGGGTCGCCGCCAAGGGCGTGGACGGCGAGGTGACGCTGGCCTTCAACCGGGCCGGCGGCGACCTGATGGCGGCCCTGGAGCGCCACGGGTTCATGCCCCTGCCGCCCTATATCAAGCGCCCCGGCCTCGCCGACGCCCGGGACCGGCAGGATTACCAGACCATGTTCGCCGAGAAAGACGGCGCGGTGGCGGCGCCGACGGCGGCCCTGCACTTCACGCCGGGCCTGATGGCGGCCCTCGAGGCGCGTCGCGTCAAGACGGCGTTCCTCACCCTGCACGTCGGCGCCGGGACCTTCGCCCCGGTGCGCGCCGCCGACACCGAGGATCACCGGATGCACCCCGAATCGGGCGAGATCCCGGCGGCGACGGCCGAGGCCGTCAACGCCGCCACCGGCCGCGTCGTGGCCGTGGGCAGCACCGTGCTCAGGCTCCTCGAGGCCGCGGCCGGGGAGGACGGGCGCCTCAGCCCCTTTTCCGGGGACACGGACATCTTCATCACGCCGGGATACCGGTTCAGGATCGTCGACGTGCTGCTCACCAATTTCCACCTGCCGCGCACGACCCTGTTCATGCTGGTCTCGGCCTTCGCCGGCACGGCGCGCATGAAGCGGGCCTACGAGCACGCCAAACGGGAGGGCTACCGCTTCTACTCCTACGGCGACTGCTGCCTGCTGGAGCGGACGCCGTGAGCGGGTTCTCCTTCCAGGTCCTCGCCACCGACGGCCGGGCCCGGCTCGGCCAGGTGCACACCGCCCACGGGATTATCGACACGCCGGCCTTCATGCCCGTCGGCACCGGCGCCACGGTCAAGGCGTTGACGCCCGAGGCGGTGGCGGAGACCGGCACCCAGGTGATCCTGGCCAATACCTATCATCTGATGCTGCGTCCCGGTGTCGAGGTGGTGGAAAGCCTGGGCGGGTTGCACAGGTTCATGAACTGGCCCCGGCCCATCCTCACCGATTCCGGCGGCTTCCAGGTGATGTCCCTGGCCAAGTTGCGCGAGGTGCGCGAAGACGGCGTCGTCTTCACCTCCCACATCGACGGCGCCAGCCACGCGCTGTCGCCGGAACGGGCGGTGGAGGTCCAGCGCGCGCTGGGCGCCGACATCGCCATGGTGCTCGACGAATGCACGCCGTACCCGGCCGACGAGACGGCGTGCGCCCGGTCCATGCGGCTCTCCATGCGCTGGGCCGAACGGTCCCGGGCGGCGTTCCGCGAACGCCCCGGGGCCGGCCTGTTCGGCATCGTCCAGGGCGGGGTCCATGAGCATTTGCGCCGGGAGTCCGCGGACGCGCTGACCGCCCTGGGTTTCGATGGGTACGCCGTCGGCGGCCTCGCCGTCGGCGAGGGTCAGGAGCTGATGTTCGACACCCTGGAACTGACCACCGCACTGTTGCCCGGGGACCGTCCACGCTACCTCATGGGCGTCGGCAAGCCGGACGACCTGGTGGGGGCGGTGGCGCGCGGCGCCGACATGTTCGACTGCGTGCTGCCGACGCGGTCGGGGCGCACCGGCCAGGCCTTCACCCGGCGGGGCACGGTGAACTTGCGCAACGCCCGGCACGCCGACGATTCCCGGCCGCTCGACGCCAACTGCCCGTGCCCCGCCTGCACCCGATACAGCCGCGCCTACCTGTGTCACCTGGTGCGCTCGAAAGAGATTCTGGGCGCCATGCTGTTGACCCGGCACAACCTGCATTATTATCAGGAGCTGATGGTGGGGCTCCGGCGGGCCATCGGCAACGGCACGTTCGGGGCGTTCGCCCGGGCGTTCGCCGGGGAACAGGCGGCGGGCGACATCGAGCCGGTGTAGGAAACGACATGGCCGACAACAGATACGAGGACCTGACCCAACTCGGCGGCGCCGCCCCCATCCCGGCCTCGCCCGCCGAGGCCGTGCTGGAAACGGTCGGGAACCCCGAGACCGGCGCCGATTACGTGGTGCGCTTCACGTGCCCGGAGTTCACGTCGCTGTGCCCGGTGACCGGGCAGCCCGATTTCGCCTGCCTGGTCATCGACTACGTGCCCGACCGGGCGATCCTGGAAAGCAAGTCGCTGAAACTGTACCTGGCCGCGTTCCGCAACCACGCTGCCTTTCACGAGGACTGCACGATGGAAATCGCCCGGCGGCTGAGGGAAGAGGTGCAGCCCAAATGGCTGCGCCTGGGCGGCTACTGGTATCCGCGCGGCGGCATCCCCATCGACGTCTACTACCAGACCGGCGACCCGCCCGCCGGCCTGTGGATCCCCGACCCCGGCGTCGCGCCCTACCGGGGGCGGGGATAGGGTTTTCCACCGTTTCAGGCCCCGTACCGGGTCGGGTCCGGGGCGCCCGCCTCGGCGAAGCCTTTGCGGCGCAGGATGCAGGCGTCGCAGCGGCCGCAGTGCCGGATCCCGTCGTCCGCCGGCGGGCCGGGATCGTAGCAGCTCACCGTAAGCGCGTAATCGACGCCCAGCTCCAGGCCCCTTTGGATGATCCGCGCCTTGGTGAGGTCGATCAGCGGCGTGTGGATGGCGGTCTTTCCTTCGCCCTCCACGCCGGCCCTGGTCGCCAGGTTGGCCATCGCCTGGAAGGCCGCGATGTAGGCGGGCCGGCAGTCCGGGTAGCCGCTGTAATCGAGGGCGTTGACGCCGATGAAGATGTCGAAGGCGCCCGACACCTCGGCCTGGGCCAGGGCGTAGGCGAGGAAGATGGTGTTGCGCGCCGGCACGTAGGTGACGGGAATGCCGGCGCCGATGTCAGCCTCGGAGCGGTCCTTGGGGACGTCGATGTCGCCGGTAAGGGCGGAGGCGCCGAAGGTGCGCAGGTCCATGTCCACGGTGACGTGGTGGGTGACCCCGGCGCCGGCGGCGATGCGCCGCGCCGCCTCGACCTCCACCTCATGGCGCTGGCCGTAGCGGAAGGTGAGGGCGCACGCCTCGAAGCCCTCATCCTGCGCGATGGCGAGCACGGTGGCGGAGTCCAGTCCGCCGCTGAGAAGAACCACGGCCTTGCCGGTCACGGCGTCGCCTCCCCGATGAACGCCTCCGCCGCCCGCCGCCGCCCCGCGCCCCCCGCGGGCATCGCGCAAAGGACGGTGCGCCGGGCGCCGTTCCGTGGCACCATTGACGGCACCAACACGGCGCGGGCTGAATAGCACATCCGCGCCCGGGCTGGCGAGGGAACGGTGCGGGACGCCAAACAAGTCATCCGCGACAAGGCGCGCGCCATCGGGTTCGAGGCGGTCGGCTTCTGCGCCGCCGAGGCGGCCGAGGCCGACCGGCGCCATCTGGCCGAATTCCTGTCCCTGGGCCTGCACGGCGACATGGCGTGGATGGCCGACACCCAGGCCCGCCGCGCCGCGCCGCGGGCGCTGTGGCCCGAGGCGCGGAGCATCGTCGTCCTGGGGACCAACTACGGTCCCAGGGGCGATCCCCTGGCGCCGCTCGCCCGGCGCGACCGGGGAACGGTAAGCGTCTATGCCCGGGGCGTCGATTATCACCGGGTCCTGAAAAAGCGCCTCAAGCGGCTCGGGCGCTGGATGGCGGAGACCCTAAACTGCGAGGTCAAGGTCTTCGTCGACACGGCGCCGGTCATGGAAAAGCCCCTGGCGGCGCGGGCCGGGGTCGGCTGGCAGGGCAAGCACACGAATTTGATCTCGCGGGACTTCGGTTCGTGGCTGTTCCTGGGCGAGGTGTTCACGACCCATGCGCTGCCGCCCGACGCCCCGGAAACGGACCACTGCGGCTCGTGCGACCTGTGCCAGCGGGCCTGTCCCACCGGCGCCCTGGCCGAAGCCTACCGGATCGACCCGGGACTTTGCATCTCGTACCTGACCATCGAGCACAAGGGCCCCATCGCCCCCGGCCTCAGCGCACGCATGGGCAACCGCATCTACGGCTGCGACGACTGCCTGGCCGTCTGTCCGTGGAACAAGTTCGCCCGGCCGGCGCCGGACGCGGCGTTTGCCGCGCGCCCGGAGACGGACAGCCCGCGCCTCGCCGACCTGGCGCGCCTCGACGACGCCGCCTTCCGCCGGGCCTTCGCCGCGTCCCCCATCAAACGCACCGGGCGCGACCGTTTCGTGCGCAACGTGCTGATCGCCATCGGCAACAGCGCCGACCGCGCCCTCGCCGGGGCCGCCCGCGAGCGCCTGGACGATTCCTCGCCCCTGGTCAGGGACGCGGCCCGCTGGGCCCTCGAGCGGCTGATCCCGAAAGCCGGAACCACGGGGGGCGCCCCCGGGGTCCCCGGGGCGTAATTTAGCTGATGCAGGCCACCAGGGGCGCGGACCTTATTCCCGGGCCAGGGTGCGCGCCAGCTGGCTCAGGACCTCCTGGTGGCGCTCGTTGGTGATCTGGGCGAAATTGCGCGCCAGCTCGAGACACATGCGCTGACGTCCGGTCAGGGCTCCTCTTTCGGGCCGGTCGCCCAAACCTTCGAAGAAATAACTCAACGGCACCCTCAGCACCTGGGCGATTTCGTACAGCCGCCCCGCCGATATGCGGTTGATGCCGCGTTCGTACTTGTGGGTCTGCTGGTAGGTGACGCCGATCATGTCGGCCATCTGCTGCTGGCTCAAACCCAGCATGACACGGCGCTCGCGGATGCGGCCGCCGACGTAGCGGTCGGTTTCGGTCGCACGGTTGATCGTCGTGGGACCGACGTGCAATGACACGATTTTCCTGAAATTCCGAGGCACGGGCTTTCCCTCCAAGATCACGTTGGGTGTGCGCTGTTCATCGTTCGCCCCGTCGCCAGGGAAACCGGCGTTGGCCGCCAATCCCCCACGTGTTCGCTTCGCTCACGCCCTGCAATTTGATCGCTTCGATGACGAGGACCCGGCCGGCGGACACCCTTCCCTGGACCGCGGCCATGTGGTGGCAGGTACATCCCATCGCATTGTGTCTCACATTGTAACGTTAGTAGATATAAAGATATACAATTTTTCGTATACCTTTTCAAGGGCCCGTAAAGGCGCGAACACGGGCTGGAGGGACGGCGCGCCCGAAAGGCGCCACGCACCGCGAAAGCGATTACCGGCCGCTCCGTCCCCGGTCCGGGACGTCGCGGGATGGCATGTTCGGGGAGGCCGCGGCCCTCAGGATTCGCGGCCGTTGCCGGTCAGGGCGTCCAGCTGCTCCTGCATCTGGTTGAGCTTGGCCCGGAGGTCTTCCAGCTGCTCCTTCGCCGGTTCGGGCTCTTCCGTCTTGGCGGCGTCTTTCCTGGCCGCCTCGTCGCCGTAGTACGGCGCGAACATCTTCATGGCGCGCTCGAAAAGGGCGGCGTTCTGCTCGCCCATCTTCTCGAACTGGGCAAAGGGCACGAGGCCGCCCATGGCGTCGCTCATGTAATGACGCATCTGCTCCTGATTGCGGGCGAACGACTGCATGCTGTATTCCAGATAGCGCGGCACCAGGGCCTGCAGGCTGTCGCCGTAGAAACTGATCAGGTGGCGAAGGAAGCTGACGGGCAACAGGGTCTGTCCCTTCGATTCCTCCTCGACGATGATCTGGGTGAGCACGGACCGCGTGATGTCGGCGTCCGTCTTGGCGTCGAAGACGACAAACTCGCAGCCGTCCTTGACCATCTGCGACAGGTGGTCAAGGGTCACGTAACTGCTGGTCGCCGTGTTGTAGAGGCGCCGGTTCGCGTACTTCTTGATGGTGACCGGCGTCTTTTCCGAACCGGAACCGTCGCCCCGGGAAGTGTCAGCCATGGCCGGATTGTCCCAAGTGGACTTGCGCGTCTCCGCCATTGGTATCATAAAAAGACCTCCCGGAAAATGCTGCATTGCAGTGAAATTTTCCCCGCCCCCGTCGGGCGCGGTATAATGACTGCCGCGGGACACGTGGAAAGGCCATGGCGGACTCTCCGGATTTGCACGCGCTGGCCCAACGCTACCTGGACCTTTGGCAGGAGCAGTTGGCCGGCCTTGCCGGGGACCGCGAGGTCGCCGAACTCATGGCCCGGACGATCGAGTTGATGAATACGGGCGCCGCCGCCTTCGCCTCCATGGCCCAGTCCGCGATGGCGCCGGCCGAAGGCGCGGCACAGGGCGGTGAAACCCGGAAACGCGATGGCACCGACACCCAGCAAAAGCCCGACGCCAGCCCCTCCGGCGCCCCACGCCGTGCCCCCGGGGCCGAGGCCCCTGCCGCTGCACGTGGCGCTTCAGACGATGATCTGGCTGAGTGCGCGCGCCGCCTTGGCGCCCTTGAAAAGCGGGTTGCTGCCCTGGAGGCCCGAACTCGCCGCGGCCGCGGCGGCGCTAAGGGAGGATCTCGGCCGCGTCGATCCTGACGCCTTCGCCGGCGCCGTCGACGCCGAGGCCTGCCGGCGGCTCGCCGCGTTCGCCGACGGGGTGCGGACCTATCGCCGCCACGCCCGCCGGGCGCGGCCGGCCGATCCGCCGGTTGTGTGGAGCGAGGGGTCGACGCGGCTTCTCGATTACGGCGCGGGCGCGCCGGCAGGGGCCGGCGCCATCCCCCTGGTCGTCGTCCCGTCGCTGATCAACCGGGCCTACATCCTGGATCTTACCGAGAAACGCAGCCTCGTGCGCACCCTGGCGGCGCGTGGATTCCGGCCGTTTCTGGTGGATTGGGGCGCCCCCGGCGCGGCGGAGCGGGCCTTCACCCTGTCTGACTACGTCGCCGGGCGTCTGGAAGGGGCCCTGGCCACGGCCGTGGACCTGGCCGGCCGGCCGGCCGGCGTCATCGGTTACTGCATGGGCGGTCTGCTGGCGCTGGCGCTGGCCCAGCGCAGACCCGACCGGGTCGCCGCCCTCGCCCTCATGGGCACGCCGTGGGATTTCCACGCCGGCCAGACGGACAGGATCCGCCTGCTCAAGGCCATGGCGCCCCAGTTGGCCATGATGATGGAGCATCTCGGCGTCCTGCCGGTGGATGTCCTGCAGACCATGTTCGCCAGCCTCGACCCCTATCTCACGTCGCGCAAGTTCCAGCGGTTCGCCGCCCTCGACGGGCGCTCGGAAAAGGCCCGGCACTTCGTCGTCCTCGAGGACTGGCTCAACGACGGGGTGCCCCTGGCCGGGCCGGTGGCGCACGAATGCCTGGTCGGCTGGTACGTGGAAAACGAACCGGCGCGCGGCGCCTGGCGTATCGCCGGGCGGCCGGTGCTGCCCGCCGAAGTCCGGGCACCGTCCCTGGTGATGATCCCCGGCACCGACCACATCGTGCCGCCCGCCTCGGCGGCGCCGCTCGCCGATGAGCTGCCGCGGGCCGACAGCCGGGTGCTTGGCGCCGGCCATATCGGCATGGTCGCCGGTGGCCGCGCGGCGACGATTCTGTACGGACCCCTGGCGCGCTGGCTGACGGCGGCCATGACCTGAAAATTTTTTTTCGCGGTGCAGCATTCCGTCCCTTGTTTCGGCGTCCGGGCGGCCCTATAACACCAGCCCGGCGCCGCATCGCCGGGCGGTAACCGCCAATCATCTGGGAGGAGACATCCAATGACCGACGTCGTCATCGCCGCCGCCGCGCGCACGCCTGTCGGGTCCTTCAACGGCGCCCTGAGCTCGTTCCCCGCCCACGATCTGGGCATCGTCGCCATCACCGAGGCCCTGGCCCGGGCCAAGGTGGAGGCCGACGACGTCTCCGAGGTCATCATGGGGCAGATCCTCACCGCCGGCGCCGGCCAGAACCCGGCCCGCCAGGCGGCCGTCGGCGCCGGCATCCCGGTGGAGAGGACGGCCTATACCATCAATCAGCTCTGCGGCTCGGGCCTCAGGTCCGTGGCCCTCGGCTTTCAGGCGATCCGGCTCGGCGATAGCGACATCGTGGTCGCCGGCGGCCAGGAAAGCATGAGCCAGGCGCCCCACTGCGTGCACCTGCGAAACGGCGCCAAGATGGGCGACGTCCAGCTTGTCGACACCATGATCAGGGACGGCCTGTGGGATATCTTCAACGGATACCACATGGGCGTCACGGCCGAGAACGTGGCCGAGCAGTGGCAGCTCACCCGCGACGACCAGGACGCCTTCGCCGCCGCCTCGCAACAGAAAGCCGAAGCCGCCCAACGGGCCGGCCGCTTCAAGGACGAAATCGTCGCCGTCACCGTCAAGACCCGCAAGGGCGAGACGGTGGTGGATACGGACGAATATCCCAGGCACGGCACGACGGCCGAATCCCTTGCCAAGCTGCGCCCCGCCTTCGCCAAGGACGGCACGGTGACGGCGGGCAACGCGTCCGGCATCAACGACGGCGCCGCCGCCGTCGTCGTCATGACGGCGGACGCCGCCGCCGAACGCGGCATCACGCCGCTGGCGCGCATCGTCTCTTGGGCCACCGCCGGCGTCGACCCGGCGATCATGGGCACCGGGCCGATCCCGGCCAGCCGCGCCGCGCTGCAGAAAGCCGGCTGGAAAGCCGACGACGTGGACCTGATCGAGGCCAACGAAGCCTTCGCCGCCCAGGCCCTGGCCGTCAACCGGGACCTGGGCTGGGACACCGACAAGGTGAACGTCAACGGCGGCGCCATCGCCATCGGCCATCCCGTCGGCGCCTCCGGGGCGCGCATCCTGATCACCCTTTTGCACGAGATGCAGAGGCGCGACGCCAAGAAGGGACTGGCGACGCTGTGCATCGGCGGCGGCATGGGCATCGCCATGTGCGTGGAGCGCGGCTGAGCGCCCGGCGCCCCCCGCGTAACGGTGTCGGCGGGAGACCCCCCGCGAAACGTTGTCGGGGGGACACCCCCCGGTGGCCCCGCACACATTTCGTCGAACGGCTTTCCAAAAAAAACAGGAGGATAGAATGGGCCGTGTAGCAATCGTCACCGGCGGCACGCGCGGCATCGGCCGCGCCGTCTCCGAGGCCCTGAAGGACGCGGGCCACACCGTGGCGGCGACGTACGCCGGCAACGACGACGCCGCGAACGCCTTTGCCGCCGATACCGGCATTCCCGTCTACAAGTTCGATGTCGGCGACTTCGCCGCCTGCGCCGACGCCGTCGCCAAAATCGAGGCCGACCTGGGCCCGGTCGAGGTGCTGACCAACAATGCCGGCATCACCCGGGATACGACACTCCACAAGATGACCGACGAGCAATGGTCGGCGGTGATCGGCACCAACCTGGACAGCGTCTTCAACATGACCCGCGCCGTCATCGGGGGCATGCGCGAACGCGGCTTCGGCCGCATCATCACCATCAGCTCGATCAACGGCCAGAAGGGACAGTTCGGCCAGTCCAACTACTCCGCCGCCAAGGCCGGGATCATCGGCTTCACCAAGGCCGTGGCCCAGGAGAACGCCGCCAAGGGCATCACCGTGAACGCCATCGCGCCCGGATACATCGGCACCGACATGGTGCGCGCCGTGCCCGAAGAGGTGCTGAAAACCAAGATCCTCGCCTTCATTCCGGTCGGCCGCCTGGGCGAACCGGAAGAGGTGGCCCGCTGCGTCGTTTTCCTGGCCGCCGACGAGGCCGGCTTCATCACCGGCTCCACGCTGTCGGTCAACGGCGGCCAGTACATGACCTGAGGGCGGGGCGCGCCCGCGGTGCGCGGGCCGCACCACACGGTCCGCCGGTAAAGATTCCAGGTTCTCGGCTCATCGACTGGTGTCGCGAGTGGCGATGTCCGCTCACGGGCCCGCACCGGTCATGGGTAAGCAACTCGGCGACCTACCGGGCTGGATGTGGAGCGGACGTTCGCACCGGCGGGAAAATCGTCACTAAAGCGGCTGGCTCCGATCAAGGATGATTTTTCCGTTGATCGCAAGTTTCTCGAGGCGCCAACACCCTACCCTGGCAAATTCAGAGCAAATGAGCCGCACCGCGGCGACATATGTGTTGGTGGTATTCTGGTCGGATACAAAGCCACCCACTACGGCCCAGTAATCGGGTTGCGGCTGTGGGTGCAGGTAGGCAATGTCGAATTCAATATGGTAATGGCCCAGGGACCCAAACATGAATTTCTCCTGCACGAAATGCTGCGCCATCCCGATAATCACTGAGCGTAAAGGCGCTTGGGTTTCGGCTGTGGCCAGACCGGCGGACAGGAATGAAAGAAAGAATGCGGCTGCATATTTCATCGGGGAGCCAAGAAGGTCATAACGTCTGGGGTGCGTCAATTCGTTATGAATCCCGACTCTGCCAGCAGTCTCAAACGTATTCCAGCAATTTCCGGCGACTTGTTTATGCCTTCCCGTGGCACCATGCGGAAGCGCCCGAATGGGCGGATTCGCGGCCGGTATCGGTGTAGAAGCCGACATCGGCGCCCCGCCGCTGACCCACCTCCCGTTCAGCAGAACACCACCTAATCCGCCGACCCCTCCCGGACACCCACGGGCGCGCCCCAGTCGGCCTCGAGGGCGCGGTGCAGGGAGGCCAGGTTGCGCTTGCCGATCCGATCCGCCAGGTCCCGCTCCAGCCGGGCGATCACCTTCAGGGCGTCGCGGTCGATTTTCCGCCCCCGGTCCGTCAGCCGGGCCAGCCTGGCGCGCCCGTGGGTGGGATCGGCGACAACTTGGACCAGGCCGAGATCGGCAAGCTCGCCCAGCGTCTGGTGAACGGCCTGGCGGGAAACGCCGACGCGCCGGGCCAGTTCCGAGATGCGGGTGCCGCCGGCATCCAGGTTCGGCAGGATGAGAATTTGCGGAATCGTCATTTCGGGAACGCCCTTGAGGTCCAGGCGCGACCGCAGGCTCCGCTGGAACCAGCGGAACCGGTCGAGCAACAGGAAGGCCAGGTTGCTGGGCCCGTGTTTTGTCAAGCTTCTTGACATTGTGCCGCCCCGCCTATATGTCAAGGCACTTGACAACATATCAGGAGCCGCGGCCGATGCCAACCGACAACGACGTCATCGAGCTTTTCCAGCCGGGACCCGCCTTCGGCGTTCCCAGTCCGAGTCCGTTTTGCCTCAAGGTGGAGACCTGGCTGCGCATGGCGGGACTGCCCTATCGGGTCGTCGAGACGATGAACCCGGGGAAGGGGCCGAAGGGCAAGATACCGTTCATCCGGGTGGACGGCCGGCTGCTCGGGGATTCCGAGTTCATCGTCCGCTACCTCGCCGAACGGCACGACACCGACCTGGACCATGGGGTGCCCCCGGCCGTGCTCGCCGCCGGCACCGCGATGGCGCGCATGCTGGACGACCATTTCTATTGGACCGGGGTGTACAGCCGCTGGATCGACGAGCGCTTCTGGCCAACCGTCAGGCAGGCCTTTTTCGGCGGTTTGCCCCCGCTGGCGCGCGACCTCGTTCCCGTCATCGTCCGCCGGCGGATCAGGCGCATGCTCCACGCCCAGGGAACCGGCCGCCACAGCCGCGAAGAGATCTACGCCATGGCCGCCGACGACCTGAAGGCGCTCGCCGATTTCCTTGCCGACAGGCCCTATTTTCTCGGTGACCGGCCGACGACCCTCGACGCCACGACCTACGGGTTTCTTGCCAACGTCCTCCTGGTGACGATGGACACGCCGCAAAAGGCGGCCGCCCGGACCCACGACAATCTCTGCCGGTATACGGCGCGGATGACGGAACGGTATTTTCCCGACGGCTGATACGGACGCGCCGGCCCGCCCCCTGCTGTCAGCCCGCCTCTTTCGGCGCCGTCGCCGTCATCGACGGACGCTCGGAGAATTTTTCGAACCACTCGGCGAGGCCGGGGTGGTCGGCGCGCCAGCCCAGGTCCGGGAAGCGGAAGTCCAGCCAGCCGATGGAGCAGGCGACGGCGATGTGGCCGATGGTGAGCGGGCCGTCGAGGCGCTCCAATTCGCCTTCGAGGGAGTCCATGGCGCGCCCGATCACGGTGCCCTGGCGCTGCGCCCATTTGTCGTAGCGGAACGCCTCGGGCCGGCGGCTCTCCAACAGCCTGAGGACCCCGGCGTCGGTCATGCCGTCGCCGAGCGCCAGCAGCCCGAGCGCCCGCCACCGGGGCGCGCCCGAGGCCGGGAACAGCCTGTCCCCGTCATGGAGGCTGTCCAGGTA
>JBHHXI010000052.1:0-18862 GCA_046756945.1 Rhodospirillales bacterium
TCTTCGCGCGTGATCCAGCCGCCGCCGAGGACGCGGTCGCCGTCGTAGAACACACACGCCTGGCCGCCGGCGATGCCGGCCTCGGGCTCGTCGAGGACCACTTCGGCCGTGTCGCCTTCGCGCCCGTACACCGTGGCCGCCGCCGGGGCCTGGGTGGAGCGCAGCTTCACCGCCGCCCTGACCCCGCCGCCCGGCAGGTCGCCCGGCCCCAGCCAGTTGACCTCGCGCACCGAGAGCCGTTGGCGGAGCAGCGCCGCCCGCGGACCGACGACGACCCGGTTGGCCCGGGGCTCCAGCCGCACCACGTAGAGCGGCTCGGGCGCCGCGATGCCCAGGCCCCGGCGCTGGCCGATGGTGAAGTGGATGATGCCGTCGTGGCGGCCGAGCACGCGGCCGTCGGTATCGACGATGTCGCCGGGGCGCATCGCTTCGGGGCGCATGCGGGACACCACGTCGGCGTACGAGCCCTCGGGCACGAAGCAGATGTCCTGGCTGTCGGGCTTGGCGGCGACGGCAAGCCCGAACCGGCGGGCCAGGTCCCGGGTGCGGGCCTTGTCCATGTCGCCCAGGGGGAAGCGCAGGTATTCGAGCTGCTCCTGCGTGGTGGCGAACAGGAAATAGCTCTGGTCGCGCACCGGGTCGACGGCGCGGTGGAGCTCCGCGCCCGCGCCGCCGGCCACCCGGCGCACGTAGTGGCCGGTGGCGAGCGCGTCGGCGCCGAGCTCCCGCGCCATGTCCAGGAGGTCGCGGAACTTGACCGTCTGGTTGCAGCGCACGCAGGGGACGGGGGTCTCGCCGCGGACGTAGGAATCGGCGAAATCGTCAATCACCGCGCCCCGAAAGCGGCTTTCGAAATCCAGCACGTAGTGGGCAATGCCGAGCGTGTCCGCCACCCGGCGGGCGTCGTAGATGTCCTGGCCGGCGCAGCACGACTTGGTGCTCTTCACCGCCCGGCCGTGGTCGTACAGCTGCAGGGTGACGCCGATGACCTGGTAGCCCTGCTCGTTGAGCAGGGCGGCGGTGGTCGAGCTGTCGACCCCGCCCGACATGGCGACGACGACGCGGGTCCGGCCCGGTGCCTTATCAAGACCCAAGGAATTCATGGGCGCGAATATAGGGATTCGGACCGCCGGTACAAGCTCAGCCGTCCCCGGGCGTTTCGTCCTTGGGTGAGTCTTTATTCGCCCTGTCGCCGTCGGTCTCGATCAGGGCGCGCAGGGTGACCGAGCGGAACTCGCGCCGGTACAGCACCAAAACGACCCAGACGCAGGCCACCGCGAACACCCAGGGCTGGATGAACCAGGTGAGCGTCGCCAGGCCGAAGTAATAGGCCCTGAGGCCGCGGTTCTGGGTGAGCACGCCGCGGGTGACGAGCCGCGCCGTGCGCTCGGCGAACCCTGGCCTGTCGGGCGCGTTGACGTCCTCGCGCATGGGGGCGGCGCCGATCAGCACCAGGGCGAAGTTGAACTGGCGCATGGACCACACGAACTTGAAGAAGGCGTAAACGAAGATCAGCAGCAGCACCATGCCCTTCAGTTCCCACAGTTCAGGCGACGTCTGCACGGCGAAGGACAGCTCGGACACCGCCTCGCGGGCGGCGCCGAACCCGCCGAGGATGGTCATCAGCCCGGCCAGGATGAAGATGGTGGTGGAGGCGAACAAGGCGTTGCTGCGAATCAGCGTTGCCAGGATATTGACGTCGCTGGTGCGCAACTCGCGTTCCAGCATGCGTTCCATCCAGCGCACCCGGTACCGGTGCAGGGCCTCCACCAGATTGGGCGTTTCCCGGTTCGGGCGGTCGGCAAAGGCCGTGTACCCGACCCAGCACACGAGGAACCAGGCCAGGACTATGTAGTCGGGAACGGCGGCTCCAAGCACGGCGTCACTCCGGGGCGTCGAGCGCCATGTCCCAGAACGCCGCCTCCAGGCGGGTGGCCTGGCGAAAGGTGGTGAGCAGGGAGTCGAATCGCCCCGGGCCGCCGCGGCGTTCCATCAGGCGGTCGATGGTGCCCACCTCGGCGCGGGCGACGTCCTGGTAGTCCGTGGACGCGTACATCTCGATCCACTCACGATACGGGTTGCCGTCCAGGCGGGTGGCCGGGTCGGCGATCAGACCGGCGCCGATCTCGGCGTACCCGACGACGCACGGCGCCAGCGCCACATGCAGGTCCAGAATATCGCCGGCCAGGCCTTTTTCCAGCACGTAACGGGTATAGGCCATGGTGGCCCCGGCCTCGGGCAGGGCGGCCATGTCGTCTTCGCTCAGGCCCCAGCCGGCACAATAGGTCACGTGCAGGCCCATTTCCACGTCGATGATGGCGGAAAGCCCCTGCGCCGCCTGGCGGATGCCGTCCAGGTCGTCGGCCTTGTAGGCGGCGAGCGCATAGGCGCGGGCCAGGTGGATGAGGAACAGATAGTCCTGACCCAGGTAACGGCGGAAGCAGGGCCCGGCCAGGGTGCCGTCGCCCAAACCGCGGACGAAGGCGTGCCCGGTGTAGGCCTGCCAGTCGTCCACGCAGCCGGCGCGCAGGCGGCCGAAGACGCTGCCCGGGGCAAACGGCTTCACCGCCTTGCCGCGCGCAGGCGCTTGAGTACTAGCGGACATCGCGGGTCACCGCCGGCAAGGTCACGACGAGGCCATCGAGCTCCCTGGTGATGGTGATCTGGCAGCCCAGGCGCGAGGTCCGCGTCAGGTCCAGGGCCAGGTCCAGCATGTCGTCTTCTTCCTCGCTGCTCTCGGGCAGCTTGTCGAACCACGCCGGGTCGACGATCACGTGGCAGGTGGAACACGCCATGCAGCCCTCGCAGGCGCCTTCCAGGTCGATGGCGTTGCTTTGGGCGATGTCGAGCACCGACACCCCTTCCGGGGCGTCGACCTCGCGGCGCCGTCCGCCGGGTTCGATAAAGGTCATCCTGGGCATGGGGCCGGGTCCTTAAGCTTGGCAGGGATCAAGCCGTCTCCCGGAACGGGCCCGTCCGGCGCAACCGTTCCACTTCGCCGGCGATCCTGTCGACCGCGTAGTCCACGTCGTCTTCCGTGGTGAAGCGGCCGAAGCCAATTCTGATGGCGCCCCGGGCCAGTCCGTCGTCGAGCCCGATCGCCCGCAAGACGTAGGACGGCTCCACCGACGCCGAGGTGCAGGCCGAGCCCGAGGACACCGCCAGGTCCTTGATGCCCGCCATCAGGCCCTCGTTGTCCACGCCGGCGAAGCTGAGGTTGAGGTTGCCGGGGATGCGCCGTTCCGCGTCCCCGTTGAGTCGGACCCGGGCCAGGCGCCCGGTGATGCCCTTGTAGAAGCGGTCCCTGAGGGCGGCCACGCGCTCCGCCTCGTCCCCCATCTCGCGCCCGGCGATGGCGCAGGCCTCGCCCAGGCCGACGCACAACGGGGTAGGCAAGGTGCCCGAACGCATGCCGCGCTCCTGGCCGCCGCCGTCGATCAACGCCACCAGGCGCACCCGCGGACGGCGGCGCACGTAGAGCGCGCCGATGCCCATCGGTCCGTAAACCTTGTGGCCCGAGATGCTCATCAGGTCGATGTGCATCGCCTCCACGTCGAGCGGGATCTTGCCCACGGCCTGGGCCGCGTCGGTATGGAAAAAGACGCCCCGTTCGCGGCACATGGCGCCGATTTCGCCGATCGGCTGGATGACGCCGATCTCGTTGTTGACGGCCATGACGGAGACCATGACGGTGTTCTCCGTGATGGCGTCCCTCAGGGTGTCCAGGTCGATCAGCCCGCTCGCCGCGACCGGCAGATAGGTGACCCGGAAGCCATCGTTCTCCAGGTGGCGGGCGGCTTCCAGGACGCACTTGTGTTCGGTGACACAGGTGACGATGTGGTCCTTCCTGTCCTTGTAGAAACGGGCCACGCCCTTGAGCGCCACGTTGTTGGATTCGGTCGCGCCCGAGGTGAAGATCACCTCCCTGGCGGTGGCGCCGATCAGGCCGGCGATCCCGCCGCGCGCCTTTTCCACCGCGTCATCCGCCTCCCAGCCGAAAAAGTGCTCGCGCGAATGGGGGTTGCCGAACTTCTCGCTGAAATAGGGCAGCATGGCCTGGACGACGCGCGGATCGGTCGGCGTCGTAGCCTGGTAGTCCAGGTAGACGGGGACGTCGCGTTTGCGAAGGCCCGGCCCGGCCCCGTCCGTGGCACCGGAATTACCCATCGTATTCCCTTGCTGTTCCCGCTCAGGCCGCCGGCGCCGCCACACCCTGGCCGGCGTCGGCACGGACACGAAGCGCCGTCCACGCCTCGACGAACCGGTCCACGTCTCGTGCCGTGCTGTTCCAGCCCAGGCTCGCCCGGATGGCGCTGGCGGCCTCGGCCGCGTCCGCGTTCATGGCCGCCAGCACGTGGCTCGCATGCACCTTGCCCGAGGAACAGGCGGAGCCCGCGCTCACCGCCACGCCGGCCAGATCCAGGGCCATCACCTGGGTCTCGCTGGCCATGCCGGGCATGGTCAGGCAACTGGTATTGGGCAGGCGCTCGGCGCCGGCGCCGAATATTCGTGTCTCCGGCGAAAGGTCCAGGATTCGCCGCTCCAGTCCGTCGCGCAACCGCCCCAGTTCGGCGAATCCGTCCATGCCCTCGCGGGCCTCCCGCGCCGCGGCGCCGAAGCCGGCGATGCCGGAAAAGTTTTCGGTGCCCATCCGCCGCCCGCGCTCCTGCCCGCCGCCGAACACGATGGGGCTGAGCGGCACGGAATCGGCGACGACCAGGGCGCCGACGCCCGCCGGCCCGCCGATCTTGTGGGCCGACAGCGACAGCATGTCGACGCCAAGCGCCGTCCTGTCGACGGGGATCTTGCCCGCCGCCTGCACCGCATCGCAGTGCGCCAGGGCTCCGAAACGCCGCGCCACCTCGGCGATCCCGGCCACCGGCTGCACGACGCCGGTCTCGTTGTTGGCCAGCATGACCGACACCAGGGCCGGGGTCCCCTCGCCCGCCAGCATGGTTGCCAGGGCATCGAGGTCGACGACGCCGTCCGGGTCGACGGGAATCAACGCGGCCCCCGCCCCCGCCATGAGCACCGATTCGTGCTCCACCGCCGAGACCAGGATGCGCTCGCGCCCCGAGCCCCTGAGGGCCAGGTTGTTGGCCTCGGTGCCGCCGCTGGTGAACACCACGTCGGCCGGGTCCGCGCCGACGAGGGCGGCGACCGCCTCGCGGGCGTATTCCACGGCGCGGCGCACGGCGCGGCCGAAGCCATGCACCGACGAGGCGTTGCCGGTCAGCGACAGGGCCGCCGCCACGGCCTCGGCCGCCGCCGGCCTGACCGTGGTGGTGGCGTTGTGATCCAGATAGACAGCGCGGTCCATGTCGACACCGTGATCCATGACGGATGTTTCTACCGGGCCGTGGTTGCCCGCTTTACGCCTTCACGCGCGGCTGTTTTGGGCGTCCGGGTGCGGTGGAACAGGTCGCCGCTGGTTCCCAGCACGCGACCGGCACAGACGTCGGCGAGGGACACCGAACTGAGATACAGGTAAATCTGGTTGCCCAGTTCCTCCCACAGGTCGTGGGTCAGGCAGCGGCTCCTGTCCGCTGTGCACCCGGCGGGGGATCCCGGCATGCAGCGCGTCGCCCGGATGCTCTCGTCCACAGCCAGGATGATGTCGGATACCCTGAGCGCGCTGGCGTCGCGCGCCAGGAGATAGCCGCCGCCCGGCCCGCGGACGCTTTGCACCAGGCCGCCCCGGCGGATTTTCGCGAACAGTTGCTCCAGGTACGAAAGCGATATCTCCTGGCGCTCGGCGACCTCGGCCAACGGGATCGGCCTTCCGCCGCTGTTCGTCGCAAGGTCGGCCATGGCCATCACGGCATATCGTCCTTTGGTGCTTAGTCTCACCCGCTACCTCCTCTACCGGCAGACCGTTCGCGGTTACGATTTCCTTCCCGACGCCGCGGCGCTCGGTATCTTCTCAACCCCGTCACCGTCACCGTCACCCTCGACCGTTTTCTCATGGTCCGGCGCCTTCCCTTCGGGAACGCGTCCCTCCAGCTCATTGACTCGCTCCATCAGCGTCGTCACCTGGCTGCGCAGGCTGTCGATCATGCGCGCCACGGGATCGGGAACGCCGTCGGTCGGCGTACCGTAGGCGACGAACTCTTTGGCCTTGTCCTTGTCGCGGGGCATAATGACCCGGGCCGGAATGCCCACCGCCGTCACTCCCGCCGGCAGGTCCCGTGTGACCACGGCGTTGGCGCCGACACGGGCCCCTTTGCCGATGGTGATGGGCCCCAGAACCTGGGCGCCGGAGCCGATGATGGCGCCGTCCTCTATGGTGGGGTGGCGTTTCTGGTCGACCTGGGAATCAGAATCCACGGACGGCGCGATGCCGCCCAGGGTGACCGCGTGATACAGGGTCACGTCGTCCCCGATGATGGAGGTTTCGCCCACCACGACGCCGGTCCCGTGGTCGATGACGAAGCGGCGGCCGATCCGGGCGGCCGGATGAATCTCGATTCCCGTTAGCATTTTACCGATGTGCGAGATGAACCGCCCCAACAGGCGCCAGCCGCGCCGCCAGGCGCCGCCGGAGGCGCGGTGAAACAGCAAAGCGTGAAAACCCGGATAACAGAGGACCACCTCCAGGCGCGACCGCGCGGCCGGGTCGCGGGCCAGGAAAGCGTCGATATCCTCTTGAAACCTCTTGAAAAACATCGGTTTTATTATATCTTAGGTGAAGCCATCAGAATTCCCAAGGATCGCGTTTACGCTTCCCGCCGTGCGGGCGTCTGCGTGTCCCTTGTTACGTCTTTGGTATATACGATGGCCGACCATTGGTATCAAGAATATCCGGCCAGCGCGGCTGCGCCGGGTGGGAAATACCCGAGCGCGTTCGTCAGGAATTCCCCGTGAACGGCCGGGTTCGCATACAACATTAGCGTTTCGCCAGGGACCATGCCGGAAGTCATCTTCAACGGACCCGAGGGCCGTCTCGAAGGCCGTTACCACCACGCCAAACAGAGCAATGCCCCCATTGCGCTGCTGTTGCACCCCCATCCCCAGTACGGCGGCACCATGAACAACAAGGTGGTGTATGCCATGTACCAGACCTTCGTGCGCCGGGGCTTTTCGGCGTTGCGATTCAATTTCCGCGGTGTCGGCCGCTCCCAGGGCC
This sequence comes from Rhodospirillales bacterium, assembly GCA_046756945.1. Classification (GTDB taxonomy): domain Bacteria; phylum Pseudomonadota; class Alphaproteobacteria; order Rhodospirillales; family 2-02-FULL-58-16; genus JACZQZ01. The sequence goes on from JBHHXI010000052.1 coordinate 7,127, forward strand.
GGTTCGACAGCGGCCAGGGGGAGCTCAGCGATGCCGCGTCGGCCCTGGACTGGATGCAGGCCCACAACCCCAATGCGCCCCGGTGCTGGATCGGCGGGTATTCGTTCGGGGCCTGGATCGCCATGCAGTTGATGATGCGCCGTCCCGAGATCAGCGGCTTCATTTCGGTGTCGCCGCCGGCCAGCGTCCAGGATTTCTCGTTCCTTGCCCCGTGTCCCGCCTCGGGCATGATCGTCCATGGCGACAAGGACGAGGTGGTCCCCATCGAGGCGGTGGAGACGCTGTCGCAAAAGGTCTCCAGCCAGAAGAACATCACCATCGACTACCGGGTGATCGAAGGCGGCGACCATTTCTACGGCGACCACATGGATATCCTCAACGGCCACATCGACGACTACCTGGACAAGGTTCTGGTAAAAGCGGCGTAGGCCGGGACCCGATCCCCCCTACACGTCGTGCAGGGTGCCGCCGCCCATCGGCCGGGCGACGCCGGTGGTCGCCGGCAGGCTGAGCGGCAGGCCGTAGAGCGAGCGCACCGCCAGGAAGGCGAAGGCCTGGGCCTCCAGGGCGTCGCCCAGCCAGCCCACCGTCTCCACCGGCTCGACGGCCGTCTCCAGGGCATCTTCGAGGGCCGCCATCAGGGCCCGGTTGCGGCGCCCGCCCCCGGACACCAGCCAGCGCTTCGGCGCGGCGGGCAGGAACGCCCGGGCGGCGGCCACGGCGCCGGCGGTGAACGCGGTCAGCGTCGCCGCGCCGTCGGCCGGCGACAGATGGGACACGGCGTCGGCGGCGAAATCGCCCCGGTCCAGGGACTTGGGCGGCGGCCGGCGGAAATACGGGTGATCCAGCAGGCCCGCGACGACGTCGCCGCGGACCCGTCCCGAGCGCGCCAGGCGGCCGTCTTCGTCCATGGGCCGGCCCGCGGCGGCGCGGACCCAGTCGTCGATGAGGGCGTTCCCCGGGCCGGTGTCGAAGGCGCGGATATCGTCGCCGTCGCCGATCCAGGTGACGTTGGCGACGCCGCCGATGTTGAGGACGGCCACCGGCTTCTCCAGGTCCCGGGCCAGGGCACCGTGATAGAGCGGCGCCAGCGGCGCGCCTTCGCCCCCGTGCGCCAGGTCGCGGCTGCGGAAGTCGCCGATCACCGGTATGCCGGTTGTCCGCGCCAGCAGCGCGCCGTCGCCGATCTGTTGCGTCACGCCTTCCGCGGGGCGGTGGATGATGGTGTGGCCGTGGAAGCCGATGAGGTCGACGGGCGGGAATTCCGGGTCCCGGGCGCGGCTTTGCGCAAGCAGGCCCTCCACCGCCTGGGCATGCTTCAGGGTCAACGCCCGCTCCACCGCCGGCTTCTCGCCGGCGTCGGCGCGGCCGTCGCCGAGCACCCCGCGCAGGCGCTCGCGGAAGGCGTCGTCGTAGGGAACCGTCGCCGCCGGACCGACGGCGAGCACCCGTTCCCCGTCGGTGCGCAGGATCGCCGCGTCGATGCCGTCGAGCGACGTTCCGCTCATCAATCCCAGCGCCGTCAGTGGCTCGTGTGCGGCCATACCGCATCCCTTTGTCCGACCGCCCCGCCGGTGGCGTTGTGCGCCGGCGGTGATAGTGTTAATTTCGCGCCCGCCCGGCAAGGGCCGGGCACAGGCGCGGCCCATCGGCAATAATAACCCGGAACGTCGATGACCACCCACCGCTCGGAGTTTATCCGCACCGTCGTCGAGCGAGGCTACCTGCACCAGTGCACGGACCTCGACGGGCTCGACCTCCTCGCCTCCGGCAAGGCCGTCACCGCGTACATCGGCTTCGACTGCACCGCCCCCAGCCTGCACGCCGGCAGCCTGCTCTCCATCATGCTGCTCAGGATACTACAGCGCACCGGCCACAAGCCCATCGTGCTGATGGGCGGGGGCACGACCAAGGTCGGCGACCCGTCGGGCAAGGACGAAAGCCGCAAGCTTCTCAGCGACGACGAGATCAGCGCCAACATGGCGGGGATCCGGGAGGTCTTTTCCCGCTTCCTGACCTTCGGCGAGGGGCCCTCGGACGCCATCATGGTCAACAACGCGGACTGGCTGGACGGCCTTGAATACATCCCGTTCCTGCGCGATTTCGGGCGCCACTTCTCGGTCAACCGCATGCTCGCCTTCGACAGCGTGAAGCTGCGCCTGGACCGCGAGCAGACCCTCAGCCTGCTCGAGTTCAATTACATGGTTCTGCAGGCCTACGACTTCGTCGAGGTGAGCCGGCGCTACGGCTGCGAGCTGCAGATGGGCGGCTCCGATCAATGGGGCAACATCGTCAACGGCGTCGAACTGGGCCGCCGGCTGGATGGCCGGCCGCTGTTCGGGCTGACGACGCCGCTGTTGACCACGTCGGGCGGCGCCAAGATGGGCAAGACCGCGGCCGGCGCCGTGTGGCTGAACGCCGAAATGCTGTCGCCGTATGAATACTGGCAGTACTGGCGCGATACCGACGACGCCGACGTCGGCCGGTTCCTGCGCCTGTTCACGGACCTGGAGCTGGACGAGGTGCGGCGCCTGGAGGCCCTCGAGGGCGCCGAGCTCAACCAGGCCAAGAAGGTGCTGGCGGACGCGGCGACCGCGCTCTGCCACGGCGCCGAGGCGGCGGCGGCCGCCGCCGAGACGGCGCGGCAAACCTTCGAGGAAGGCGCCAGCGGCGACCAGCTTCCGACCGTGGACGTGCCCCGGGCGGACCTGGAAAACGGCATCCCCGCCTTCGAGCTTTTGCGGCGCGCCGACCTGGCCAAAACCAACGGCGAGGCCCGGCGCCTGATCAAGGGCGGCGGCGGCCGCCTCAACGGCGCCGTCATCACCGACGAGACCCGGCTGGTGGGCCTCGCCGACCTCACCGGCGGTGGGGTGATCAAGCTCTCCGCCGGCAGGAAGCGTCACGCCGTCGTGCGGGCGGTTTAGTACCCTCTATCACAAAAGGATGACGCCCGCCCCGCGGTCATACGGCATGGGCCGGGAGGATGCGGAACGCGATGGCGGCGAAGAAACGAACGCTTCGTGAAGCGCCGCGGAACGGCGGAGCCGATTGCGGTTCGTCGATGCCCGGGTCCGTTGCGGCCTTAGCGGCCGTTGCGATCAGTTTCGGTGAGCCTGGGGCAGACGCGACGGCTTTTTGGTCTTGGCGGCCGCTTTCTCGGCGGCGGCCTTGTCGGCGGCTTTCTTGTCGGCCGCCTCTTTGGCCAGGCGGAGGGCGCGCAAGCCGGCCACGTGTTCCGCCTGCTCCTGCCGCGCTTTTTCCTTTTCTTTCAGGGCCTGCTTGTCCTTCTTCTGGGTTGCGGCGAATTGTTCCTCGGCCCTCGATTTTCTTGATTTCAACATTTCGGTAATCCTCTGCTTCAATTCGAGGTGTCACGGCCGGAAATTTTCGTCCCGGAACGCAGGCGGGACCGCCCGCAGGCTGGTGCGCAAGATCGGCGACGGCACGGCGCATGGCGCCGTTTATTCAATTGTTCGCCGTATTAATTGGTGTCGAAGGAAGGATCGCGGATCGGTCCGCCACTTCCTTCAGTCCGCCAGGCGACCGGTGAAGGTCGCGTCGCCGACGGCAAGCGGCGGCCGCCCCCAACGGGAGTTGGAGGCGGTGCCTTGCGTGGTTATTCGATGACGGACAGGTTCTCGGCGGAAGATTTGCCGTTCTGTCCGGGCTGAAGCTCATAGGAGACCTTCTGCCCTTCGCTAAGCGAACTCAGTCCGGCGCGCTCGACGGCCGAAATGTGGACGAAAGCGTCTTTCGAGCCGTCCTCGGGCTCGATGAATCCGAAACCCTTGGCCGGGTTGAACCACTTTACAGTACCAGTAGCCATAGTTAATTCCTCTAACAGGAGTCTTGATTCCGCGCCTCACACCATGTGACGGCACGGTCGGTTTAACGCTCGCATTGTCAGGGGATAACTAAGCTAATCGGCGTACCGGTTATCTAGGTAACACAAAACAAATGCATCACGTATGTGGGATATGTAGAGGATATTCCGCAGAAGTCAATGACTTGCGACGCCCTGCGGGGACACCGGAACCCCCCCTGTCGACGCTGTTCGGGGACCCCCGGGGTTCCGAGCCTCAGTCCCTGGGCCGGTTTGGCGGATTCCGGACGTCCGGGACCATGACGCGGAATGTCGGTTTGTGACCCAGGCCGTGTGAAAACGTCGAAGAATCGCCCGAAACGTGATTTCGGCCCGTTCCGGGCCCTTTGCGGACATTGGCCGCACACAGGGCATCGGCCCGATCGGGCCCTCCCATCGCAACCGATGCGAACGCAAAAATTGGTATCGTTCGTGGCGGCAGGGGGCGGGACACCGGAGCGGGTCACCGGGGGGTGGACTGGATGGGGAGTGGACTGAAGGCCCGAACCGTGCCGGTCCTGTAGCGGCGGATCGGCGCCGAAGACCGAGGCCGCTTTCCCCGGCCCGCGGCCGGAAGGCGGGCACAAACCGTTATGCCGCACTCACAGGTTCGGGTCGCCGTCCTCCTGGGGCGGGCCCGGTGACTCCCCGGGGAGGGCCGGTGGCTCTCCGGGGGCGCTGGCGACTCCGTCGTCGGCCAGCACAAGGCCGGCGCTCTCCGCCTTTCTTTTTTCCGCCTTTTCCTTTTTGGCCTCGAGCCGCGCGGCTTTCTTGGCGGCTTTTGTCCTTTGGCGTTCCAGGCGTTCGAATTTGTAGTTGGGTTTGCGGGCCATATTAGTTCTTTCCGTCGGTCCGCCCACGACGGCGCATCGCCTGACGACCTTGTTGCCGGAAACCGAATGACACCGGCGCCAGGGCAACGAAGATGGTCAAGCGGGACGCGTCAGTCGAGGACGACTAGGTTTTCCGCCGAGGACTTGCCGCCTTGACCGGGCACGAGTTCGTATTCGACCTTTTGCCCTTCGTTGAGAGTCGTCAGTCCCGCCCGTTCGACGGCGGAAATGTGGACGAAGGCGTCCTTGGAGCCGTCATCCGGCGCAATGAAGCCATATCCCTTTGTCGGATTGAACCATTTTACCGTTCCGGTGGTCATGTCTCGTCTCGTCCTTTCAATGTACCGAATTAGCACGAACCGATTCCAGCGGCGTCGCGGTGTCGTTTGGCTCTACTCTTTCTCGGGGTAATTCGGCGAAGAGCAAAAGCGCCTAAGCGTGTACGCCAGGGTACTGTGTAATCGATGCCCCCAATGTGCGCAGTCCGGGCGTCATGTGCAAGTAGATTCGGCGCGCCGCGCGGCGTTCTTCGTGTGGCTGGCGGTTCCTGCCGGCGCGGCCCGCGCCAGGCGCGGTTCCCAATATCCACATTTAGTTCTCGGGAAAGTAATCCTTTTCATCCGGAAGCTCCGAGGTGGCCGCCCCTTCGCCGAAGATCCGGAAGAAATTGCGCAGGAACCCCGGCGCCAGGACCGACAGCGGATTCACCGAGACCTCGGGGTCGTCCATGGGACCGGTCATCCGGTAGGTGGCGGCGAAGACGCCGCCGCCCTTCTCGCCGCCGGTGAACAGGGTTCCCAAAAGCGGAATATGGCCGAGCACGCTGTTGATCACATAGGCCGGCACCATCGTGCCCTCGATATCCACCACGTCGGCGTCGATGTCGATGGTGCCGCTGGCCGTGTACCCCAGGGACAGGCCCGTCGCCTTGGCATCGGTCACTTTCAGCATTCCGTCATTAATGGTGAACGGGGCCTCCAGCACGGTGAACCTGAGTCCCTCGCCCCGCAGGGCGTCAACGACGCCGGTAAGGGCCAGGATGCTGACCAGCCGGGTCAGGGTCGGAGCCTTGACCACGTTGTAGTCCTTGATGGTGGCCCGCCCCTGCAGCGGCTGGTCCGGCAGGGCATCGTCGAACGTCCCGGAGACGGCCAGGGTGCCACCGACCATGTTCTCATAAAAGCCGAAGGTTCTGAGCGTCGCCCCCGCATCATCGGCGCGGATGGACAGACTGCGCCTGCCATCGTCGGTGGAGTCGATGGTGATCGCAAACCCCTTGTCGGCGGTGGCCCCCACCAGGCCCCGCAGATCGACGGCCCGCCACCTGCCGCCGTCCTGCGCCAGGGTTCCCACGACGCGCCGTATCTGGCGATCCGGCCCCAGCCATACCCGGTCCAGATCGGTCGAAAACGTGTACCGCGGCGTGGCACCTTCCTCCGTCTCCGCCGGGCCCGGGGGGCCGTGCACGAGATCGTCGAAAAAGGGTTCCAGGTCGAAGCTGTTGCCGTGGAGGCTGGCCGTCCAGCCGCCGTCCGGCGCCGGCTTCAGCGTCCCCATCATGTCCGTCCTGCCATAGGAGACACGGGTGAAATCGACCCGCTCGAGCCCGGTTCCATCGCCTGTGAACTTGGCCGAGCCGCCAACGGTCAGGTCGCCGGCGGTGACGGCGAACCGCGGGATATCCACCACGTCGTCCCCTACCAGGTTGACCATCACCTCGGCCGTGCCGCCGATGCCCGCGTCCTTGCGCCACTTCAGGGCGGGATAGGATACGGCGACGTCGGTGAGGCCCAGCGTCGCCTCCACCCAGCGGCTGTCATCGTCGAACACGGTGAAACGGACCGTCGCCTCCACCGGCCCCTTGATGAAGTCGGCGGAAAAGGGGGCGAAGTCGATGCCCAGTTCGCCGACCCGCTGGGCCTCGGTGACACGGCCCTTGAGTTCGTAGCGGGCGCGGAAAGGGGGCTTGTCGGCAAAATTGCGCCGCAACGCGAATGCGGCCGGAATGGTGCCCAGCTTGACCCGGCCGGTCACGTCCATCCCCTTCCTGTCCACCTTGAGGTCGAGCCGGCCGTCGCGGATATTCCGGCCCAACAGGGCGCCGGCAAGGGAGAAATCCCGCAACTTCGACGTCGCCGAGACCCGAACCTGTTCCCTGGTCAGGGCGCGTTCGAGGATGAAGTGCAGCTTCAAGCGGGTGACCGCTGTGCCGCCGGCGCCGGCCGGCGTGATTCCCACGGTGGAAGCCAAACGCAGGGGTTCGTAGTCGATCAGCCTGAGGGAATCCTTGACCGGCCCCTCGATGAAGAGGTCGATGTCGGCAAACTGGTCGATCTGGTCGAGGCCGGTCAGATTGATGGTGCCCTTGGTCACCCTCAGGCCCATGGCCGTGCCGCCGGTCATCGCAAAATCTATTCGCTCCCCGGTGAACGTTGCCGTGCCGCGGGTCTTGCGGACCTTGGGCATGGGCGCCAGGTAATCCACCGTCAGCCCGTTGAAGTCCAGGCCGCCGGTCACCGACTCCATCCGGTAGCCGCCGCTCCCGCCGGCACGCAGTTCGATGCTGGCGCGCGCCTCGGAGACGACGCCGCGGGAAAGGTTGGCCACGGACCATTCCCAGGCATCGGGTCCCCAGGCCCGCGGCCAGTAGCGGGGAAAATCATCCACCGCCAGGTTGCGCAGCACGCCGTCGACCCGGACCACCGGCTCGCCCCCGACGCCGTCGACGACGCCGCTGAGGCTGGCCGTCGGCCCCTGGAGGTCGAGGTCGAGGGCGGATACCTCCAGGCGCTTTTCATCCCCGTGGTAGCGGGCGCGGACGCGCGCCGACCTCAGCGGCATCTGGTGATAGGTGGGCGCCGGCAGGAACAGCGTCCCCTCGGCGCCCAGGTCGACGAACAGCTCGTCGACCTCGAGCACCCTGGAGGCACCTTCGTAGCGGCCCTTGAGTTCCAGCGCCGCCACGTCCAGCCTTTGCGCGAGCGGCCCCGGCAGCACCAGCTGACCGGCGCCGCCGCTGAGGTCGAAGCCCACCGTCTCCACCGCGCCATCGGCCATCATGCGAAGGGTGACCAAGCCTTCCAGCGGCAGGTCGAAGGCGCCAAGGGGCTGAAACTCCGGGGAAATGCGCGAAAAGACGGCGGGAATAATCTCGCTGAAATCAACCTCCAGGTCCAACCGTCCGGTGGCGGCCCGATAGGTGCCGAGGACCGCGACCTGGGCCTTTTGTCCGTCCAGGTTCAGGGCCAGGGAGGCTTCACCAATGATGCCGGCGGCGTCGCGCCTGAGGGTGAGCCCGGTCGCCGGCGCATTCCACGACGTTTCCAGGCGCCGGTCCTCGACGGTCAGGTCCGCGTCGACGATGGTGAACCGCGACAGATAGCCGACGGTGTGGTCGGGATCGGGAGGCGACAGCAGGCCAAGGAGTATCCGCTTGAACACCGTGTCCGATGCGCTCTCGTCGATGTCGAAACCGATCTGGAACCGGCCGTCACGGTGGCGCAGCAGCCGTAACTTGGGGCGGAACACCTCGATGCTCGCGGGCGCCAGCATGCCGCGCCACAGCGCCCTGGTGCTTAACGAGAGCGACAGTTCGGGCGCGCTGGCGATGAGCCCTCCGTCCGGCCCGATGGCGCGAACCTTGAGCGCCCGGATGTCGAGGGTGCGCTCCCACCCGGCCCAGGTGAGAATGGTGTCTTCCAGGCGGATGCGAAAAGTCTGGCGGTCCGCGTTCAACGCGTCCTCGATGTAGGGCGAAAGGAAGGCGAGCGAAACCGGCCCGGAGGACAGGCGCCAGGCGGCCACCAGCAGGATGATCGCGAAGCCCGCGGCCAGCCCGCCCAGAAGGTGGACCACGCCCCGGACCGTGTACCTGATCAGCGGACTCTCCTTTCCCTCCCTCGGCGTCTTGACCGAAGTCGCAGGTTGACGCAGTGTGCTGCAAATCGGAGCAATTGAAAATGCGCCTTTTTTGCTTTGCAGCCGGGCAAAGCAACCTTCCCCATGCCGCCAACCCCGACCGTGCGGCGCTGGGGCTGGAGCGCTGGCGCGAGGCCGTCGCCCAAGCCGGCGATTCCGGCCTCGCCGACTTCGCCGAAGCGGTGACCCGGGACGCCGGCGGCCGCCGCCTGCTGGAAGCGGTATTCGGCAACAGTCCCCACCTTACCCTCTCGGCGGTAAAGGATCCCGGGTTCCTGCGCCAGATTCTGACCGAGGGCCCCGATGCCGCCTGCGCCGGGGCGATGAGCGGACTGAGGCGCGCCGGCGACGACGGTCCCGGCGGCGACGGGCTGGCCCGCGATCTGCGCGTCGCCAAGCGCAGGGTGGCCCTCGCGGTGGCGGTGGCCGACATCACCGGCGCCTGGTCCCTCGAGCAGGTCACGGGCGCGCTTTCCGATTTCGCCGAGCTCGCGCTCAGCCGCGCCGCGGGGCACCTGCTGCGCGCCGCCGCCGCCGACGGCGTCCTCATCCTGCCCGATGCCGACGACCCCGAAAAGGGTTCGGGACTGGTGGTCCTCGGCATGGGCAAGCTGGGCGCGCGGGAGCTCAACTATTCCAGCGATATCGACCTCATCGTGCTGTACGACAACGAATGCATCCACACTGACCGGCCCGAGGAACTGCACAACCATTTCGTGCGTCTGACCCGCAGTTTCGTGCGCCTGATGGACCAGCGCACGGCCGATGGGTATGTTTTCCGGACCGACCTGCGGCTGCGCCCCGACCCCGGGGCGACGCCCCTGGCCCTGTCCGCGCTGGCCGCGGAAACCTATTATGAAAGCCTGGGTCAGAACTGGGAACGCGCCGCCATGATCAAGGCGCGCCCGGTGGCCGGCGACCGCGAGGCCGGGGCCGCCTTCCTCGAGCGGCTGACGCCTTTCGTCTGGCGCAAGAACCTGGATTTCGCCGCCATCCAGGACATCCACTCGATCAAGCGCCAGATCAACGCCCACCGGGGCGGCGGCACCATCGCGCTGGCCGGGCACAACATCAAGCTCGGCCGCGGGGGAATCCGCGAGATCGAGTTCTTCGTCCAGACCCAGCAGCTCATCTGGGGCGGCCGCGAGCCGGAACTGCGCTGCATCGCCACCGTCGATGCCCTGCGCGCCCTGGCCGCCAAGGACCGCATCGCGCCTGAGACGGCGGACGACCTGATCGCCGTTTACCGCTACCTGCGCCAGGTCGAGCACCGGCTGCAAATGGTGGACGACGAGCAGACTCACACCCTGCCCGCCGACGAGGCCGGACTGCGGGACCTGGCGGCGTTCCTGGGATATGCCGATGCGCGGGCGTTCGGATCGGACCTGCTGGCGCACCTCAGGCGGGTCGAAACCCATTATTCGGACCTGTTCGAGCACGCGCCCGCCCTGGCCGCCCAGGGCCTGGTCGCCGGCAATCTGGTGTTCACCGGCAGCGAGGCGGACCCCGAAACGATCAAGACCATCGGGCGCCTGGGGTATAAGAACCCGCAAACCGTCGACGCCCAGGTACGCGCCTGGCACCACGGGCGCTACCGCGCCATGCGCAGCACCCGCGCCCGCGAGCTGTTGACGGAACTCATGCCGGCGCTGCTCAAGGCCCTTGCCGGCACGCCCGAGCCCGACAAGGCGTTCCTCAAATTCGACGAGTTCCTTTCCGGGCTGCCGGCCGGGGTGCAGCTTTTCTCCATGTTCTATTCCAATCCCCATCTGCTCGACCTGGTGGCCGAGATCATGGGCCGGGCGCCCCGTCTGGCCGCGCACCTGAGCCGCCGGCCCTCGGTCCTGGAAAGCGTCCTTACCGCCGACTTCTTCGATGCGCCGCCGCCGCCCGCGGCGCTGGCGGGCGAGCTCGACGGCCTGCTCGACCAGGCCGGGGATTTCGAGGACGTGCTGGACAACGCCCGCCGCTGGGCCAACGACCGCAAGTTCCAGGTCGGCCTGCAAAGCCTGCGCGGCCACCTGGCGCCCAGGGCCGCCGCCCAGGCCCTGAGCAACATCGCCGAGGCGGCGCTCAACCGCCTGCAGCCGCGCGTCGAGACGGAGTTCGCCGGCCAACACGGCCGCGTCGCCGGCTCCGCCATGGCCATCGTCGCCCTGGGCAAGCTGGGGGGGCGCGAGATGACCGCCACCTCGGACCTGGACCTGATATTCATTTACACCGCCGCCGAAGGCGCCGGGGCCTCCGACGGGCCCAAGGCCCTGCCGCCCAGCCAGTACTTCGCCCGCCTGAGCCAGCGCCTGATCGCCGCCGTCACCGCGCAAACCAACGAAGGGCGGCTGTACGAGGTGGATATGCGGCTGCGTCCCTCGGGCAGCGCCGGACCCATCGCCTGCAGCCACGAGGCGTTTGTCCGCTATCACGAAAAGGAGGCCTGGACCTGGGAGCACATGGCCCTGACCCGGGCCCGCGTGATCGCCGGCCCGGCCGCCCTGCGCGCGCTGGTGGACACGGCCGTCCGCGAGGCCCTGACCCGGCCCCGGGACGCCGGGACGCTGCTTACCGACGTCGCCGAGATGCGGGCGCGCATGGACAGCGAACACCACACCGATCTCATCTGGGAGGTGAAGCACCTGCGCGGCGGCCTGGTGGACGTGGAGTTCATCACCCAGTACCTGGAACTCGAACACGCCCACGCCCACCCGGAGATCCTGTCGCCGAACACGAGGACGGCGTTGCGACGCCTCCGCGACACCGGCCTTCTGGAAACCCCGGTCGCCGACGATCTGATCGAGGGCCTGGATCTGTGGCAGGCCGTCCAGGGCCTGCTGCGCCTGACCATCGAAGGCGAGTCGCGCCGGGAAGCGGACGGCGAAATCCCCGAAGGGCTTCACGAGGCCCTGGCCAGGGCCGGCGGCGCCGTCGACTTCGTCGCGCTGAAGGAAAAGGTGACGGACACCGCCGGGCGCGTTCACCGTCATTTCGTGGACCTGATCGAAGCCCCGGCACGGGCCGTGGCGGAGCAGCGGTCCGACGACAACGGACGGCGGGAGAACAGCCCCCGGGGGGACTAGGGGGGTGTCCCCCCGGCCACGGTAGGCGGGGGACGCCCCCGCGGCC
>JBHHXI010000053.1:0-18771 GCA_046756945.1 Rhodospirillales bacterium
GCGATCTTGCCGGCGTCCTTGGTCGCCTGGCGCTGGGAGTCGTCGAAGTAGGCGGGCACGGTGATGACCGCCTGATTGACCTCCTCGCCGAGATAGGCCTCGGCGGTCTCCTTCATCTTCTGGACGATGAAGGCGCTGATCTGGCTGGGGCTGTATTTCTTGCCGTCGACCTTGACCCAGGCGTCGCCGTTCTCCCCCTTGACGATGCTGTAGGAGACCAGGCCCTTGTCCTTCTTGGTTATGGGATCGTCGTGGCGGCGGCCGATCAGGCGCTTGATCGCGTACAGCGTGTTTTCCGAATTCGTCACCGCCTGGCGCTTGGCCGGCTGTCCGATCAGGCGTTCGCCGGAATTGGTGAACGCGACCATGGACGGCGTGGTGCGCTGGCCCTCGGTGTTCTCTATGACCTTTCCGTCCTTGCCGTCCATCACGGCAACGCAGGAGTTGGTGGTCCCCAGGTCGATCCCGATTACCTTGCTCATAATGTCCTCATCACTTCCGGCAGATTCCCGCGGCCCGGAAAGGCACCCCGGAAATTCCCGCAATCACACTCGAATATCGTCCCCGGGCCGCGCCCGTCGCGCAATCCCCGTCACGGACAATCGTCTGTCGGACATATATGTCGGGCCCATGGGGTGCGCAACCGCCGCCGCCTGGAATTCCTTCAAGGTGCGGGGCCCTTTTGACCCCGCGCCGGCGACGGGAAGCGCCGCCGGCGCGGTGGACAGGGATCGGGAATCGGCCTTTAGTGCCAAGGCGCCACCCGTGGGAACCGCCCCTGATGATCATCTCGGCCAGCTACAAGACCGACATTCCGGCGTTTTACGGGGACTGGTTCCTCAATCGCCTGAAGGCGGGGTATTGCCGCATGGTCAACCCCTATGGCCGGCAGGTTCTGACGGTGCCGCTGGACCATGACAGCGTCGACGGAGTCGTTTTCTGGACCAGGAACCTGGGTCCGTTTCTCGGCCATCTGCGCGAGGTCCGCCGGCTGGGGTATGCGTTCGTCGTGCACGAGACGGTAACCGGCTATCCCCGCGCCCTGGACTACGCCACCATCGATGCGGCGCGCGCCGTCGGCCACCTGCGCGCCACGGCGCGCACGTTCGGCGCCCGGGTTCCGGTGTGGCGCTACGATCCCATCGTGTTCACCTCGCTGACGCCGCCGGCGTGGCACCGCGCCACCTTCGCCCGCCTGGCCCAGTCCCTGGCCGGCCATGTGGACGAAGCGGTGGTGTCGTTCGCCCACGTTTACCGCAAGACGGAGCGCAACATGGCGGCGGCGGCGCGGGCCTTCCGCTTCGACTGGCGCGACCCGGACGCCGGCGAGAAACGCGCCCTGCTCGCCGACCTGGCGGCGCGCGCCGACGACGCCGGCATGGCGCTGACCCTGTGCGGCCAGCCCGGGCTGCTGGTCGACGGCGTCACCGAGGCCCGCTGCATCGATGCCGGGCGCCTGGGCGACGTGGCGGGCGCCGCCATCGCCGGCGTGCGCAGGCCCCACCGGGACCGGTGCGGATGCTGGGCGTCGCGCGACATCGGTGAATACGACACCTGCCCCCACGGCTGCGTCTACTGCTACGCGGTGCGCAACAGGACCCTGGCCAAGCGCCGGCACCAGGGCCACGACCCCGATTCCGAGTTCATTTGGGTCGGCGCGGGCAAGCCTGCACCCCCGGCCCGCGCCAACCAGGCGGTCCCGGCCCGCAAGTCCCGGGTGATTTGACCGGCGTCAAGGAAGGCCGGGCGCTTCCCGCCTACGTTCGCGCCGGCCGTCGAGGCCGTCGGGGAAACGCCGGATGAGACAATCCCATCGTTCCGTGCCGCCGCTGTCGCCGGTGCTGGTGGCGGGGCTTGCCCTGCGCCGGTTGCCGCCGGGGCTGTTCCAGCCGGTGTTCGGCCTCGCCATGGCCACCATGCGCCGCCGCCACGCGGGCGCCTTCGAGCGCCTGTCCGGGCTGGGCGAGCCGGTGTTCCTGATCGATCCCATCGACCTGCCGTATTCGTTCGTGCTCAGGGCCGGCGCCAGGGCGCCGAGCCTGACCGCCATCTCCGGCGCCAAGGCGGTGCAGGCGACGGCGACCATCCGCGGCCCGTTGCTCGCCCTGATCGACCTGCTGGAGGGGCGGATCGACGGCGACGCCCTGTTTTTCTCGCGCGGACTGGTTATCGAGGGCGATACGGAGGCCGTGGTCACGCTGCGCAACGCGGTCGACGGCGCCGAGATCGACATCGCCGCCGACATGGCGTCCCTGCTCGGCCCGCTGGCGCGGCCGGCACGGCGGCTGATCGGCGCCGCCCACGCCGTCTTCTCGCGCCTGGCCGAGGATATGGAGACCCTGCGCCGGGCGGCGGTCGCCCCCGCCATGCGCCGCGCCGACGCCGACGCCGCCCGCCTCGACCGGATGGAAGAGACCATCGCCGAGCTGAGGCGCCGGATGCGCCGGGGAAGGATGGCGAAATCGTGAATGGGAGGACCACGGCCCTGGAGCTGGTGTGCCCGGCGGGCACGCCGCCGGCATTGCGCGCCGCCGTGGACGCCGGCGCCGACGCGGTCTACTTAGGTTTCCGCGACGAGACCAACGCCCGCAACTTCCCCGGCCTCAACTTCAGCCGCGACGAGCTCGCCGAAGCGCTGGCCTATGCCCACGGCCACGGGGCCAAGGTGCTGGTGGCGATCAACACCTTTCCCGGGGCCGGCAATCCCGGCCCCTGGCGCGGCGCCGTCGATGCCGCCGCGGAGCTCGGCGCCGACGCCATCATTCTCGCCGACATCGGCCTCGCCGACTATGCGCGGCGCACCCATCCGGGCCTGCGCCGGCACCTGTCCGTGCAGGCGGCGGCGTCGAGCCCCGAGGCCATCGGTTTCTACCACCGCGAACTCGGCATCAAGCGGGTGGTGCTGCCCAGGGTGCTGACCATCGACCAGATCGCGGCGTTGAACAAGGCCGTCCCGGTGGAGACCGAGGTCTTCGTCTTCGGCGCCATGAGCGTCATGGCCGAGGGCCGGTGCGCCATGTCGTCGTATCTCACCGGCAAGTCCCCGAACACGGTCGGGGTCTGTTCGCCGGCCAGCCACGTGCGCTACGTGGACACCGGCGACACCCTGCGGACCACCCTCGGCGGCTATACCATCAACGCGTATTCCGACGCCGAGTCCGCCTGCTACCCGACCCTGTGCAAGGGGCGGTTCGTGGCGCGGGGAAAGGCGTCGTACCTGTTCGAGGAGCCGACCAGCCTCAATGCCATCGGGATCCTGCCCGAGCTCATGGCGGCCGGGGTGACCGGCCTCAAGATCGAGGGGCGGCAGCGCGGCCGCGCCTACGTGGCCGAGGTGGTGGGCGCCTTCCGCCGCGCCGTCGACGCCGCGGCCAGGGGCGAGCCGGCGCCGCCGACGGACCTGGTGGCGATAACCGAAGGCGGCTGCTACAGCGCCGGCGCCTACCGCAAGACCTGGTACTGACGGAGGCGGCGATGGCGGCGAAGCGACGGCAGGCGAAGCTCACCCTGGGCCCGGTGCTGTTCAACTGGACGCCCGAGCGGTGGCGTGACTTTTACCTGCGCATCGCCGACGAGGCGCCGGTGGACTCCGTCTGCGTCGGCGAGGTGGTGTGCTCCAAGCGGGCGCCGTTCTTCGAGCCGGTCCTGGGCGACGTCATCGCGCGCCTGGAGGCGGCGGGCAAGGAGGTGGTCCATTCCACCCTGGCGCTGATCATGAACGAGCGCGAGATGGACACGGTGCGGGCGCTGGCCGCCGGGACGGACCTGTTCGTCGAGGCCAACGACATCGCGGCGGTGTCGCTGCTTTCCGGGCGCCGCCACGCCGTCGGCCCTTACGTCAACGTCTACAATGAAGACACCCTGGCCTTCCTGGCGCGGCACGGCGCGACGCGCATATCCCTGCCCGGCGAGCTGCCGGCGCAATCGATCGCCGCGCTGGCCGGCGCCGGCGGGCCGGAGCTGGAGGTGCAGGTGTTCGGGCGCCTGCCGCTGGCCATCTCCGGGCGCTGTTTCCATGCGCGCTCGCGCGACCTGAACAAGGACGGCTGCCAGTACGTCTGCGCCGAGGACCCCGACGGCATGGAGGTGGAGACCCTGGACGGCGACCCCTTCCTCGCCGTCAACGGCACGCAGACGCTTTCGTACACCTGGTGCAATCTCGCCGGCGAGCTGGCCGAGCTGCGCCGAATGGGAGTCCGCCGCTTCCGCCTGTCGCCGCAGGACACCGACATGGTGGCGGTGGCGCGCATCTTCCGCGACCTGCTGGACGGCCGGCGCCAGCCCCGGGAGGCCCACGAGTCCCTTGCCGGCCTGGCCGGCGGAACACCGTTTTCCAACGGCTTCTATTACGGCATGGAGGGCGTCGCCTTCAGGGGAGCGCCGCCGGCAAGCGTGTAGAGTTCGTGCCTGCCGGCCATGCCGCGCAGCCTGTGACGCCCCAGCGACCGCACCTCGCCCGGGTACTCGGCCGCGAATTCCGACGACATGACGATGGGGACGCGGAGTGATCTGGACATGCCCTCGATACGCGACGCCTGGTTGGCGGCGGCGCCGATCACCGTGAACTCCAGGCGCTCGGCGGTCCCGATGTTGCCGTAGGTGACATCGCCCACGTGGAGGCCGATGCCGAAGCGGAGCGGCGGCGTGTCGCCGCCCGCCGATGAACGGTTCAACTCGGCGATGCGGCGGTCGGCCTCGCGGGCGGCCTGCGCCGCCATTTCGCAGGCCTCGGCCCAACCGACCGCGCCCTCGCGTCCCGTACGTTCCGAATCGGCGACGGGAAAAATGGCGAGCACCGCGTCGCCGATGAAGCGCAGCACCTCGCCGCCATTGTCGACGACGGCGCCGGCCATGCAGTCGAAGAACAGGTTCAGGTGCGCCAGGAACGCCTCGCGGGAGACCGATTGCGCCAGCGGCGTCGAATCCCGGAGGTCGCAGAACCAGATCACCGCGTGAATGTTCTCGCCGTCGCCGCGCTTGATGAGCCCGTCGAGCACGCGCTTGCCGGTGTGTTTGCCGAGGAACGTCTGCAACAGGGTCACGGCATTGCGCCGCCTGGCCTGCACCTCGTAGAACCGGCTCAGTACCGGCAGGATCTCATGGATGCGCCCGAGACCCGCGGTCGAGAAGCCGCCGGGTGCGTCGGTGGCCAGCGTGATGGCGTTTATCTGGCCGTCGGAAAACGGCATCGGCATGGCGGCGTAATCCGTCATCCCCTCTGCCTTCAGGTCCCTGAGCACCGGAAAGTCGTCCTCGTCCGATGCGTCAAGCCAGCGCCGAAAGCCGCCCACGCCGTCGAAAATGGGCCTGAGCGGACTTTGAAGAAACTGGTCCGAACGCATGGTCTCGTGGCTCAGCAGGACCTTTTCCACCTTTTCCGCCGCCGCCGCCGACCAGCGGTATACCGTCGCCGCCAGCAGGGGATGGAGCGTCTGAATCACCACCCGCACCCTGGCCAGGGGTATGCCGGTTTCGACGAGGGCAAGGGAGAACCGCCGTGTCAGCTCGCGCGAGGTCGCCGCCTCCCATGCCTCGGACAAAAGCCAGTCAACGAGCGGGTTGTCCCGGGGGGCGCCCTCCTTGGCGCCGCGGACATAGACCTGGTCCTCGTCCTCGTACCAGGCGTCCATCCTGTCGTCGTAGAAGGCGATGTATCCTTTCATGGCGCTGGCGACCTTGAGCGGATCCTCGTAGCTCCACGCCGCGTTCTCGGCGCTTCTCTCGCCGATGCGGAGCGTCCAGTAGCTGGCGTTGCCCTTGAACGGACAGTGGGTGTGGTGGTCGGTCCTTTCCATCAGGTCCAGGCGAACGTCGGCGGGCGGGAAGTAGAAGACCGGCCTGTACCGCGCCTCGCGGAACACCATGGCCCGTGCACTGTCGGCAACGGTGACGCCGTTGAATTCGACGCGGACACGGGTGGGATGCGCCTCGAAACTAATGGTGTAATCCGGCGTGACGGCGTGTCCCGACGGACCCTCATGCGCCTTGGTTCCGGCCGACAATGTCTGGCCTCCTTCAGTTCAATGACCGTCGGGTGCGTGGATGGGGCGGATGAAACGCGCCGCGGCCGTCGGTCAGGCCGCGGCCGTCTGGCTCACAGCTTTTCGTCGACCTTGGAGCCGGCGGCGTCCCCTTGCTGTTCCGCCTGTTTCTTGTAGGCCGCCGCCGGGCCTTTCGCTGCCGGTTCCGCCGCGGCCTCCGCCGCCGGTTCCGCTTCCGGCGCCGCCTTGGACCCGCCCTTGGAGACCCCCACCTTGGCCGGGCGCAGCAGGCGCTCGCCCAGCATGTATCCCGTTTGCAGCACCTGGACCACGGTGCCCTCGGGCTGGTCCTTGTCCTCGGTCTCGAACATGGCCTCGTGGAGGTTGTGGTCGAACTTCCGGCCCAGGGCCTCGATGGGCGTGATGCGGAAACGCTCGAACGCGTTCAGCATATCCCGTTCGGTCATTTCCACGCCGACGACCAGCGCTTCCACCGTCTCGTTTTCCTCGCGTGTTTTCTGGTCGATGCTGTCCAGGGCCCGGCGCAGGTTGTCGGCCACCGGCAGGATCTCGCGGGCGAAGCCGGCGACCGCATACTTGGAGATTTCGATCTTGTCGCGCTCGGCGCGGCGGCGCACGTTCTCGGCCTCGGCCAGGGCGCGCAACAGCTTGTCCTTGAGATCGGCCACCTCGGCCTCCAGGGCGCCGATGCGCACCGCCGGGTCCGCTTCCCCGGCGGCCGGCCCGGTGTCCTGGTCCGCCGCCTCGGGCGCGTCCGGGGCCGGCGCGTCCGGGACCGGTTCGGGCGTGGCCGGGGCCGGCTCGGGCGTGGCCTCGTCCCCGTCGGGCGCCGGGGCCGGCTCGACCGCGGGCGCGGCCTCCGTTTCCGGGGCCGCCGCCGGCTCGGTGTCCGCCGCCGCTGCGTCTTCTTTCGGTGTGTCTTGCTTGTCTTTGGACATTGCCACGATTTTGGCTATCAGCCTCCTATCCGCCGGCCGATCATCTGGGCGGTGTAATCGACGAGCGGAATGATCCGCGCATAGTTCATGCGCGTCGGGCCGATGACGCCGATGGCGCCGACGATCTGCTGCCGGCTGTCGTTGTAGGGCCCGACGATCATGGAAACGCCGGCCAGGTTGAACAGACGGTTGTCGGTCCCGATGTAGATGCGGACCCCCTCGGCCGTGTCCGCCAGCGAGAGGACACGCAACATCATCTCCTTGGTCTCGAGGGCGGCGAACAGCGAGCGAATGCGCTCGAGGTCGGCTTCAACGGTGATGTCGTCCAGCAGGTTCGCCTGACCGCGGACGATCAGGGTGCCGCCCTTGTGGCCGCCGGCCCAGGTGGCCAGTCCGGCCTCCACCACCCGGGCGGTCAGCTCGTCGAGCTGGGCGCGGTGGGATTCCAGTTCCGCCGTGATCTCGTCGTAGCCCTCGCTCAGGGTGCGCCCGACGAGGCGCGCGCTGAGGAAATTGCTCGCCTCCACCAGGGACGACGGGGCCATGCCGTGCGGCGTTTCGATGACCCGGTTCTCGACCACGCCGCTCTCGGTGACGAGGATCACCAGGGCCCGGCCCGGGCTCAGGTTGACCAGCTCGATGTGCTTCAGCGGGCTGTCCGACTTCGGCGCCAGCACCAGCCCGGCGTACCGCGACAGCCCGGACAGCGCCGACGTCGCGTCCTCCAGCAACTCCTCCAGGTCGGCGCCGGCGCCGGCGCACGGGGCGTCGATGCGCCGGCGCTCGTCGTCGGTCAGGCTGCCGACCTCGAGAAGCCCGTCGACGAACAGCCTTAGACCCGCCTCCGTGGGCATGCGTCCGGCCGACGTATGGGGCGCGAACAACAGGCCCGATTCCTCCAGGTCCGCCATCACGTTGCGGATGGTCGCCGGCGACAGGGCCATGGTCAGCCGCCGGGCCAGGGTCCGCGAACCGATGGGCTCGCCCGATTCCAGGTAGGCTTCGACGATCTGGCGGAATATTTCCCGCGACCGCTCGCTAAGCTCGGTAATCATGACCCTCACGGAAACGGTGAACGCGGTGAGAATTTAGTGACCGCACCTGCCATCGTCAACGGAGCCGCCGCCGGGCGCGGGCTTTACGCGAACCGACCCCCGCGTTAGCTTGGCGCGCCGAAACCAGAGGATTGCAAGCGTAAGGACATCCCATGAGGCCATCCGGCCGCGCCCCAGACTGCCTTCGTTCCATCAGCCTCGAGCCCGACTGCAACAGGTACGCCGAAGGATCCTGCTTCGTCCGCTTCGGCGATACCCACGTCCTGTGCACCGCCTCCGTCGAGGAACGGGTGCCACCGTGGATGCGGGATTCCGGCCGCGGCTGGATCACCGCCGAATACGGCATGCTGCCCCGCTCGACGGCGACCCGCACCAACCGCGAGGCGAGCCGGGGCCGGCAAACGGGCCGCACCCAGGAAATCCAGCGCCTCATCGGCCGCAGCCTCAGGGCCGTCACCGACCTGAAAGCCATGAGCGAAATGCAGGTGCGGGTGGACTGCGATGTGCTCCAGGCCGACGGCGGCACGCGAACCGCCTCCATCACCGGAGCCTACGTGGCCCTGCACCTGGCGTTCAAGAAGGTGGTCGACCTGGGGATTTTGAGCGCCGTCCCGCTCACCGACCAGGTGGCGGCGGTATCGTGCGGCCTGTACAAGGGCGCTCCGGTGCTGGACCTGGACTACGAAGAGGACAGCGCCGCCCAGGTCGACGTCAATTTCGTGCTCACCGGCAAGGGCGCCATCGTCGAGGTCCAGGCGACCGCCGAGGAGGAACCGTTTTCCGAAGCCCAGCTGATCGAGCTCCTGGCGCTCGCCCACAAGGGGGTCGGCGAACTGACCCTGCTGCAACGCAAGGCCCTGGCCCTGGAATAGGTGCGGCCCGATGGCACGGCGCTTCGAGGGCCCCAAACTGGTGATCGCCAGCCACAACCCGGGCAAGGTGCGGGAAATCGCCGACCTTGTGGCGCCCCTTGGGGCCGACGTGGTCGCGGCGGCCGACCTGGGGCTGCCCGAGCCCGAGGAAACGGGCGCGACATTCGCCGCCAACGCCGGGATCAAGGCGCGGGCCGCGGCCGCCGCGTCCGGCCTGCCGGCCCTGGCCGATGACTCGGGCCTGGTGGTGCCGGCCCTCGGCGGCCGGCCCGGCACGAAATCGGCGCGCTGGGCCGGGCCGAAGAGGGATTTCCGCGTGGCCATGCAAAGGGTCGAGGACGGCCTCGCCGGCGAGGCCGACCGGCGCGCCCATTTTGTCTGCGCCATGGCCCTCGGCTGGCCCGACGGTCACTGCGAGACCTTCGAGGGCTTCGCCTTCGGCCGCCTGATCTGGCCGCCCCGGGGACGGCGCGGCTTCGGCTACGATCCCGTCTTCGTGCCCGACGGCTGCGAGCGCACCTTCGGCGAGATGGAGCCCGACGAGAAACATGCCCTCAGCCACCGGGCCGCCGCCCTGGGCAGGCTCGTCGCCGCCTGTTTTCACGAATGAGCGTGCCGGTCATTGGAGAACACGTGGACCACCTGAACGGAAATACGCCGGCGGACACCGGTTTCGGGATCTACATCCACTGGCCGTTCTGCGCGTCCAAGTGCCCGTACTGCGACTTCAACAGCCACGTCGCCGGGACCGTGGATCACGGCCGCTGGCGCGCCGCCCTCAAGCGCGAGCTTTCCCACTTCGCCGGTGAGACCGCCGGCCGCACGGTGACCAGCATCTTCTTCGGCGGCGGCACGCCGTCCCTGATGGACCCGCAAACGGTGGCCGGCCTGATCGCCGCCGTGGGCGGGCACTGGCCGGTCAGGGGCGACGTCGAGATCACCCTGGAGGCCAACCCGACGTCGGTCGAGGCCGGGCGGTTCGCCGCGTTCCGGGCGGCGGGCGTCAACCGCCTGTCCCTCGGGGTGCAGGCCCTGGACGACGATGCCCTGGCCTTCCTTGGCCGGGGACATTCCGCGGCGCAGGCGAAAGACGCCGTGGCCCTGGCGGCGGCGCATTTCCCGCGCTTCTCCTTCGACCTCATCTACGGACGGCCCGGCCAGACGGCGCCGGCGTGGCGGCGCGAGCTGGCAGAGGCCCTGGAATTCGCCGACGGGCACCTGTCGGTGTACCAGCTCACCGTCGAGCCCGGCACCCGGTTCCACGCCGACGGCGTCGACGAAGCCGACGAGGAAACGGGGGCGGCGCTTTACCAGGCCACCCACGACGTGCTCGGCGGCGCCGGCCTTGCCGCCTACGAGATTTCCAACCACGCCCGGCCCGGGGCCGAGTGCCGGCACAACCTGACCTACTGGCGGGGCGGCGATTACGTGGGCGTCGGCCCGGGCGCCCACGGGCGCCTCACGGCGCCGGGCGGGGCCCTGCCGCGCACCGAGGCCGTCAACCAGACGCGCATGCCGGAGCACTGGCTGAGCGCCGTCGAGGCCCGGGGCCACGGCACCGCCCAGCGAACGGTCCTCGGCCCCGAGGTCCGCTGTTCCGAAGTGCTGATGATGGGCCTGCGCCTGTCGGAAGGGGTAAGCCGGGAACGCTTTCGCCGTCTCACCGGCCGCCGGCTGGAGGACGCCGTGGACGCGGCCCGTCTCCGCGACCTGATCGACGGCGGTTTCCTTGTTCCCGATGACCGGCGCCTGCGCGCCACCGCCGCCGGGCGCCTGCGTCTGAACGCGGTGCTCGCGGCGCTGCTCGCTTAAAGATCTATTCGGTGACCGGCTGGAAGGTCTCGGGCGCCTCGTCGATGACCTCGAAACCGCGCGGCAGCACCTTGAGCACCGCCAGCCCGCGCTCGGCCACGCCATCGGGGAGAAAGCGGAAAACGCCGTCACGGCCGGCGAAGCCGCTGGGCGTGGTGAGGGCCTCGGCGCTGAAATCGGGGCCGCCTTCCGTCCGCGCCAGCACGGCGGCGAGGGCGGTCGCGTCGTAGGCCAGGGTCGCCAGCCGGGGCGGCTTGTGGCCGTAGACCTGCAGGAACTGGTGCACGAAGTCGGCCCGCGCGTCCGGCGGCGGGGCGGCGAACCAGCCGCCGACCAGGGCCGGTTCGGCGCCGATTCCGGGCTCGTCCCACTGCCCGGTGCCGAGCATGCGCACCTTGTCCGGGTCCACGTCATAGAAGGGCAGGTGGGCGGCGATGGATTGCAGGCGCTTGCCCCCGTCGGCCACCATCAGGGCATCGAAGGGCAGATCGCCGACCGTCTGCAGTTTTTCCAGCCGCCTGAGCGTCTGCCGGGCGATCTCGTCGCCCTGGGCCTCCAGGGCCGAGCGCTGGGCCATCAGGGCCTCGCGCCGGGCGCCGTATTGCGCCAGCCGGCGCACGACGGCGGCGAAATCGCCATCGACGGGATCGTAGGTCTCGACCCGCGTCACCACCGCGCCAACCGCTTCCGCCGCCCGGCGCAGGGCCTCGACCACGGTCGTCCCGTACTCGCCCTCCGGGGCGAGAGCGGCGAACCGCAGGATACCGCGCGAGCGGGCGAAGGTGACCACCCGCTTGACTCCGGCGCCGGGAAAGAATCCCATCGTGAAAATGCCCTGCCCGGCCACCGACCGGTCGCTGGAAAAGGCCACCAACTGAACGTTCGCGGCGCGGGCCGGCGGCGCCGCCGCCGTCACCGAGGCCGACAGCAGCGGCCCCAGGATCAGCGACGCGCCGTCGCCGATGGCCAGGGCCGCGGCTTCCGCCGCGCCCTCCGGCGTTCCCCTGGTATCGTGGAGGACAAGCTCGAAGCGGTCGTCGGCGAGGTCGAACAGGGCAAGCTGGGCCGCGTTCACCATGGCGTTGCCAAGGCGGGCATTGCGGCCCGAAAGGGGAAGGAGCAACGCCACCCGGACGGCCGACGGCGTCATCGGCGGAGGCGCCGGCGGCTGGACGGCCGCCGGTGACGGGCCCTGGCCCGGCGTCCGGGTGAGAAACGGTATCAGCGACGGCGAATGTGCCTCCGCGTCGGTGGTCTCGGGAAGATAGGATGGCGCCGGCGCCGGCGGCACTGTCGTCGGCTGCACCGTCGCCGGCGGCAGCGGGCGCGGCCGCTGCAGCGGCGTGGTCACGGCAAGCGGCTCCGCGCTCCCGGCTTGCGTCCGGGCCGTCGATTGGGGAGACTCGCACGCCGACAGCAACAGCACCACGGCGGCCAGCCATGGCGCGAAAGCGCAGCGTGACGACGAAGACGAAGACAGGGAGTCGATCATCCGGCGGAGCGAAACCTCCTTCAAGGTCGGATGCCCGGGCCAAGTCCGAGCCTACCCACAGCAGGGGCGCGAGTAAACCACCGCGGCGCGCGCCGGCGGCCGGTCTTTGCCTGGTCGCCACCCCCATCGGCAACGCCGCCGACATCACGCTCAGGGCGCTCGAGGTCCTGAAGACCGCCGACGTCATCGCCTGCGAGGACACCCGGGTGACGTCCAGGCTGCTGGCCATCCACGGCATCGCCACGCCGCTCGTCCCCTATCATGACCACAACGCCGCCCGCGCGCAGCCGGCCCTCATAAGACGGCTCAAAAATGGCGAAACCGTGGCGCTGGTATCGGATGCGGGGACGCCGCTGGTATCCGATCCTGGCTACCGGCTGGCCCGGGCCTGCATCGCCGCCGACGTGCCGGTCACGGTCCTGCCCGGCGCGTCGGCCGTCCTCGCCGCGCTGGTGCTTTCCGGGCTGCCCACGGACCGTTTCCTGTTCGCCGGGTTCCTGCCGCCGCGCAAGGCCGCCCGGCGCCGGGCCCTGGCCGAGCTGGCCGGGGTGCGGGCGAGCCTGGTGTTCATGGAATCGGCGCGCCGCCTGCCGGCGGCGCTGGCCGACATGGCGGAGACGCTCGGCGGCCGCGAAGCGGCGGTCGGCCGCGAACTGACCAAGATGTTCGAAGAGGTGCGGCGCGGCCCGCTGCCCGCTCTGGCGCGCCATTACCGCGACCGCGGGCCGCCCCGGGGGGGAGTGTCCGTGGTCGTGGCGCCGCCCGCAGACGAAGAGGCGCCCAGCGACCAGGACGTGGACCGGCAACTGGCGGCGGCCCTGGAGACGGCCTCCGTGCGCGACGCCGCGACACGGGTCGCCGCCGCCACCGGCATGGCGCGGCGGCACGTCTACGCCCGCGCCCTGGCGCTGACGCGGAAGCGGCGATGACCGGTGGCGCCCCGCGGGCCCGGCGGCGCTCTCAGGCCCGGCGGCGCGGGAAGACGAAGAAACGGCGCGCCTGGCGGTTCGGGCGCATGGCCGAGACGCTGTGCGTCTGGCACCTCAGGCTGCGCGGCTATCGCATCCTTGCCCGCGGCTTTCGCGTGCCCGTGGGCGAGATTGACATCGTCGCCCGGCGCGGACGCACCCTTGCCGTGATCGAGGTCAAGGCCCGGGACACTTTCGCCACGGCGATCGACGCCCTGGGCCCACGTCAGCAACGGCGCATCGCCCGCGCCGCCGCCGCCTTCCTCAGGGCGCGGCCCGGCTGCGCCGGCCTTGACGTGCGCTTCGACATGATGGTGGTGCTGCCGTGGAGGCTTCCGGTGCACCTCACCGACGCCTGGCGAAGCGAGGGTTAGGCGTTCCGCCGGGCCGACGTGCGGCACGTCACGGCGTGTGCTAGAATCACCGCCGGAGCGCCGGGGTTGCCAATCCCGGCACGCCGACCATATCCGCCATGGGGAGCCCGGCAGCGTGGATCGGATCCGATGAGCCCGAGGACGACATGGTAAGACCGCCGCCGGACATCCGCGCCCGGCTGGTCCGCGTCGGCGCCCTCGCCGATGGGCGGATCGACCCGGCGGAAACCGCCCTGGTCCTGGCCTCGGTCGAGCGCCCCGGCGTCTCCATGAAGCCCTACCGGCGGCACCTGGAACGGCTGGCCGCCGAGGCCCAGGCGTATGCCGACAGCGCCGACGGCCCCGGCGGCCTGGGTCTGCGGGTCGAGACCCTGGCCCAGGTCATCGCCAGGCGGTACGGGTACGGCGGCGCCGAGGACGCCTACGACGACCCCGACAGCACCAACCTGATGCGGGTGATCGACCGCCGCCGCGGGCTGCCCGTGGCGCTCGGCATTATCTACATCCACGTCGCCCGGGCCCTCGGCTGGCCCATTTGCGGGATCGATTTCCCGGCGCGTTTCCTGGTGCGCCTGGAAGACGACGGCAACCGCGTCATCGTCGACCCCTTCGACGGCGGCCGCCTGCTCTCGGCGAAAGACATGCGCGACCTGTTCAAGGCCGTCGCCGGCAACCACGCCGAACTGACGCCGGCCCATT
Organism: Rhodospirillales bacterium; assembly: GCA_046756945.1. GTDB lineage: Bacteria > Pseudomonadota > Alphaproteobacteria > Rhodospirillales > 2-02-FULL-58-16 > JACZQZ01. Next base: position 14,213 of record JBHHXI010000053.1, read on the forward strand.
ACCGGGCGCTGGAAACCCGCGACGTCCTGATCCGCCTGCAAAACAATATCAAGGTGCGCCTGCTGCGCGCGGATAACCTGGAAGAGGCCGTCGAGACCGTGGAGACCATGTTGCTGTTCGCCCCCGGGAGGGCGGTGCTGTGGCGCGAAGCCGGGCTTCTTCATGCGCGGCTGGACAACGTGCCGGCGGCGGTGGCGGCGCTCGAGGAATACCTGCGCCACGGCACCGGCGATCCGGCGCGCTACCGCACCTCGGTCCTTCTCCAGGAGTTGCGCGGCCGGCTCAGCTGAGACGGAAAGCCGGAAATACCGGGCGCCGGAATCGGGTGGCGCGCCATTGCCTCAGGTAGCGAAACGTTTATCGTGGAGGAAGTAACCACTGAGCCCACGGAGTTTGTTACGGAGACGGCTTGGCGCGGAGTGTCGCGCCGCTTGTTGATTCCTCTTTGTGTCCCTCTCTGTGCTCTCTGTGCTCTCGGTGGTTCACATTAAAAAAACGAGGAAGACGGCATGGGCCTGCGGGTGGCCATCCAGATGGACCCCATCGAGTCCATCGACATCGACGCCGACAGCACCTTCGTCCTGGCGCTCGAGGCGCAACGGCGCGGCCATACGCTGGTGCACTATTTGCCCCGGGACCTGGCGCTGGCCGCCGGCCGCCTGACGGTGACGGCGCGCACCCTGGAGGTGCGCCGCAGGAAAGGAAATCATTTCGATCACGGAACGAAACAGACCGTCGACCTGGCCGACATGGACATCGTGCTCATGCGCCAGGACCCGCCCTTCGACCTGGCCTACATCACCGCCACCCACCTGCTCGAGCACATCCACCCGGCGACCCTGGTGGTCAACGACCCGGCCCAGGTGCGCGACGCGCCGGAAAAGCTGTTCGTCACCCGTTTTCCCGACCTCATGCCGCCTACCCTGATCACCGGGGACGCCGAGCGGATCGCCGCCTTTAGGGCCGAACACGGGGACATCATCATCAAGCCGTTGTTCGGCAACGGCGGCGCCGGCGTGTTCCACATCGACCCCGAAGACGACAACCTGAATGCGCTTCTCGAGATGTTCCGAGAGCGCAGCCGCGAGCCCCTCATCACCCAGGCCTACGTGCCCCAGGTGCGCGAAGGCGACAAGCGCATCATCCTGATCGACGGCGCCGCCGCCGGCGCCGTCAACCGGGTGCCGGCGGAAGGCGAGGCGCGGGCCAATTTCCACGTCGGCGGCAAGGCAGGCAAATCCACCCTCAGCGAGCGCGACCGGGAGATCTGCGCGGCCATAGGCCCGGCGCTGAAAGCGCGCGGCCTGATCTTCGCCGGCATCGACGTCATCGGCGGCTACCTGACCGAGATCAACGTCACCTCGCCCACCGGCCTGCAGGAGATCAACCGCTTCGACGGCGTCTCCCTGGAAGTCGATCTGTGGGACGCCATGGAGGCCAGGTTCGAAGAAACCCGCGCCTGAGCGTGGGGCGCCGGGCCGGCGCCGAGAGCCTGCGGGCCAAACGCCGGTGGCAATCACGCCGCCCGCCGCCTACAATCCAACTCAACCGATGGGCGGCAAGGGAGGGAGGCGCACCCCGTGGCGTCGCGCGTCAATACGGTGGCGTTCCTGGGTTTCCAGGTGCTGGACGTGGATGTCCAGGTGCACATGTCGACGGGCCTGCCCGCCTTCACCGTGGTCGGGCTGCCGGACAAGGCCGTCGGCGAGAGCCGCGAGAGGGTGCGCGCCGCCCTGAGCGCCATGGGACTGGCGCTGCCGCCCAAGCGCATCACCGTCAATCTCTCGCCCGCCGACGTGGTCAAGGAGGGCAGCCACTTCGATCTGCCCATCGCCCTCGGCCTGCTGGCGGCCATGGGGGTGCTGCCCGGCGACGAGATCGCCGGGTACACGGCCCTGGGCGAGCTGGCGCTGGACGGGGCGCTGAGCCCGGTGGCCGGCGTCCTGCCCGCGGCCATCCACGCGCACGCGCGCGAGCTGGGCCTCGTCTGCCCGGCGGCCCAGGGCGGCGAAGCGGCGTGGGCGGGCGAGATCGAGGTCCTGGCGCCGCCCAACCTGCTCGCCCTGATTAACCACTTCAAGGGCACCCAGGTGCTGTCGCCCCCCGAGCCCAGGGTGGTGGCCGACGAGGCGGACTACCCCGACATGCGGGACATCAAGGGCCAGGAGAGCGCCAAGCGCGGCCTCGAGATCGCCGCCGGCGGCGGCCACAACGTGTTGATGATCGGTCCGCCGGGGGCCGGCAAGTCGATGCTGGCGGCGCGCCTGCCGGGGCTGCTGCCGCCGCTCGACGCCTCCGAGGCCCTCGAAGTGAGCATGATCCACAGCCTGTCCGGCGCCATCGCCGAGGGCGGGCTGGTGCGCCGGCGGCCCTTCCGCGATCCCCACCATTCGGCCTCCATGGCGGCGCTGGTCGGCGGCGGGTTCCGGGCGCGGCCGGGAGAGGTGTCCCTGGCCCACCTCGGCGTGCTGTTCCTGGACGAGCTGCCGGAATTCCAGCGCCCGGCCCTGGAGGCCCTGCGCCAGCCCCTGGAAACGGGCCGCACCACCGTCGCCCGGGCCAACGCCCACGTCACCTACCCGGCCCGGGTGCAGCTGGTCGCCGCCATGAATCCGTGCCGCTGCGGCTACCTGGACGATCCCGCCCAGGCGTGCACGCGGGCGCCCCGATGCGCCGCCGAGTACCAGTCGAAAATTTCCGGACCGCTGTTCGACCGCATCGACCTGCACGTCGACGTCCCGGCGGTCAACCCGGCCGACATGTCGGTGCCGCCCCCGGCCGAGGGCTCGGCCGGCATCGCCGCCCGGGTCGCCGCCGCCCGCGCCGTGCAGAAGGAGCGCTACGAGGCCCGGCAATCGAACCCGCCGGTCCGCACCAACGCCGAGGCCGACGGCAAACTGCTGGAAGAGGTGGCGGCGCCGGACGAGGACGGCCGGCGGCTGCTGACCGAGGCGGCGGAACGCATGCGTCTCACCGCGCGGGGCTACCACCGGGTGCTCAGGGTGGCGCGCACGCTCGCCGACCTGGAGGCCGGCGACGGCGTCCGGCGCATCCACATCGCCGAGGCCCTTTCGTTCCGCCGCATCGTCCCCGGGCGGCGTTCCGTGCTGATGGAGACATAGTGTTCCGCCACGGCCACGCCCCCGCCCCATGCGCGCCCGTTCTGTTCATCAAAGGTTAACCTTGGTGCTTTACCGTGACCCCGATTCCCAGCACTGGAAATGGGCGCATTGCCATGAGCCGGTCCGAGTTGACGACGATCCTGGAGGCCGAGACGCTGGCGCAGGACCCCGCCGAGGAGCGGGTCACCCAGCGTCTCCGGGATTACTGGAACACGTTGCGCGGTGAGCAGCAGTTCCCGTCGCGGGCGAACTTCCGCATGGAGGCGGTGACCGGCCTTGGGCAGCTGGTCGCCGCCATGAATCCGTGCCGCTGCGGCTACCTGGACGATCCCGCCCAGGCGTGCACGCGGGCGCCCCGATGCGCCGCCGAGTACCAGTCGAAAATTTCCGGACCGCTGTTCGACCGCATCGACCTGCACGTCGACGTCCCGGCGGTCAACCCGGCCGACATGTCGGTGCCGCCCCCGGCCGAGGGCTCGGCCGGCATCGCCGCCCGGGTCGCCGCCGCCCGCGCCGTGCAGAAGGAGCGCTACGAGGCCCGGCAATCGAACCCGCCGGTCCGCACCAACGCCGAGGCCGACGGCAAACTGCTGGAAGAGGTGGCGGCGCCGGACGAGGACGGCCGGCGGCTGCTGACCGAGGCGGCGGAACGCATGCGTCTCACCGCGCGGGGCTACCACCGGGTGCTCAGGGTGGCGCGCACGCTCGCCGACCTGGAGGCCGGCGACGGCGTCCGGCGCATCCACATCGCCGAGGCCCTTTCGTTCCGCCGCATCGTCCCCGGGCGGCGTTCCGTGCTGATGGAGACATAGTGTTCCGCCACGGCCACGCCCCCGCCCCATGCGCGCCCGTTCTGTTCATCAAAGGTTAACCTTGGTGCTTTACCGTGACCCCGATTCCCAGCACTGGAAATGGGCGCATTGCCATGAGCCGGTCCGAGTTGACGACGATCCTGGAGGCCGAGACGCTGGCGCAGGACCCCGCCGAGGAGCGGGTCACCCAGCGTCTCCGGGATTACTGGAACACGTTGCGCGGTGAGCAGCAGTTCCCGTCGCGGGCGAACTTCCGCATGGAGGCGGTGACCGGCCTTGGGCCGAACGCCTTCGCCCTCGATCTCGCGAAAGGCGCCGACGACCCGATTTTCCGCTTCGTCGGCAAGACGCTCGCCGACGAATGCGGGCAGGATTTAACCCTCAAGCCGCTGTGGGCGGTGCCGCCCGACACCCTGCTGGCCGAGGTGGCCCGGCGTTATATCGACGTCGTCGACAGGAAGGCGCCCGTGGAATTCGCCGAAGAGCACGTCGGCACCGACGGCTCCACGGCCCTGTTCCGCGGCGCCATGCTGCCGTTCAGCGAAGACGGGCAGACCCTCGATTTCATCGTCGGCGCGATCACCTACAAGATAAAGTCGTCCGAGACAACTTTGGCCGCGGTGCC
>JBHHXI010000054.1:0-18659 GCA_046756945.1 Rhodospirillales bacterium
GGTTGGCGCGTTCGACGATGTAGCCCATGAACAGGAACAGCGGCACCGCCACCAGCACGTCGTTGGCCATCACCGAGTATGTCTGGTTGACCAGAAGGTCGAAGATCCGGTTGTCGAAGATGCTCTGCATCCGCTCCGCATCGTAGTAGGCGTAGTAGCCGAAGAAGACCCCCATGGCCATCAGGGTGAAGCAGATGGGGAAGCCGAGCATGATCGTGAGGATGAAGATGCCGAGCATGACCACGGCAACGGCGGGATCGGACATCAGGCGCCTCCCTGGCCCGCCGCCGCGGCCCGGCGCTGCTCTTCTTCCTCATGCTCCTGGTGCTCCTTGGTGAGGACCTTCTCCAATTCCTCCACGTCCTCGAGGTGCTCCGGCCATACGCCGGTCTTCAGGCAGACGATGCACCGGCAGACCTGGGCGAGCCCCTGCAGGAACAGAAGCCCGGCGGCGACCGGCAGGACCGTCTTGAATTGCGAGATCGGCACGTTGGCCGGGCTATTGATGCTCACTTCCCCGGTACCGTAGTTATACGACCAGGACTCGGCGGCGTAATCGGTGCCGGCAATGATGAACGCGATGATTCCCGGGAAAAAGAATAAGAAATAAAGAGCGACCTCTATGGCCGCCTGGATCTTGGGCTTCCACAACCGGAAAATGACGTCGCCGCGCACGTGGCCGTCGCGGGACAGGGTGTAGGCCCCCGCCATCATGAACAGGGACCCGTACATCATGTAGCTCATGTCGAACGCCCACGACGTCGGGTCGCGCATCGCATAGCGGACGAAGACCTCGTAGGCGGTGCCGGCGGTCAGAAGAAGGATGCACCAGGCAAAGGCCTTGCCGACCCAGGCGGTGAAGCTGTCGACGATTAATATGAACCGGTCCATAGAAGACTCTCCGGAACCAGCGATTAGGTCCTATAACGCGGGCGGGGCGGCGCGCGACGGCGCCGCCCCTGTATTCCCGACGGAAAGTGTGGTTCCCGCCAACCGGCCGTCCTTAGAACGGCAGCGCGCCCGGGAAGTAGTGCTCGTAGGCGAGCTTGTAGTCCGCCGCGTTGACGATGTCGTAGAACGCAACGCGCTGGGACCAGGCTTTCTGGCTGTCGACCACCTTCTTGAAGAACGGATCCTTGTTGAGTTTCTTGAGGACCTTGTCCCAGGAATTGAGCTCGGCTTTCAGGATATCCTCTCCGGTGCGCCAGATGTTGACGCTTTGCGGCGGCTTCATGAGCCACTGGAGGTCCTTGGAGTACTGGTCCATGGCCCAGCCGTAGTTGGCCGTGTTGGCCGCCTCGGCGCTATATTCGAGGATTGCCTGATGCTCTTTCGGCAGGCCGTTGAACTTCGTCTTGTTGAATATGATCTGGAAGAACTCGGCCGCCTGGTGATAGCTGCCCATGTGATAGTGCTTGGACACGTCCTGGGCGCCGAAGCGCGAGTCGGCGGTCGGGTTGTTGAACTCGAACGCCTCGATGACGCCCTTTTCCAGGGCCGGCATGATTTCGCCGCCTGGAAGCTGGGTCACCTTGAGCCCCATGCCCTGCATGATGTCCGTGGCCAGGCCGACCGTCCGGTACTTGAGGCCCTTCAGCTGCTTGAGGCTGGTGACGTGGAACTTGAACCAGCCGAGGGGCTGCGTCGGCATCGGCATGGCGAAGAAGCTGAGGATGTTGAGCTTGAGAATGTCACGCTCCAGCTCCACCAAGAGCTCCTTGCCGCCGCCAAAGTGAATCCAGGCCAGGATCTGCGGGGCGTTGCATCCGAAGACCGGGCCCGTGCCGAACAGCGACGCGGCCTTGTTCTTGGAATACCAGTAGGCGGTCACCGTGTGCGCCGCATCCAGCACGCCCTTGTGACAGGCGTCCTGCACCTGGAACGCCTTGACGACGGCGCCCGAGGGCAGCAGGTCGATCTTCAGCCGCCCGCCCGACATCGCCTCGACGCGCTGCACGTATTGCTTGGCCATGTCCTGGAACGGGCTCGTGGCTCCCCAGGACGATTGCATCTTGAGGGTCGTCGTCGCTGCCCGGGAAACATTCGGAGCGGCGATCGTTGCCGCCGCGCCACCGGCCACGACGGCACCTGCCCTCAGGAATTTGCGCCGCGACACCTTGCTTTTCGCGGGTGCCTTGTCAGCAATTTTCCGATCTTTCATTCTGTTTTCTCCTCCCTAACGATTAAGGATGTCTTCCGAACAGAGAACCATCGGAACCGTCGCCGATTCTTACCCGGCCTTACACCAGCCCTCGCAAGCGTATGCGGCTTGGATTCCCCTCTTTCGGTTCGTCCTTTAACGATCGCTCCCGGTTTGTTGAAAAAGCCAGGGGCGGTCATCAGTCGTGGGACAATTTCCGGTATTTCCCGGTAGATCGCAAGACTTTTCCAAAAAACACGCGAGAATCTTACGAGAATCTTATATGACGACTTGCAAAAGTACTGGCAGGGCTTCTGATCCGCCGGCAATCTCCATGAAACCATCCGTGCGCCCACGGTCGGCCGCGCCGCACGTTTCCCGGCGCGGCGATCGTTGGTGATCGTTCAGTCGATCGGCCCCGTTTGCGCCCATGCCCCGCCCGGGAACGCATATCCTCGAACTCCGGGCCTGCACAGGGGTTCCGACGCCGCCGGAGACCTCAGGCGACCCGGTCGCGGGGCTCTCGGCCGGCGAATACGGCGTCCAGGTTGTCCAGCGCCCTGAAACCCATGGCGTCACGGGTCTCCCGCGTCGCGCTGCCGATATGGGGCATCAGGAACGTGTTCGGAAGCTCCCGGTAGCCGGGGTGGATATCGGGTTCGTCGTTGTAGGCGTCGAGGCCGGCGGCGGTCAGTTTCCCGGACTTGAGCGCGGCGATCAGCGCCTCGTCGTCGACGATGCTGCCCCTGGCCGCATTGACGACGATCGCCCCGTCCGGCAACAGCGCGATGCGTTCCGCGTTCAGCAAATGATGGGTTTCCGGACTGGCCACGCAGTGGATGGCCAGGAACTCGCAATGGGGCAGCAGATCCTCCACGGTCTCGTGATAGACGGCGCCCGCCTCCAGTTCGGGCGGAAGGCGGCGAATGTCGTGATAGTGAATGGTCATCTCGAAGCAGCGGGCCCGGCGCGCCGTCACCTGCCCGACACGCCCGAGACCGATGATGCCCAGTCGCTTCCCCGTGACCTGGGTGCCGACCATGAAGCTCGGGCTCCAGTCGCGCCATTCGCGCGACCGCACCAGGCGCTCCCCCTCGCTGGCCCGCCGCGCGGCCCCCAGCATCAGCAACATGGTCAATTCGGCGGTGGCGTCGGACAGCACGTCGGGCGTGTTGGTGACGACGAGACCACGCGCCTTCGCCGCCTCCAGATCCACATGGTCGAACCCGACCGAGAAGTTGGCGAGGACGCGGACGCTGTCGGGGAGGCGCTCGATCACCTGGGCTGAAAACCGTTCCGTGTGACAGGGCAGGATTGCGTCGGCGCCGCTCGCCCGTTCGATCACCTCGTCGCTCGTGTACAACCGGTCATCGGGATTGAGCCGGGCGTCGTAATCGCGGCGCAGGCGGTCCTCGACGGCCTCGGGCAGCTTGCGGGTAACCAATATGACGGGTTTCTTGCTCATGAACCGGGCCTCGACGTATTAGGGTGCTGGCCGGCCTTTATAGCACAGTTCGGCCTGGAATTACGGTATAGGAGAGGCCACAAACGGTGTGACATCTCTTAAGGACGGTTCGAAAGGGAGGACAAGATGGCGAAAGTCGGCTTTATCGGTCTAGGCATCATGGGGCGCCCGATGGCGGGCCATCTGCAGGCCGCGGGCCACGAACTGCATGTGGTCCGGCATCGCTCGCCGGTGCCGCCCGAGATCGTGGAAAACGGCGCCAACGTGTGCGCATCGGCCGGCGAAGTGGCCGGCAACGCCGAGGTGATCATCCTCATGGTGCCCGACACCCCGGACGTGGACGACGCGCTGTTCGGTCCCGATGGCGTCGCCGAAGGCCTGGCCGCCGGCAAGATCGTCGTCGACATGAGTTCCATTTCGCCGATCGCGACGAAGGCGTTTGCCGCCAAGGTCGGCGATCGCGGCTGCCAGTACCTGGACGCGCCCGTCTCCGGCGGCGAGGTCGGCGCCAAGGCGGCGTCCCTGACCATCATGGTCGGCGGACCCGAGGACGCCTTCGACAAGGTCAAGCCGCTTTTCGAGCTGATGGGCCAGAACATCACCCTCATCGGCACCAACAACGGCGACGGCCAGACCTGCAAGGTGGCCAATCAGATCATCGTCGCCCTGACCATCGAGGCGGTCGGCGAGGCGCTGCTTTTCGCCGCCAAGGCCGGCGCCGATCCCGCCACCGTGCGCCAGGCCCTGATGGGCGGCTTCGCGTCCTCGAAGATCCTCGAGGTGCACGGGGAACGCATGATCAAGCGCACCTTCGACCCGGGTTTCCGCATCACGCTGCACCAGAAGGACCTCGGCCTCGCCCTGCAGGGCGCGCGCGACCTCCATATGAGCCTGCCCAACACCGCCGCCTGCCAGGAGCTGTTCAACGCCTGCGCGGCGCAGGGCGGCGCCGACTGGGACCACTCGGCGATGGTCCGCGCCCTCGAGCGGCTCGCCGGCCATGAGATCGGCGGCCCATGAGGGGCATTCAGCGGCCTGTCACGCGTCGCCCTGTTTTTCCTGGTGCAGTTTCAGGGCGGCGGAATTGATGCAGTAGCGCTGGCCGGTCGGCGCCGGGCCGTCGGGGAAAACGTGGCCCAGGTGGGCATCGCACCGGGAGCACAGCACCTCGGTGCGGACCGTGCCGAGGCTGTCGTCGGACTCGGTGGCGACGGCGTCTTCGGAGACGGGGGCAAAAAAACTCGGCCAGCCGGTGCCCGAGTCGAACTTGGCCGCGGAGCCGAACAGGGCCGCCCCGCAGCAGACGCAGTGGTAGGTGCCGGGGATCTTGCAGGCGTTGTATTTGCCCGTAAAGGGGCGTTCGGTGCCCTTCTGCCGGGTCACGGTGAACTGCTCCGCCGTGAGCTGCCTGAGCCATTCCGCGTCGGACTTCCGGACCTTTTCCATCATCGCGCCTCCTCAGAATCCGCACCAGGCCCTGGCCACCCGCCCGTAGGCCTCGACCGCCTGACCGATGCGTTCGACGTGGCAGTATTCGTCGGTCTGGTGGGCCATTGCCGCTTCGCCGGGGCCAAGGATGACGGTGGGCACGCCGCCGTAGGCCGGGGTCAGGACCGAGGCGTCGGAGAAATACGTGGCGGTGTGGATGCCCGGGGGCTCGCCCAGGATGTCGGTCATGACGGCGAAGACGTCCTCCATCCACGGATCGTGCGGGTCCGTCCACACCCCTTCCACGTCGACCAGCGGGCGGAGCTCCACGTCCCCGCCCAGGTCGGAGGCAAGCATGCCGCTCAGGCTTTCGTGGGTCTGGCCGGGAACGGTGCGGATATCGATGGTGACAACGGATTCGTCGGGAACCGAGTTGATGTTCAGCCCGCCATGGATGGTGCCCACATTCAGGGTCGGCGTGCCGAGTTGGGGATGGGGCGCCACGTTGAAGCCGAAGTCCTCCAGCGTGCGCACCGCGCGGGCCGCCTTGTAAACGGCGTTGACCCCCTTTTCCGGCATCGATCCGTGGGCGGTCACGCCCCGGGTCCTGGCTTCCAGCCACAACGCCCCCTTGTGGCCGACGAAGGGTTGGTTGGAGCTTGGCTCGCCGACGACGATGGCCCCGGCCCGGCCCAGGACCTCGCCCAGACGGGCCAGGTGATAGGCACCCTCGCACCCGGTCTCCTCGCCGGCGGTGATGACCAGGACCAGGCCGCCGGCGGGCCGGGACAACCGGGCCAGATCGAGCGCCGCGATGACGAAGGCGGCGACCCCGCTTTTCATGTCGCTGGAGCCGCGGCCGTAGAGCCTGGCGTCGTCGATCTCGCCGCTGAACGGGTCGCCCCGCCACGGCTGGGCGCCCAGCGGCACCGTGTCGATGTGGCCGGTGAAACAAAGCGGCGGCTTGTCGTCGCTGCCCGGCAGCCGGGCGATGAGGCTGGTCCGGGCCTCGGCGAATTCGTGGAACCCGACCTCGAATCCGCCGCCCTCCAGAATGCGGCCCAGGTGCTCGGCGCAGGCCCGTTCCCGGCCAGGCGGATTGATCGTGTCGAAACGCAACAGCTGGCGGGTCAGTTCCAGGGCGGACGGTGGGGCGGGCATGGGTTCCTCTTCCTTAGTGTCCTGGGTGTTGGACACGGCGCCCGGCGGGCGCTCAGCCGAAATAGGCCTCATGGACCTCCTTCGTCCGGCCCAGCACGTCGGGCGTCCCGTGGGCGACGACGCGCCCCTTGGAGAGCACATAGCCGTAATCGGCGATGGCAAGGGTCTGGCGGACGTTCTGTTCGACGAGGAATACGGTAACTCCGTGTTCGTTGATGCGCCGGACGGTGTCGAAGTTGTCCTTGACCAGGATCGGCGACAGCCCGAGCGACGGCTCGTCCAGCAGCAGAAGCTTGGGCGCGCCCATCAGGCCGCGGCCGATGGAGACCATGGCCTGCTCGCCGCCGGACAGGGTGCCGGCGATCTGTTCCTTGCGTTCCTTCAGTTTGGGAAAGGTCCCGTACACCTGCTCGAGACGCCCGCGCACGACGTCGGCCGAGGTCTCCTGATAGCCGCCCAATTGCAGGTTTTCCTCCACGGTCAGCTTGGGGAACACCTTCCGGCCCTCGGGGATGCAGGCGATTCCGGTGGCGATGATCTTGTGGGTGGGCAGGCCCGTGAGCTCGGTGCCGTCGAAGACGATGCGGCCGCGGTTGGGCGGCGTCAGCCCAAGGATGGAACGAATGAGCGTCGACTTGCCGGAGCCGTTGGAGCCCAGGAGGCAGGTGATCTTGCCCGGCTCGCCCCTGAGCGAGACGTCCTCGAGGACGTCGGCCTTGTCGTACGCCGTGTACACGCCCTCGACAATCAATGCGTTCTCGTCGCCGCCGCTCATTGGATCCCCAGATAGGCTTCCTGCACCAGTTTGTCCTCCGCCACGTCCTGATAGGGGCCCTCGCAGATCTTCTGGCCGAAGTTGAGGACCACGCAGGTGTCGGTGATGCGCTCGATGACGCCCATTTCATGCTCAATGATGATGATGGTCAAATCCTCCAGGCGCTCCCTGATCTCGAGAATATCGTCCATCAGCTCCTTCGTCTCGTCGTGGGTCATGCCGGCCGACGGCTCGTCGAGCAAAAGAAGCTTGGGGCGGCTGATCAGGGCGCGGCAGATCTCGATCCGCCGGCGGTCGATCATCGGAAACGTGCCGACCGCCTCGAACATGCGGTCGGCCAGGGGCGGGTCGAACACCTTCACCAGCTCCCGGGCGCGTTCGAAATTCTCCTTGAACTGCCGCTCGAAGTCCTTGCGCACGACCAGGTTGAACCACAGGCCCTGGTCCAGGCGCATGTGATTGCCGACCATGACGTTGTCGAAAACGGACAACGACAACGACAGCCGCGAACGCTGGAAGGTACGGGCGATGCCGGCCCGGTAGACGGCCTGCGGCGACAGATCCGTGATGTCCTTGCCGTCGAATTCGACGACGCCGCCGCTCGTCGGATAGATGCCGGTGACGACGTTGAAGAACGTCGTCTTGCCCGAACCGTTGGGGCCGATCAGGCCGAGGATCTCTTGCGGGCGGACCGCGATATCCAGCGAATCCACGGCGACCAGGCCGCCGAACCGCTTGCTCAGGTCGCGCGACACCAGAAGGACATCCGCCGCGCCGGTCATTTCGGTTGCCACCCCGGCAGGTAGGTCCTGAGCGGCCGCGGCAGCAGGCCCTCGGGACGGAACAGCAGGATCAGGATGACCATGGCGCCGAAAAGCAGGAACCGGTACTCCTGGATGACCTGCAGCTTCTCCGGCACGATGATGAGAATCGTCGTCGCCACCACCAGTCCCCATGGATTTCCGATCCCGCCGAGCAGGATGATGGACACCAGGATCAGCGAATCGCCGAAGGTGAAATTGGTCGGCGCGATGAAGCCAATCATCATGCCGTACAGGGCGCCGGCCACGCCGGTGAGGAAATTGCCCAGGGTAAACGCGGTGATCTTCCAACGCGTAATGTTGAGGCCGAAGCATGCCGCCGCCGTTTCGTCGAGGCGAACGGCGTCCAGATTGAGGCCGATCCACGAGCGTTCCAGCCGCCTGACGAAGGTGAAGGCGAGGGCAAGCACGATCAGCCCGACCACGATGTAGTTCACATAGAAGGCCACCTCGATATCCTCGCCGATCTCGATGTTGTCGTTGAACTCCCAGCCGAACACGTTCATGCCGTCGACGGGCAGGCCCTGGGGACCGCCCAGGGTGTCGTTGACCTCGAGGAAGATCTTGAACAGAAGGGCGAAGGCGATGGTCACCACGGCGGAGTAGTGGCTGCGGGTGCGCAGCACGGGCAGGATCAGGAGCGAGCCGATGACCGCCGCCATGACGCCGCCGGCGACGAGGATGAGAAGATGGGGCATAGGGGTGCTTTTGGTCAGCACCGCGGCCGTGTAACAGCCGACGCCGAAGAACGCCGCGCCGGCGAAATTGAGCGTGCCGGCGTAGCCGAACTGGAGGTTCAGCCCCAGACACGCGATGATATAGATGATCACCGTCGCCACCAGCAGAAGGACGAAATGGTCCTCGTAGAAAAACCCGGTCACCGCCAGGACCGCCACGACGATGACCACGTTCATGGCGTTTTCCCGTTCGGCGAAGCTGCGCCCGATGCGGGCCATGCCGCCGAACCGGGCGGCGGCCAGAACCGCGATCACGCCGGCCACCAGGAGCGCGGTGATGGCGGCCTGAGATTCCACGGCAAGCAGCAGGATCACGTAGACCGTCACCGCCACGGCGCTTCCGATGCCGGGCAGCAGGAAGGCGAATACGGCGCGCGCCCTGCTCATCGCGCTACACGCGCTCGCTGATCTTTTCGCTGATCAGGCCCGTTGGCCGCCAGGCCATGATGAGAATGATGACGCCGAAGGCGAAGACGTCCTTGTAGGCGCTGGCAAAGGGCATGGCGAGGACGCCGATGGTTTGCAGGGCGGCAAACAGGAAGCCGCCGATGATGGCGCCGTAAATGTTGCCCAGGCCGCCGACGATGGCCGAGGAGAAGCCGATGACGCCGAGCAAAAGGCCCATGGCGAAATTGATCTCGCTGTAATACAGGCCGTGAAGGATGCCGGCGAAGGCGGCCAGCCCGGAGCCGATGGCAAAGGTGACGAGGACGATGAGGGTGAAGTTGATGCCCATGGTCTTGGCCGTTTCCTCGTCCTGGGCGACGGCGCGAATGGCCAGTCCGAGCTTGGTCTTGTTGATCACCAGATGAATGCCGACGATGACCGCCAGCCCGGCCAGCAGCAGCACCATGCTGTCGATCCTGAGGGTGAAATTGCCGAAGGAATACGCCCCGGTGGGGAGCAGGGGCGGGAACCGCTGGGGATTGGCCCCGAGCGGGTAAAAGAGCCGGATGGCCTCGTGCAGCACGGTGCCCAGCATGAGGGTCAGCAGCAGCGTGTTCAAGGCCGGCGCCGCCTTCAGCGGCAGCACCAGGTAGCGGGCGATCACCGCGCCAAGCGCGGCCATGCAGATGGTCGCCACCAGCAGCACGATCGTCACCTGGGCGGGGGCCCAGGTGATGCCGATCTTGCTCAGTCCCAGGTAGGTGGCAAGGCCGGTGAACGCGCCCACCGTCAGCACGTCGCCGTGGGAGAAATTGATGATGTCCATCACCCCGAAAAACAGGGTGAAGCCGACGGCGACGAGGGCGTACATCATGCCCAGCATCAAGCCGTTCATGACGTACTGGCCAAACAGCCCGACATCCATGGGATGAGCCTTCAGGTCCGGAATTCGATAAAGGAGCCGCGGGCGGACGGGCGGCCGGGCCACTGCCCGGCCGCCCGGATACTGCCTCGGGTCTTACCTGCCTTTCAGCTTACGCACGCCCTTGGCGTAGTCGCTGTCCTCCCAGACCGTCCATTTGCCGTCCTGGGCCACGTACTTGGTGATCACCGCGATGGTGTTCTGGCCGTGGTCGTCGAAGGCGACCTTGCCGGTGATCGTGTTCGCCGCGTTGGCGCCCTTGACCTTGTTCAGGGCCTTGCGGACCTTCTTGCGGTCGGGCCCCACCGCCTCGATGGTGTCCAGGATCAGGTTCATGGCGGTGAAAGCGAAGGCGCCGTACGCCTCGGGAGGATCGGAATATCCCTGCTTGTTGTACTGGGCGAGGAAGAACTTGCCGCCCGGCAGTTTTTCCGTCGGCGCCCCTTCGCGGAAGGCCAACACGCCTTCGGCCAGGGGGCCGGAGCCCTGGAGGAAGGTATCCGAGACGATCCCCGAGGTGCCCTCCAACTGGGCCTTGAGACCCAGCTTTTCCATCTGCGCGCGGATGCGCACGCCGATGGGCGTCAGGCCGCCGAAATAGACCACGTCCGGCTTGAGGGACTTGATCTTGGTAAGCTCGGCCGAGAAATCCTGCTGGTCCGACGTGACGCCGAAGGTGCCCAGGATCTTGCCGCCGTTCTTGGTCAGGAACTTGCTGAAATACTTGTTGTGGCCTTTGCCGTAGTCGGTGGTGTCGTGGATGATGGCCCAGGTCTTGTACCCCAGCCCGGTCATGAACTTGGCGGCCGTTTCGTTCTGGTTGATCATGGTGCCGTTGACGCGATGCACTTCCTTGTAATTGTTGCCGTAGGTGATGTCGGGAAGCACCGCGCCCCAGACGATGATCGGCAGGCCGAACTTGTGATAGACGTCGACCGTGGTAATGGCCACCGCCGAGCAGTAATGGGTGGCGGCGGCGATGACGTCCTTGTTGGCGCCCAGTTTCGTCGCCGCCTGGACGCCGATGTTCGGCTTGCATTCGTCGTCGAGCACGATGAGCTCGTATTCGTACTTGGCCTTGGGATCGGCGTTGCGCAGACGCACCGCCAGGTCGGCGGAATTGCGGCCGCCGATGCCGTTCGACGACGTGCCCCCGCTCAGCGGTCCGATGAAGCCGACCTTGACCTTCTGCTTGGCGTCGGCGGCGGCCGAAGCCAGCCCCAAAGCCAGGGCCGCCGCGACGACGGCCAGATGGCGGAACCGTATTCCTTTCATGGTAATACCCCTCCCAGGTTGCGCCCCCGCGCGGTTTGCTTGGGGACGGATACATTTTCACCGCTTTTTTTTCGTCCGGCGGCGTTTTCTCGATGTCGGCAGATGCTAGGCAGTCCGCGCCGGCTTTGCAAGTGCGTCCCGGGCGTCTCCCGCCCACCGGCCTGGCGGCCGCCGGGCGCGGGCGATTCCGGCCGCGATGTGTTCGTCGGGGAACGTCCGGTATTTCCGGGCTCCGCCGTTTACCGTGGAAGGACAAGGAAGGGGTTGCCGAAGAACCGCCTGATCGCCCGGGAACAGCCTTATTCCGCCCGAATTTCCGGTGGCCGGGTCACGGCACGGACATTGGTATCAGATGCTTTCCTCGCGGGGATTGAAGATGCGCGGCGGCAACGGGGGCCTTTTCTGCGGTGGCATCGGCGGCGGGAAGATATCGAAGTTGAGATCGCCCCATTCCTCCATGCTTCTCCGGTAAAACGGGTTCTTCAGGATGATCGTCGAATTCTGTCGCACCGCGTCGTCGACCGCGTCCTCTAGCCTCTCCGCCAGTTTCAGGTTCCACGGGACGACGTAGGAACGGGGCTCGAATGACCCGGCGAGACGCAGCCACAGATAGATCGATTCCCCTTCGTGCAGGCTGATGCCGAGCACGACCGCCTTCTCGGCGTTGCGCTGGTACCATTCGAAGCTCATCGGCTTGGGCTTGCTCAGCATCTCGATCAACTGCATGTAGACAATGGGGATGAAGAGCGCGGTGATCGTTATCGCGAGCACCCTGACCCGGGTCGGCCGGGGGGCCCAGATGGCGATACTGGCAAGCGCGGCGGCGACTCCCGTCGCGCCGGCAAAGACATAGAACAGGATATCCATCAGTTCGTCCCCGTAATCAGCGGCCGCCGGAGGGTGTTGACGCTGCCCGGCACCACGTCGCCGTCGGCGGTCAAGCGGAAGCGGAAGGCCGTCTCTTCCTGATTGTGCCGGGTCAGCTCGACGACCGTCTTCAGGATCTGCCGCGTGTCCTCCAGCATTTTCTTGACGCTGACGACCACGTTCACGGGCACGGTGGTCTTTCGCGGCAGAGGCCCGTACATGTGCACGTTGACGATGTATTCGCCCGGAGGGATGCCGCGGCTGTAGGAGATCTCGTAGTTTTCGTCCGTGGCGTCTCCCTCCGTACCCAGATCATCCCTGAGCAGGTTGAAGGTGTGGCCACCCAGGTTCCAGAAACCCACGGGCATCTCGCGCGGCGCCTGTACCCACAGGTCCACGTCCACGGGCAGGTTGGCCGGCCAATGGATTTCGACGATGACGTTGCCCGGAGCCGTCTGTTCCTCGGCCTCCTTTTTCGCCGAGGTGATGTGCGGCAGCAGCATGATCACCATCGCCACGAAGCCGATGAGCGCGAGGAGAATGACGTCGCGGAACACCGTTCCCCAGGTGTCCTCGTCAAGATAGTCGAGCTCCTGCACGGACTTATCCCAGTTCCATGATCGTGGCGATGAGATCGACGGTCCCGGTCACCAGGATCCGGTAGTTGATGATGAGCCAGATATAGAGCACGGCGCCGACCAGGGTTGTGTGCAGCGCCACCGACATCCCGTTGATGAGGATGGAAATCATGGATGCCACGTTCTCCACCTCCGTGGCGGCGGCCGGATCGACCCCGGACAGCGCGATGATGAAGCCGATGACGGTTCCGATCAGCCCGAGGAAGATCAGCGTGTTGGCGATATGGCGTACGCCGACGATGCGGTCGGTGAATTTGAGCCGCAAAGCGTCCGCCTTGATGGAAAGACGTTCGGGATTGGCCCCCCGGACCTGGCTCAGGTATCTGCCGGCCCGGGACCGGGGGTCGGGAGTCCCCGCCTTGACGTCGTTCAGTTCCACGCTGTGGCGCCAAATCCCGGCGCCGCAGAGGACGAGGCCATACAGGAAGACGAGGAAGATGACGACCGACAGCTCCATCAAATAGGCCGTCAACACTCCGTCGAGCCATCCCTGGAAATAGGCGGCGACCAACAACCCGGTGGCCACGGTATTGACCAGGGCGAACCGGACGAAGAGCAAATATCTGTAAAGCAACGCGATGCCCTCCCCCTCGTCACTGCGGACTGCCGCCCCCTGTCAGCCGCCATTCACAAGACGGCTTCCAGAAACGAGGCCACGATAGCGAACAACCCCGCTCATTAGAAGCATGTCAGCTATGTCCACTGCGGCGCAGTCGGCCAGGCGGTAGGAAAAAGAGATAGAGCAGCGGCCGCGGACAGCGGGCCGCAGCCTAAAGCGGGCGTCCGGTTGCCGTCGTTTTGTGATACTCTGTCTCCTGTCCGCGGTCCGCAGTGGAGCCGCAAAACGCCATTCAAGGGAGGACCCCGCCATGCCTGACGCCAACGGCGCCGAACTCAGGAAAACCGTGCTCCACGACTGGCACGAGGCGGCCGGGGCCAAGATGGTGGACTTCGGCGGCTGGCACATGCCGGTGCAATACCCATCCGGCATCATCCAGGAGCATCTCGCGACCCGGCGCCAGGCGGGCCTTTTCGACGTCTCCCACATGGGCCGGTTCCGCGTCCGCGGCCCCGGTGCCGAGGATTTCCTGCTCGCCGCGCTGACCAACAACGCCCGCGCCCTCGATCCCGGGCACGCCCAGTATACGTTCATCGCCAACCAGGCCGGCGGCGCCGTCGACGACGCCTATCTCTACCGCCTGGACGCGGCCGACTTCCTCCTGGTCGTCAACGCCGGCAACCGGGCGAAGGATTGGCAATGGCTGGTGGACCTCAAAGACGGCGACGTGGAGCTCGTCGACGAGAGCGACGCGCTGGCCATGGTCTCGCTCCAGGGACCCCATGCCTCGCAGCTGCTGGAAGACGTGATCGACACCGGCGCGCTGCCGGAGAACAAGCGCAACCGGCTCGGCACCGCCACCTTCGACGGCCACGATGTCATTATCGCCCGCACCGGCTACACCGGGGAATCGGTCTGTTTCGAGCTGTTCCCGGGGAGCGAGGTCACGCACCGTTTGTGGCAGGCCCTGGTCGACAAGGGAGCCCTGCCGGTCGGCCTGGGGGCCCGGGATTCGCTCAGGCTGGAGGCGGGACTTCCCCTTTACGGCCACGAACTGGGCGAGGACCCGGAAGGCCGGGAGATCCCGATATTCGCCAACGGGCTGGCCAAGTTCGCCGTGCGCCCGCCCAACGGCGGGGACTATGTGGGCCGCGCGGAACTGGAGAAACAGCGCGACGAGTTCATCCGCATCGTGCGCGGCGAAATGGAGACGCCCGTGGACGAAAGGGTGCTTCCCCGGGTGATCGTGCCCATAGCCGTCTTCGACGGGCGCAGGCCCTTGCGCGCCGGGCACAAGGTCCTTTTCGACGGCCGCCACGCGGGCTACGTGACGTCGGGCACCAGCGTGCCGTTCAGCCATTTCTACGGCCAGGGCATCACCGCCGCGCCGTCCGACGATCACGGCATGCGGCCCATCGGCCTCGCCCTCGTCCGCTCGGACATCCGCTACCGGGCCGACCGGCCGGTGGTGCTGGAGATCGAGGACGACCGCGGGAAGACCATGGCGGCGGAGCTGGTGGAACGCAACCTTTGGCCGGTGGCACCCTTCGGCCGGCCCTACACCGGTTTCCAGGCGCCGCCCGTCCAGGCGCGGGCCGCCGCCTCGGGGCACGCCGACCGCGCCCGCCGCCTGGCCGGGGAGTCACGGGCCAATACAAGCTGGCGGCGGACGGAATGCATCAACCTCATACCGTCCGAGCAGGCGACGTCGGCGTTCGTCGACGCCCTCTCGACCGCCGATCCCCAGGCCCGCTACAACGAGCACAACCGCTTGAAGGCGCTCGGCCCCGAGGCGCCGGACGTACGCTACTACAAGGGCACGGCCTTCATCATGGACAAGGAGGAAGAGCTTAAGGCGGCGCTCCGCGCCTTCTTCGGCTGCACCAACGCCGAGCCCCGCGTCATCAGCGGCCAGATGGCCAACGACACGGTCTACGACGCCGTCAAGCAGTTCAGGCACCGCCACCGCGCCGGCGAGGCGCCGCAGCTCATCGGCCGGATCCTTGTCCACGACCTCAACAAGGGCGGGCACCTGAGCGCCCAGCCGCAAGGCGCGCTGAAGAACTACGTGGCGCTGGACGAGCGCACCGGCCGCCCGGCCATCGAGCATTTCCCGCTGCAGGCGGACAACCCCCACCGCATCGACGTCGAGGCCGCCAAGGAGCTGATCGTGAGGACCCGGCCGGAGCTCCTGGTCTTCGGCCGCAGCGTCATCATCCACACCGAGCCGATCGCCGAGATCGCCCGGTTCATCCATGCGGAATTCGGCCGCGACAACCCGGCCCGGCCGATCATCCACTACGACGCCGCCCACGTGCTGGGCCTGCTCGGCCCCTACTTCCAGGAGCCCTTCGCCGACGGGGCCGATCTGGTCACCGGCTCGACCCACAAGACCTTCTTCGGGCCGCAGCGGGGCGTCGTGCTGGGCAACTTCGAGCCCGGTTCCGTCTTCGAGCCGCTGTGGACCACCATCGAGTCCCGCGCCTTCCCCGGCCACGTCAGCAACCACCATCTGGGCACCATGCTGGGGCTCCTCGGCGCCACCTACGAGATGCTGGAGTTCAGGGACGACTACCCGAAACAGGTGATCGCCAACGCCAAGGCCTTCGCCCGGGCGCTCGCCGACGCCGGCCTGGTGCTGGAAGGCGACGCGGCGTGCGCCTTCACCGAGACCCACCAGGTGCTGATCCGCACGGCGCGGGGCCGGGGCGAGCACATCGCCAGTATCCTGGAAGCCAACAACGTCATCACCAACCCCCAGGCCTACGCCGACGACGCCAGCTTCGCCGCCGCCAGCGGGGTCCGCACCGGGACCCAGGAAATGACCCGCTACGGCATGAAGGAGGCCGATTTCCGGGAGCTCGCCGGGCTCATCGCCGAGATCATCCGCGACGGCGACGCCAGGCCCGCGGGCCACTGGAAGGACGCGGTCAAGGACACGCGCGCACGCTTCACCGACATGCAATACTGCTTCCCGGCCTGACCGCCGCCGGTATCCGCCGGTGCCCCGCGGGCGGTGATCCGGCGGGGCCGTTCAGGGGCCGGCCCGGCCGGCGACGCGGTCGCGGGAACGCCCTAACCCCGGCCGTCAATCATCCCCCGGTTTGGTCGCTTTCAGCGTCAGGGCCACGGAATTGATGCAGTAGCGCTGGCCCGTCGGCTCCGGGCCGTCGGCGAACAGGTGGCCCAGGTGCGCGTCGCAGCGGGCGCACAGCACCTCGGTCAAGTCGGTGTCGAACCGGGTATCGGGCCGGGTGGCGACGGCGCCTTCGGCGACCGGGGCCCAGAAGCTCGGCCACCCGGTGCCGGAATCGAATTTTGTGTCGGAGCCGAACAGGTCCGCCCCGCAGCAGATGCAGCGATAGGTACCGGGCGTCTTGCAGTCGTTGTATTCGCCCGAGAAACGCTTCTCGGTTCCCCTCTCCCGGGCGACGCGGAACTGCTCCGGCGTCAACTGCTCCTGCCACTCCGGGTCGGACTTCCGGACCTTTTCCGACATTTCGCTCTCCCGCCCGTACCGGACCCCGGCTCAGGGGTCCGTCGGCCCGCCGGCCTCGACCCACGCCCCGTATCCGCCGGCGATGTGGCAGACGTTTTCCAGGCCCATGTCGATCAGCGTCTTCGCCGCCAGGGCCGAGCGCCCGCCGGAGCCGCAGTACAGCACCAGCCGCTTGCCGCTGGCCAGGCTGTCGACGTGCATGGGGGTTTCCGGATCGGCGATGATCTCGAGGAAGCCGCGCGGCGCGTGCACCGAGCCCTTGATGCCGCCCGACGCCTGGCGCTCGACGGTCTCCCGCACGTCGACGAAGACGACGTCCGGATCGCCGACCAGGGCCTGCGCGTCAGGCACGGAAATGGTCTCGATAACCGCGTTGGCCTCGGCCAGTATCTGTCTGAAACCGCGCGTAACCATCCGCTGGCACCTCGCTCTCCAGGGCCGCCGGCGCACGGCCCCATTTCCCCATGCCGGACCATACCACGGATCGGCGCCGCCAAAGGACTTTTCAGCGCCCGCCGCAGGCGCTACTTCTGGGTCCATTCCTCCCCCGCAGGAACGGCGACATGACCGATCTATCCCTGTTCAACCTGGCCGCCATCGTCCTCGCCCTGGCGGCGGGCTTCGGCTACGTCAACCACCGCTGGATGAAGCTGCCGCGCTCCATCGGCCTGGTGGTCATCGCGCTCTTCGCGTCGCTTGCCGTCATCGGCCTCGACGCCGCCGTCCCCGTCCTCGGCTTCCGCGAGGCGCTCAGGGGCACCCTCGACCAGATCGACTTCCACGAGGCGTTGATGAAGGGCATGTTGAGCTTCCTGCTGTTCGCCGGCGCCCTGCACGTGGACCTGGGCGGCCTGTTGAGCCGCAAATGGGCGATCGGCACCCTGGCCACGGTCGGCGTGCTGATCTCCACGGCCATCGTCGGCACGGTCATGTATCTCGTGGTCGGGCTGTTCGGCCTGGACATCCCGCTGGCGTGGTGCCTGGTGTTCGGGGCGCTGATCTCGCCCACCGACCCGGTTGCGGTGCTCGGCATCCTCAAGACCGTCACCGTGCCGGAATCCCTGGAGGTCAAGATCGCCGGCGAGAGCCTGTTCAACGACGGCGTCGGGATCGTCGTTTTCACCATCCTTGTCGCCATCGCCTCGGGCGCGGCGGGGGGCGAGGCGATCACCGCGGCGGGCGTCGCCAAGCTGTTCGTCATGGAGGCGTTCGGCGGCGCCCTGCTCGGCCTGGTCGGCGGCTATGTGGCCTTCGCCGCCATGCGCTCCATCGACGAGCACAACCTGGAGGTCCTGATCACCCTGGCGCTGGTGATGGTGATCTACGCCATCGCCTTCGCCATCCACGTGTCCGGGCCCATCGCGGTGGTCGTCGCCGGGCTTCTCATCGGCAATCCGGGGACCCATCTCGCCATGAGCGAGACGACCCGGGACCACGTCTACAAGTTCTGGTCGCTGATCGACGAGATCCTGAACGCCGTGCTCTTCCTGATCATCGGTTTCGAGGTCGTCGCCCTGGCGATCACCGGACGGATCGCGCTGGTCATGGCGGCCGCGGTGCCGGTGGTGATCGCGGCGCGCTTCATCAGCGTGGCGACGCCGCTCACCGTGCTCAGGCTCAGGCGCACCTTCACCAGGGGCGCCGTCCCGGTGCTGACGTGGGGCGGCCTGCGCGGCGGCATCTCGGTGGCCCTGGCCCTGTCGCTCCCCGACATCGCGGCCAGGGACACCATCCTCGCCATGACCTACGCGGTGGTGATCTTCTCCATCGTCGTCCAGGGCCTGACCGTGAAAACGGTGGTGCGGCTGGCCGTCGGGCGCTGATCCGTAAAGACTCAAGATTTCTGAAATGCCGTGTACGCGCGAATATCGCCGCGTGCCGGTGTGATCCGTCGACCCGGGACCGTTGTTTATCCGTGTCCATCGGTGTCCATCCGTTCTCTAATCGCGGGTTCCAAGTCAAGCTCTCCTGGCCTTCTCGTCGCT